>NZ_CP036265.1:522500-822500 GCF_007743815.1 Alienimonas californiensis
TCGCCCTTGGCGGCGATGGCGCTGGGGGCGACCGGGTCCTTGCCGCCGGGTTGAAACGCCTGATGGGAGGCCCGGCCGACGTGCCATAACTGGCAGGCGATCAGGCCGCCGCTCTCGTGCACGGCGGCGGTGACCTTCCGCCAGCCGGCGACCTGGGCGTCGGTGAACAGCCCCGGCACGCCCGGATAGCCGCGGCCCTCCTGAGCGATCTCCGTCGCTTCGGAGAACAGCAGCCCGCCGGTCGCCCGTTCGCGGTAATAGGCGGCGTTCAGTTGCCAGGGCACGTGCCCCGGCAACAGGGACCGGCACCGCGTCAGCGGCGCCATCCAGACGCGGTTCCGGACTTCTAAATCGCCGACGGTCAGCGGGTTGAACAGCGGGTCCGAGGAAGACATGGGCGGGGCGAACGGCGGAGGAAGGAGAAGACGGTCCGGCGTTGTAGGACGCTCATTGCGACGGGCAAGGCGAGCGGGTTAAGGGGCGAGGCCGGCGAGCGCCCGCCCCCGCCGACCTCGCGGCGGGCGGGCCCGGTCGCGGCCGGGGGAAGGGATCGGCCCGCGCTGATTTGATACGCTTGCCCGCTTCGTCCCGCTCCCCGTTCTCCGGCTCGTTCCATGCTGCCACGCCCCGTTCCCGTTCGCCTCCTGGCGTCCCTGGCCGTCGCCGCGACGCTGATCGCGACCCCCGGCTTCGCCCAGGACGAACCGCTGCCCGTGCCGAAGGGCGTCGTCGCCCACCGGGACCTCGCCTATGTCCCGGACGGGCACGAGCGGCAGAAGCTCGATCTCTATCTGCCGGAGGGGGCCGAGCAGAACGCCGAACCGCTACCGGTGGTCGTCTGGATCCACGGCGGCGGCTGGTCCGGCGGGAGCAAACGGGGCTGCCCGCCGCTGAACCCGCGGTTCATTCAGAACGGCTACGCGGTCGCGAGCGTCGGGTATCGACTGACCGACGCCGCCCCCTTCCCCGCCCAAATTGAAGACTGCCGGGCCGCGATCCGTTACCTCCGAGCCCATGCGAAGGAATACAATCTCAATCCCGACCGCATCGGCGTCTGGGGCAGCTCCGCAGGGGGGCACCTCGTAGCACTGCTGGGGACGTCCGGGGACGAGACGGCGTTCGACGTCGGCAAGAATAAAGACGTGTCCGCCCGGGTGCAGGCCGTCTGCGACTACTACGGCCCCGCCGACTTCCCCGCCTTCGCCGAGTCGGACGGTTACGAACGCGTGGCGCTCCGCCCGGGTTCGCCCGTCTATAAGCTGCTCGGTGGCCCGGTCATGGAGAAGGCGGAACTGGCCCGCCGGGCGAGCCCCGTCACTTTCGCGTCGGCGGACGACCCGCCCTTCTTCATCGTGCACGGCACGGAGGACCCGGTCGTCCCCGCGGACCAGAGCGTGCGCCTGCACGCCGCCCTCCAGAAGGCCGGCGTCGATTCCACGTTAAAGCTGATCGAGGGCGGCGCCCACGGCGGCAAGGAGTTTCACAGCGGCGAGACGCTCGGCGAGGTGGTCGCCTTCTTTGACAAGCATTTAAAGAGCCCGTCGGCGAAGTGACGGTCGCGCCGAAGTGACGGTCAGCCCGCCGCCCGCTCCAATTGCAGCGTCATCCGCTTCACGCGATCGCTCAGCTTTTCGCTGCTGACGCGCTCCCGCATTCGGTCCACCAACAGCGGGAACGCCAGCGGCGTCGGGCGGCGGCATTCGTTGAGAATCAGACGAGCCCGGCCGAGGCGGTTCAACGTCTCCTCCAGTCGGGCCGCGTCGAGCTGTCGGTCCAGCACCTCCTCGGTCGCCTGTTTGAACAGCAGGTTGCCCGGGTCGTAATTTTGAAAGACGTCGTAGAGCAGCCCGCTGGAGGCCTGCATCTGCTTCGCGGACTTGCCGGCGCCGGGGTAGCCGGTGAATACCAAGCCGGCGACCCGGGCGATCTCCCGGAACTGCCGCTTGGCCATCTCGACGGCATTGAGCGACTCCGCTACGTCCTCCCGCAGGCGTTCCGGGGAGAGCAGTCCGTCCTTCAACGCCGCCTCCAGCGGGGCCGGCACGGGCGATAATAACTCGACGCCATAATCATTCACCGCGACGGCGAACGTCGTCGACACCTTCCGCGACAGCCGCAGCGCCCACAACGCCCCCAGCCCCTCGTGCACCTGCCGGCCGGCGAAGGGGAAGAAAAACAGGTGATGCCCGTCGCGGGTTTTGGTGCGTTCAATGAGAAACTCGTCCCGCCCAGGCAGGTGGGACCAGCGTTGTTGCAGGTCGAGGATCGGCCGCACGGCGGTCATCTCCGGCCCACGGTCGTTCCCGTCGCGGGCCTCCTCCAGCTTGGAGCGCACGGCAGCGGCTAACTCGCTGGAGAGCGGCATGCGGCCCCCGCTCCACCGCGGCACGGCGCCGGTCACGCCCTTCGCCTTGCGAACCCAGGCCTTCATCTCGAACACCTTGACCAACTCCAGCGGCCGCCCGGCGAACAGGAACTTATCGCCCGGTTTGAGCCGACTGACGAACGCCTCCTCCACCATGCCCAGCCGGGCCCCCTTGAGGAACCGCACCTCGACCGCCGCGTCCGAGGCGATCGTGCCGATACTCATCCGGTGCCGGCGGGCGACGGTTTTGTCCTCCACTCGATATTCGCCCTCCCGCAGGGCGACGCGGGAATACTCGGGATAGTTCCGCAACGCCTCCCCGCCGCGGGTAATGAAGTCCAGGCACCAGTCCCACTCCGCGTCCGTCACCGCGGCGAAGCTGCTCGCGGTGCGGATTTCTTCTAATAATTCGTCCCGACGGAACCCCGTGCCGAGGGCGATCGTCACGGCGTGTTGAACCAGCACGTCCAGCGGCTTGCGGGGCGGCGTGCGGGCCTCGATCGCCCCGGCCTCCATCGCGGCCCGGGCGGCGGCGACCTCCACCAATTCCAACGCGTGCGTCGGCACGCAAGTCACGCGGCTCGTCTGCCCCGGGGCGTGCCCGCTGCGGCCGGCCCGCTGGAGCAGTCTCGCCACGCCCTTCGGGCTGCCGACCTGCAACACCCGCTCGACCGGGGCGAAGTCCACGCCGAGGTCCAGACTCGACGTGCTCACCACGCATTTTAACTCGCCGTTCTTGAGCCCCGCCTCGACCCACCGGCGGCTCTCCTTGCCCAACGAACCATGATGCAACGCGATCCGCCCCGCCCAGTCCGGCCGGGCTTTGAGCAACGCCTGGTACCACAACTCCGTCTGGCTGCGGGTGTTCGTAAACAGAATGGAGGACGCGGCCCCCTCCACGATCGGCAACACCTGATCGAGCTGTTTGAGCCCCAGGTGCCCGGACCAGGGGAAACGTTCGACGGTCTCCGGCAGGATCGAATCGACCGCGTATTTCTTGCGGCGGCCGCCGGAGATGACGGTCGGGATCTCCGCGTCGGCCCCCAGCAGCGTCTCCGCGGCCTCGTCGATATTTCCCAGCGTGGCGCTCAGCCCCCACGTCTTCAAAAACGGCCGCCAACGCCGCAGGCGGGCGAGGCAGAGTTCCGTCTGGCTGCCGCGTTTAGAACCTAATAACTCGTGCCACTCGTCCACGATCACGCATTCGAGGTGGGCGAACTGCTCCACGCAGTCCGTCCGGGCGAGAGCCAGCGAGAGGCTCTCCGGCGTCGTCAGTAACGCCGTCGGCAGACGCTTGGTTTGACGGGAGCGGATCTTGGAGGCGGTGTCCCCGGTGCGGCTTTCCAACGACCAGTTCAACCCGAGGGCGTCCAGCGGAACGCGGAGGCTGTGCTCCGTATCCCCGGCCAGCGCCCGCAGCGGGGTGATCCACAACACCCGCAGCGGCGGGGAACGGCGGCGGCGTTTCGTCTCCGTCTCGCCGGCTTTGGCAGGGTCGCGGATTTCGCCGCGGGCGAGGCCGTCGATGACCGGCCCCAGCCACGCCGCCAGCGTTTTGCCGGTGCCGGTGGTGGCGTGAATTAGCCCGCTCTCACCGTTCGCATAGGCGTTCCAGGCCTGGGTTTGAAAGCGAAACGGGCTGCGGACGGTCGATTCGAACCACCCGCGGACCGCCCGCTTCGCCCGCGCGACCGCGGCTCTCGACGGGGCGTCAGTCACGCATCCCCCGCCACGCCCGGGACAGCAGAAACGACCCGGCTCCGAAGCCGACGGCCCCCGCCCCGACGATCGCCGCGGCCGCGCTCCCGTTCTCCAATCGGACCGGCCCGGGCGACACGACGAGGGAGGTCGAGTGGACCTGAACGTCCCCGCCGGAATACCGCCCGATCCCCACGTCGGCCGGCCACCGTTCGGCGAACGCCCCGACCGCCCAGACGCCCGCCCACAGGACGGGGACCGACCCCAGCAACGCCGCCGCCCCGGTCACTCCGAAGAGAACCCGCTTCATCCGACCGCCCCACGGTCGGCGGGCGGGGGCGGAACAGCGGCGGCGCTCGGGACGGTCACGCCGTCAGTCTAGGCGGCCGCGGCCCGCCGGCCGCCCCGCCGCCTCACTCGGGCGGCACGGCGGCGTCGAGTTCGGTCAGCAACCGCCGGGACCGGAGGGCCGTCAGCCGCGGGCGGGCGGACCGGGCGTCCCTGCGGGCGCCGGGCAGGTCGCCGTGATCGGCCCGGGCCAACGCCCGCCAGGCCCGCATCATGTCCCGCATGAGCGCCATCAGCGGGTTGCCCGGGGCGAACGGTGCGGTGCGGTCGAGGGCTTCGGACAGCCGCGCGTCCGCCCCGCGGGCGTCGCCGGTGCGGAGCGCCCAGAGCCCCTCGGCGAACGGCATGATCGCGGCGAGCAGGTCGCTGACCGGTCCGGCCGCCGCCGCGTCGAGCAGTCGTCGGGCCTCCGCGGTTGCCTCACCCCGTTTCAGCAGTTCCAAGGCGAGGTCGAGGCCGATCGTCGGGTCGTCCGGGGCCAGGTCGTGGGCGCGTCGGAGTCGTTCGAGCACGTCGTCGTACCGCTCCGCGACGCCGTACGCCTCCGCCGTCCGGCCGTGGGCCATCGCGAGGGCGGCGGTCTGAGGGGAAGCCGGTTCGGCGGGGGGCTCCTCGTCGGGGAACAGGTCGGCGACCTCCTCTGCGGACCACGCCGCCGCGTCCTCGTCGTCCGCGTCGGGGTGCCTGCCGACGCCCGGCGGGGGGCCGAGGTGGGGCGCCATGAGTTCCAGCCCCTCTTCCAGCCGCCCCAGGCCGGCGAGGGCGACGGCCTCCCGGGCGTCCAGTTCCAAGTCTGGGACTTTCCCCCGCAGTCCGGGGGCAAGGGCGAGGACCTTCTCCCACCGCCCCCACGAGGCGGCGGTCAGCAGACGGTTGTACCGGCGGTGAGGGCCGACGAAGGAGGAGTACAGGCTGAACGGCAGCGGGAAGACCAACCACGCCGCCGCCAGCCAGGCGTAGAACCCCCACCCGTCCCGCTGCACAACGAAGATCACCACGCCCGCGGCGATGAGGTGCGAAAGCCAGGTCTTCCGATAAAACAGCTTCGCCAGCGCCCAGGCGAACCCCAGCGGCCCCACCGCCCGCAGTTCGAGCTGCTCCTTGGGGGTGAGGTCCGGGGCGTCCGGCTGGCCGCGGACCGCCTCGGCGGAGACGTCGTCGGTGTGCAGCGTGAGGTCGCGGTGCCCGTCGGCCTCCAACTCCGCCAGCGCCGCGGCGGCGGAGACCGCTTCGACGTGCCGCACGTCCTGGCGGCCGTCCGGGTCGGTCGTCGTGACGAAATAGCGGTTCATCAGGCGGCCGGTCGCGGCGTGGAGACCGGCCGATCATTCCGACGCCGGCGCTCCCTTTCCAGCCTGGCGGCGGGGGCGGGCAGACGAGTCCCCCTTGGCCCGCCATGTCCAAATCAGAAGCGCGACGCCGCCGAGGGTTCCGCCCAACCCCGCGGCCGTGGGCACGATCCAGGCCCACTCGCCGACGAACTCCAGGGGCCCGACGAACATCGTGAAGTTCGGGTCGTAGTCGTACGGGGCCCGGGGGTCCTGAAACCAGCCGAAGTGCATGTCCCCGCCCAGCGTGACGCCCCGAACCAGGAATGTAATTCCAAGGAGGAGCAAACTCACGCCACCGACGACGGCGGCGAGCCGGAGCCGGTTCGGCCGGGTGCGGCGACGGGTCATGCGATCAGGCCCTTCACCGTGTCCAGCGTGTCCGCCTCGGCGGCGGTTTTGTCGTCGCGGATGCGGACGATGCGGGGGAACCGCACCGCGATGCCGCTCTTGTGGCGAGAGCTTTTTTGGATGTTCTCGAAGGCCAACTCGAAGACCCGTTCCTGTTTGACCTGGCGGACGGGGCCGAATTTATCCGTCGTGTTGCGACGGATCCAGCGGTCGACGCTGCCGATCTCCTGATCCGTCAGGCCGCTGTAGGCCTTCGCGAACGGCACGAGTTGCCCGTCGTCCCACACGCCGAAGGTGTAGTCCGTATAGAGACTCGCCCGACGGCCGTGGCCGCGTTGGGCGTAGAGCATCACCCCGTCGACGGTGTACGGGGCCACCTTCCACTTCCACCACGGCCCCCGCACGCGGCCGACGCCGTAGGCGGCGTCCCGGCGTTTCAGCATCAGCCCCTCCGACCGCATCGCCCGGCTGTGCTCCCGGTGGGCGGCGAATTCAGCCCAGGTTTCGCCCTCCAACACGTCCGAGGGGGAGACGTTCACCCCCCGCTCCCCCAGCGCCACGGCGATCGCCGTGAGCAGCGCCCGCCGCTCTTCCAACGACCGACCGCGCACGTCTTCCCCGCCGGCCTCCAGCACGTCGAACAGCACGAAGTGGGCCGGGCAGTCCTGCAATAACTTCTTGCCGACGGTCTTGCGGCCGATGCGGCGTTGCAACTGGGCGAAGCTCTGCACCTCGCCGCCTTTGGCGATCACAATTTCGCCGTCGAGGACCGTGCCGTCCGGCAACGCGTCGGCGACGGCCAGAATCTCCGGGAACCGCTCCCCGATCAGTTCCTCGCCCCGGCTCCAGACGAAGCTCTGCCCCTGCCGGCGGATCACCTGAGCGCGGATGCCGTCCCACTTCCACTCGGCGAAATACTGGCCTGCGTCCGCCAGATCGTCGGCGGGGGCCTCGGTGGGGTGGGCCAGGAAGAAGGGGTACGGGCGGGAGGCGTCGATCTCCCCGTCCGCCTCCGGCTTGGTGAGGGAGCGATAAAACTCCGCGGTCGGCTCCCAGGTTCCCATCATGCGGTGAGCGACCAGTTCCGTGGGGACCCCGCCGGCCTCCGCGAGGGCCTTCACTACCGAGCGCTGCGACACGCCTACCCGGAAGCTGCCGGTCATCAACTTGCCGGCCACGAACCGCTGCGGGCGGTCCAGTTCCCGCCACAGAAGCGCCACCGCCGCCCGGCGTTCGCCCTCCTCCATCTTTTTGAGGGGCAACAGGCGGTCCTCGACGAAGGTTTTGAGCGGCAGGTCGCTCGACTCGGCCGGCTCCGGCAACAGGAGCGCCAGCGTCTCGGCGAGGTCGCCCACCACTTCATAGCTCGCCTCGAACAGCCAATCCGGCACGCCGGCCTCCGCGGCGCCCCAGGCCCGCAGTTCCCGGGACAATAAGAGCCGTTTGAGCTTGCGGCCGGAGAGAAAATAGACCGCCCACGCCGCGTCCCCCGGCGGGGCCGAGCGGAAATATTCGACCAACGCCGCCTGCTTGGCGAGCGTCTTGTTCGTCTCGTCCAGCCGGGTGAATAAGCGAGTGAAGGCTTTCATTCGTTGCTGGCCCCCTCGTTACCGGCGTCGGCCATCTCGGCGTCGGCCTCCTCGCCGCGGTCGTCGGATTCGCCCTCGAACCAGGTGTCCAATTGAGCGGCCGACACGTTCGTCTCCTCGTTCAAATAACGTTCCAGCACGCGGCGGGAGCCGTGCGTGATCAGGCAGCGTTCGCAGCCGGTGTCCGCGATTGTCTGCAGCAGGCCGGGCCAGTCGGCGTGGTCGCTCATCACGAAGCCACGGTCGACGGCCCGGCGGCGGCGCTGGCCGCGGACGAGCATCCACCCGCTGGCGAACGCCGTGCTGTAATTGCGGAACTTCCGTAGCCAGGGCGTGCCGCGGGCGCCGGGCGGGGCCACGACCAGGGCGCCGTCCCAGTCCTTCCCCCGCTCCCCGCGGCCGGCGTATTCGCAGGGCGGCAGTTCGATCCCCGCCCGGCGGTAGCCCTCATTGCACACCTGCACGGCGCCGTGGCCGTAGATCGGTCCGATGCTCGCGTCCGCCCCGGCCAGCAATCGCTGGGCCTTGCCGAGGGCGTAGGCGAACAGCACGCTCACCTTGCCGTCCGCTCGGTTCGTCGCCCACCAGTCGTTGAGTTGGGCGAAGACCTCCTCCTGGGGCGCCCACCGATAGACCGGCAGCCCGAAGGTGCTTTCGGTGATGAAGGTGTGGCAGGGCACGGGCTCGAAGGTCGCGCAGGTGCGGTCGGAACCGAGCTTATAATCACCGGAGACGCACCAGACCTCGCCCCGATGTTCCACCCGCACCTGGGCGCTGCCGAGGATATGGCCGGCGGGGTGCAGGCTGACCCGCACGCCGTTGATCGTTATCGGCTCGCCGTAGGGAACCGTGTCGATCTTCGCCTCGGCGCCCATGCGAGGCCGCAGGACGGGTTCGCCCTCGGGGACGGTGAGGTAGGCGCCCATGCCGCGGCGGGCGTGATCGGCATGCGCGTGGGTGACGACCGCCCGCTCGACCGGCCCCCAAGGGTCGATATAGAAGTCGCCCGCCTCGCAATACAGGCCGCGGTCGGTGCGGGTGAGCAGTTCGGACATGACGCGGCAGGGTGACGGCGGGCCGGTCGAATGGTAGACATCGGTTCCCCGTCCGCCAATCGCCCCTCGCTCAGTCGTCGCCGATGTTCGCCCCGTTGCTGCTCGCCGCCGTCGTCGCCGGGGCCGACGCCCCGACGGAACGACCGAATATCGTGTTGATGATGGCCGACGACCTCGGCTGGGGGGACGTGGGCTATCACCGGGACGCCGGCGGCTCGCCGGGGGCGTTCACCCCGCACCTCGACGAATGGGCGAAGGACGCCGTGCGGCTGGAGCGGTTCTATGCCGCCTCGCCGGTGTGCAGCCCCACGCGGGCCAGCGTGATGACCGGCCGGCACCCGCACCGGGTAGGGATCACCCACGCCAACGTCGGCCATTTACCGGATGAGGAGGAGACGCTCGCCGAACGCCTGCGGGATGCCGGATACGCCACCGGCTTCTTCGGGAAATGGCACCTCGGCACGCTGACGACCGACGTCCGCGACGCGAACCGCGGCCGGCCCGGCAACCTCAAGGACTACGCCCCGCCCTGGGAGCACGGGTTCGACGTGACCTTCGCCACGGAATCGAAAGTTCCCACCTTCGATCCGCTGTGGAAGCCGAAGGTCGGCGCCCGTTCGACGTGGTGGGAGCCGGTCGCCGACCCCGCCGACGCCGTGCCCTACGGCACCGCGTATTGGACGGGACCGGGGCAAACCGCGGAGGAGCTGCGGGGCGACGATTCAGACCGGATCGTCGATCGGGCGACGGCGTTTATTGAAAACAGGGCGACAGTGGGGCGGCCGTTCCTCGCGGTCGTCTGGTTCCACGCCCCGCACCTGCCGGTGGTCGCCGGGGCGGAAGACGCGGCCCGGTTCGCGCATCTGTCGGACTACGAGAAACACTATCGCGGCAGCGTCGCGGCCCTGGACGCCGCCGTCGGTCGGGTCCGGGCGACGCTGCGGGAGGCCGGCGTCGCGGAGAAGACCCTCGTCGTCTTCTGCTCCGATAACGGCCCGGAGGGCGACGCGACCGCCCCCGGCTCGGCCGGCCCGTTCCGCGGTCGCAAACGCGATCTATACGAAGGCGGCGTGCGGGTCCCGGGGCTGATCGAATGGCCGGCCGGCGGGCTGTCCGGCGGCGGCGCGACGAACCTGCCCGTCGTCTCCACGGACCTGTTCCCCACGGTCCTGGCCGCCGCGGGGCTGGAGCCGCCGAGGGACCCTGGCCGGGAGGGGATGAACGTACTCCCCCTGCTCCGCGACGGGGCGACGGAACGGACCAGCCCCATCGGCTTTACCTTTCAGAGCCGCGACGCCTGGACCGAGGACCGCTTCAAACTGATCCGCCCGAAGCGGAACGCCCCGTGGCAGCTCTACGACCTACTCGCCGACCCGGGGGAGGCTCACGATTTAGCCGCGTCGCAGCCGGAGCGGGTCGAACGCATGGCGGCCGACTTTGCCGCGTGGCAGGCGACGCTCGCCCCGGCTGGGCGATAGGAACCGGATTTGACGGCGACCTCGCGGAATACGGCAAAAGCGCCGCGATCGCGTCGTGAAATCGGCCTGTCCGCGGCGGTTGAACAGGGATACGCTCGTCCACTGTTCCGCCTCCCACCGGCTCGCCCATGTCCGCTTTCGTATTGCCGGCGCGATCGCCCTCGGAGACGCCGCCGACGTCCCACCCCACGCCGGCGTTGCAGGCGAAAGGGCCGTTGGACGTCCGCGGCAAGCTGGCGATCCTCGCGGACGCCGCCAAATACGACGCCAGTTGCGCCAGCAGCGGGGCGAAGGGCGCCCGCGACCGCCGGAAGAACAGCGATCCGGGCATCGGTTCGACCGAGAGCATGGGGATCTGCCACAGCTACACGCCGGACGGACGCTGCGTGTCGCTGCTGAAGATTCTGCTGACGAATTACTGCATCTTCGACTGCCAGTATTGCGTGAACCGCGTCACCTCCGACGTGCGGCGGGCCCGGTTCAAAATTGAACAAGTCGTCTCCCTCACGCTCGAATTCTACAAGCGGAACTATATCGAAGGACTGTTCCTCTCCAGTGGCATCATCGGCTCGCCGGACGACACGATGGCCGAGCTGGTCGAGGTCGCCCGCCGGCTGCGGGAAGATCACCATTTCCGCGGCTATATTCACCTGAAGACGATTCCGGAATGCTCCGAGGAACTGATCGAGCAGGCCGGCCTGTTCGCCGACCGGCTCAGCGTGAACGTCGAGTTGCCGACGGAGACCGACCTCCAGAAACTCGCCCCAGAGAAGCGCACGCCGCAGATTGAAGCCGCAATGGCTGAAGTGAAGACCCGCCGGGAGGCGAACCGGGCGGACCGTCGGCGGGGCTTTCAGGCCGCCCCCTTCGCCCCCGCCGGGCAGAGCACGCAGATGATCGTCGGGGCCACGGACACGCCGGACCGCGAAATCCTCAAGACTTCGACGCGGCTCTACAAACGCCACGATCTGCGGCGGATCTATTACTCCGCCTACAGCCCGATTCCCCACGCAGACGCCCGGCTGCCAGGGCAGTCGCCGCCGTTGGTGCGGGAGCACCGGCTCTATCAGGCCGACTGGCTGCTGCGGTTCTACGGTTTTAATGCCGAGGAGATCACTCCGGACGACGCCCCGGACCTCGATCTAGACCTCGACCCGAAGACCGCCTGGGCGTTGCGGCACCGCGGATTGTTTCCCGTCGATATCAATAAAGCGGCGAAGGAGACGCTGCTCCGCGTGCCCGGGCTGGGGGTGCGGAGCGTGGAGCGCATCCTCAAGATCCGCCGCTTCCGGGCGGTGCGGCTGGCCGATCTCAAGCGATTGCGGGTGCCGCTGAAAAAGGCCCGGCCGTTCCTGCTCACCGCCGACCCGGGCGGGGGGAAGTTCCTCGACAGCGAATCTCTGCGGGAGCGGTTCGCCCCCCAGCTGACGCAGGGCTTGCTGTTCGACGCCGCCGGCAGCGCCCTCACCGGCGAGGTGTGAGGGACGGCCTACTTGCCCGCCGCCTGTTTCCGAGGCTGGGCGGAGACGCCGACGAGTTCCGGCCGATACTTGGCCGGGTCGAAGTTGGGGTTCTTGCGCGGCAGCGGGGCGCCGCTCTCCGTCAAAAACTGCTCGAGCTTACCGTTGAGTTGCTGAGCCCGGATCTGTTTGGCGGCCAGCAGATTCGTCGTCTCGCCGGGGTCGTCCGTGAGATTATAGAGGACCAACTGGTGCGGACCGCCGCGGGGGCCGCCGCCCTCGTGAAACAGGCGGATCAGTTTCCACAGCGTGCCGTCGTCGTCGGTCCAGTGGACGCTGGCCGAGGGCGGGAGCCAGTCGGGCACCCGCGGGGCGTGCGGGAAGTAAGTGAAGATCGCGTCCCGCTCCAACTCTCCGCCGTTCAGAGCCGGGACGAGGCTGACGCCGTCGAACTTCAGCCCGTCGGGCGCCGGAAGACCGGCGGCCTCCAGCACGGTGGGGTAGATGTCGGTGGTTTGGACGAGGGCGTCGCTGACAGTTCTCGGCTCGGTCACGCCGGGCAGGACGGTCACCCACGGGACGCGGACGCCGCCCTCGTACATCGTGGCCTTCCCGCCCCGCAGCGGGGCGTTGCTGGTGGGGGTCGTGCCGTCGATCTCGTTATACATATTGCCCCCGTTGTCGCTGGTGAAGATAATCAGCGTATTCTCGGCCAGGCCGAGCCGGTCCAGCGTGTCCAGCAACGTGCCGACGGCGTCGTCGAAGCTCTCCACCATCGCGGCGTACGTCGGGCTCCGCTGCGGGTCGTCCGGGTCGACCTTCGGCCGATATTTTTCGATCAGCTCCGGCTTGGCATCGAAGGGGGCGTGCACGCTGAACTGCCAGTAGTTCAGGAAGAACGGCTCGTCTTTGTGGTCCTCAATAAACCGCGACGCCTCCTCCGCCATGCGGTCTTCGATGTGCTCCCGCGGGGAGTTCGGCGGAAAATTCGGGAACTTCCAGGGGGCGACGAAACTGCCGGCCGGGCCGGGGCCGGGCCAGTGTGGAACGTCCACACCGAAGCCGTGTTCCAGCGGCGAATATGGCTCCGGGCCGAGGTGCCACTTGCCGAAATGTCCCGTCGTGTAGCCGTGCGACCGCAAAGTCTCCGCCAGCGTGAGGTACTTCGGGTCGAGCCGGGTGACGGAATTGCAGGTCGTCGCCTTCATCCCCGGCGGGGCAGTCGGGTTGGCGGACGGCTCCAACACGACCCGCGGCAGGTGGCAGTTCGGCGCCGTGATCCCCACCCGGGCCGGCGACAGTCCGGTGAGAATCCCCGCCCGCGTCGGCGAGCACAGCGGACTGGCCGCGTAGGCCCGGGTGAACGTCAGCCCGCGTTCGGCGAGGCGGGCGACGTTCGGCGTCTGGTACAAGCTCGTCGTGCCGTACAGGGTGGTGTCGCTCCAGCCGAGGTCGTCGGCCAGGATCAGCACCACGTTCGGCGGCCGTTGCGGTTCCTCCGCGGCGAAGGCGGTCGACCCCGCGACCGCCCCGACGCCGCACAGGACGGCGGCGAGTCGAACCAAGCCAAAGCGAACCATCAATGCGGCGCCGGAAAAGACGGAGAACGAATTCATCTCCGCCGATTTTACGGCGCCCCCTCCCCGTCCGATACCGGCGAGGAACCGTCCGCGACCTGCGTTCGGCCGCGGGGGCGTCGCTTCAGCGCGTGGTCGTCATCCGCCGGCGGAGCGTTTCAACGGCGGCCTCGATGCGGTCCGCGGCCTTCTCGTCGCTCACGTCCACCGGATAGCCGACGCCGGTCGCGGAGATCACCACGGCGTTCGGGGCGCCGGAGGTCAGACCGAACTGACGGGCGAGATCGGCGTTCCAGTCCAGCAGGACAGGCGTGTGCGGGGCGGCCCGCCGCAGTTGGAAGGCGATCACGGAGCGAACCGGCCCCGGCACGCCGGGAGCGCTCGCCGCGGCGACGACGTGCACCGGGGGAATGACGGCCCCCGCGGCCGCGCCCGGCACCGGCCGCACGGGCGCCTTGGCGGCCGCCTTCGCGGATTGATCCTTCGCCGTGGGGTGAAAGAGCACGTGCAACGCGGCGCCAAGGTCGCGGCTGGCCTCCGCGGCCTCGCGGTCGCCGTACAGCAGCACCGTCACGCCCGGCCCTGTCCCGCCGACGGCGTGGGCGGTTCCGAATTGATCCGGCATGGCGAACGCCGCGAACGACACCGGGGCGACCGCGTCGGCGGTGACGGTTTGGGCATCGGCCGGGGCGAGGGCGGCGACGAGCAGCAGCGGGGCGGCGAACGGCATCGGTCGGACCTGTACGAGAACGGACCGACGGTGCATAAAACAATCCGCCCCGCAAGGCGAGCGGGGGCGTCAGCCCGCTGAGCAGGCGAGCGGGGGCGAGAGCGTCAACGCCTCAGGGGGCTGACGCCCGCCGCTCGCTCTTCTTCATACGCCCAGCGGGCGCGGGCGTTGAGGCGGTGCCGGACGTCGGACTGCTCCCGCGGGGTCAGCCGCACGGCCGGGGCCTCCGTCGGGACGAACCGGGCGACCAACCGCCGCACGTCGCCGGGCACGTCGGCGGCGGGCACGCCGTCGACCGCGATCAGCTTCCAACGCAGGCTCTTCTCCCGCCAGCGCCAGCGGCCGCCGGCAGGGCCGGGGCGTTCGACGCCGTCGCGTTTGGTCCGGAAGGCGGCGAACATCGCTTCGCGGACCTCCTCCGGGTCCGCGATCACCCGGCCGCCGGCTTCGATCTGCCGGATTAATCCCCGCTCCGCGGCCCGCAGCTCCGCGGGGTCGGCGACGGTTCGGGGAACGTGGATCTGGGCGTAGTCCTGACTGCACCGGTACACCGGCAGGTGGGCCGCCACCCGGACTCCCCACCAGTGGCCACGCTCCGCCTCGTGCCGAGGCGCGCCGCCGAGCGGCGACGGCGAACCGAGGGGGCGAAACAGCTTCACGTAGAACGCTTCGCTGCGGTCCGAGCGGTCGATGCCGTACCGCAACCCCGTGCGCACGCAGGCCAGCACGACGACCGCGTGCAGATATTCGATGCTGTCCACCCGTCGGCGGGCCTCTCCGTCATTCATCACCGTGGGAACCGTCGCGGCGGGCGGGTCGTAACCTGTCCGGGAAAGTGTTCGGGCGTACAATGAGGAGTTCTCGTTTCCGTCGTCCGCCCCCGTCGATGCAGCACGCGACCGCCGACCGCTGGGAGGAGTTTCGCGGCGTCGCCCGGGGGTTGCTGTCGGAGCGTGTTCATCCCGCGGCGGTGCATTGGACCGACGCCCACGACGCCGCGGCCGGCGACGGCCTGTTCGCCGCGGAGCCCCCCGCGGAGGCGAACGCGGCGACGACGACTCTCCGCGTGCCGCCGACGTTTCTCAAGCTGGCCCGGGGGGCGGCCTGTCACTCGGACCCGGCCCGTTGGGAAACGCTGTACGCCCTGCTGTGGCGCCTGACGCACGGCGAACCGCACCTGATGCACGACGCCGCCGACCCGGACGTGGTTCGCCTGCAAACCTGGGCGAAGGCCGTGCGGCGGGACGTCCACAAGATGAAGGCCTTCGTCCGTTTCCGCCGGGTCAGCGAACCGAACACGCCGCATGGCGAGCGTTTCGTGGCGTGGCATCGGCCGGATCATCACATCGTGCGGGCGGCGGCGCCCTTCTTCGTGCGGCGGTTCGCTCCGATGCATTGGGCGATCCTTACCCCGCGGGAGTCGGCGGTCTGGGACACCCGCGAACTGACGTACGGCCCCGGGGTTCCCCGGTCCGAACTTCCGGCGGAGGACCCGACGGAAGAACTCTGGGACACCTATTATCGACACATCTTCAATCCCGCCCGCTTGAAGGTGAGGGCCATGAAGGCCGAGCTGCCCGTGCGGCACTGGCCGACGTTGCCCGAAGCCGCCGCCATTCCCGACCTGATCCGCAGCGCCGCCGACCGCGAGCGGCGGATGATCTCCACGACCGAAGGCTTTTCGATGTCCGCCGCCGAGTTTCTCCCCGACGACCCCGCTCGCCGCACGGACCTCTCCGCCCTCGAACGAGCCGCCGAGGGCTGCCGGGGGTGCGACCTGTACAAGGACGCCACGCAAACGGTCTTTGGCAGCGGTCCGGCGGACGCGGAAATCGTGTTCGTCGGCGAGCAGCCCGGCGACAACGAGGACCGCACCGGCGAGCCGTTCGTCGGCCCCGCCGGGCAGGTGCTCAACGACGCCCTCGAAGACGCCGGCATCGACCGCTCGAAGGTCTATATCACGAACGCGGTCAAGCACTTTAAACATACGCTACAGGGCTCCCGCCGCATCCACGCCAAACCGAGCGCCCGGGAGATCACCGCCTGCAAACCGTGGATCGAGGCGGAGTTCGCCGCGATCAAACCGCGGGCGATCGTCTGCCTGGGGGCGACCGCGGCCCAGGCGATTCTGGGCCGGGATTTTCGGATCACCAAGCAGCGGGGGGAGATTCGGGAGACGCCGTTCTCGCCGATCACCACCGCCACCTGGCACCCCTCCGCGATCTTGCGGGTCCCGGAGGAGGACGCCACCCAGCGGATGTACGACGACCTCGCCGACGACCTCTACGCGGTGGCGCAGTTGATGGCGAAGTGACGACGCTGTGAGCCCGAAGCGCAAGCGAGGGAAACGGGCTGCCACCGACGTTCACGGCTCCGATCCGGGAGGTACGTCGTCCCCCTCGCTTGCGCTTCTGGCTTACAGGGGCCCCCCCGTCAGGCGGGCCCGCGTTCGGCCAACCGGTTCAAGACTTCGGCCCCGCGGCGGATCGTGTCGTCGGTGGCGGCGTAGCTGATGCGAAAGTGGGTGTCCTGCTCGCTGAAGACGTTGCCGGGGATGACCAGCAGGCCCTCCTTGATGCAGGCGGCGACGAACTCCGTGCCCGTGCCCCACGGGGCCGGGACGAACATATAAAATGCCCCGTCGGCCCCGCGGACGGGGAAATTCTCGCCGATCAGGCCAGCCAGCAGGTCGCGTTTGCCGCGGTATTCCTCGACCCGGGCGGACATATCCACGTCCAGCGCCGCCAGCGCCCCCCACTGGGCCGGCTGGGGACTGCACACGAAGGTGTATTGCTGGAGTTTGATCATCTGCTCGATCAGCGCCTTCGGCCCGTGGGCGTAGCCGACCCGCAGGCCGGTCATGCCGTAGGTCTTGGAATATCCGCCGACCACCAGACAGTTTTCGTCGAACGTCGCCGGGCTGACGAACGGCCCGTCGTAGCAGAACAGTTCATAAATCTCGTCGGAAATCAACGGCACGCCGGTCTCCCGGCTCAGTTCGGCGAGGCCGCGGGCTTCCTCCTCCGTCATCACGGCCCCGGTCGGGTTCGCCGGGCTGTTGCAGAGGATCGCCTTCGTCTTGTGTCCAATCGCGGCCCGGACCTTCTCCACGTCGATGCGGAAGTCCGGGTAGGTGTCGACGAACTTGCACACCCCGCCGCACAGTGTGGTGAGGTGCTTGTACATCACGAAGTACGGGTCGAAGGCGACGACCTCGTCCCCCGGGTTCACCAGCGCCGACAGCGCCAGCATCAACCCGCCGCTGGTCCCGCTGGTCACGAACGCCCGGCGGTCGGCGTGGCCGAACGCCTTGTCGACGTCCGCCTGCAACCGGCTGACCAGCGGGGCGACGCCCTGGCTCGGGCTGTAGGCGTTGCGGTCGTTCGCCACGGCGGTGGCGATCGCGGTTTTGACGGCGTCCGGCACCGGGTAGTCCGGCTGGCCGATGGAGAGGTTGATGGGGTCTTCGAGCTGGGCGGCCAGATCGAAGACCTTGCGGATCCCGCTGGCGTCGATGCCGCGGGCGCGGTCGGAGAAGGTGAAAGCGGCGGCCATCGGGGGGCGGAAAACGGGTGAGCGGCTATCCTGCGGAACACCCTACCCGACTCGCCCGCTCTCGCCGATGCCCGCCGCCCACGACGCCTCCCAGGACCAAGCCTCCGACGACGACGTGCTCGTCCCCATCCCCCCCGACCACGGCGAGGTCGAGCCGGCCCCGGAGGAGGTGCGGGCGAACCTCTACGATTTCCCGAAATATTACGACCTCGTCTTCGGCAGCGACTGGAAGGCCGAATACGACTTCCTGTTGGAATGCTTCGACAAATATCGCCCCGGGAAAGTCAAAACGACGTTCGAACCCGCCTGCGGCACCGGCCGGTTGATGGTGAAGCTCGGCAAGGCGGGCCTCGCCGTCGCGGGCAACGACCTGAACGAAAAGGCCGTCGCCTTCTGCAACGAACGCCTGAAACGGCACGGGCTGCCGGAGACGGCGGTCGTCGGCGATATGGCCGACTTCAAACTCCAGAAGCCGGTCGACGCCTGCTTCAACATGATCAATTCCTTCCGCCACCTCGGCAGCGAGGCGGAGGCGCAATCGCATCTCAACTGCGTCGCCGACGCCTTGAAGCCGGGCGGGTTGTATCTGCTCGGCCTGCACCTCACGCCGGAGGACGACGACTGGGAGGGCGAGGAGACCTGGCACGCCCGCCGCGGCCAGCTGAGCATTATCTCCGACCTGCGGACGACGGATTTCGACCGCTCGAAGCGGATGGAAACGCTGGGGATGACGTTCAACATCACCACGCCGACCCGGCATTTCGTGATGCGGGACACGATGCACTATCGCACCTACACCCGCAAAGAAATGGCGGAATTATTCTCGTCCGTCGACCGGTTTGAAATCTTGGAGACGTACGACTTCTGCTACGACATCGAGGAGCCGATCATTATTGACGAGCTCACCGAAGACGTGGTGTACGTGCTGCGGGCCAAGTAGGATCGGCCGTTCCCTCCCACGCCCCGGAGACGACTGATGATTCGCTCAGGCCAGGCTTCCCGCGCCCCCCGCCGGGGGCGATCCTGGCGAACGGCGTCGTTCGTCTTCGCCTTCGGCCTGCTCGGGGCGGGGGCGGCATTCGCCCAGCCGCCGGCCCCGCCGGCGGACGTGGAGGTCGCCGAGGACGCGACTGAGGCTGTGGAGCCGGCGGAGGCAACGCCGACCGAGGCGCCGACGGCGATGCGGGCCCCGGAAGAACCCGGCGTGCGGGTGGAGGAACACAAACGCTGGACGGGCGGGAGCGACTCGCTGGCGAGCGCCGTCGAGGCGTACAACGGAACGGCCGGCGGAAAGCAGGTCCCGCTGACCGTCGAAACCGTCGCCGCCGCGATCCGCCGCGGCTTTCGGGACTGGAATCGAACCACAACCGCGCCGTACGACTGGGTCCTCCGCGGCGAAGAGGCGCCCCGCGGCGGGCGGATCAGTATTATTCGTCTCGATCCATCCTCCGAGGTCAACGGGTCGAAACTGTTCGTGGAAATGAAGACCCCCGGCGCCCCGACGATTTTTCAATTCTCGATCCCCGAAGAAGAGTCTTCCGCCGTCCCCCCCGGCCCCACGCTGGCGGAGGCGGCGGAGCAGTTCAACAGGAGCTATTCCAACGCCGTGGCCGACGGCCTGCCTCCCGTGACAGAGGAAGAGATTCGCGGGAGTCTCCAGAGATTTGTTCGTGAGGAGCCGGCCAAAGAGATGCTCGCCGCCCGGGCCGAGCGAGCGCTGACCGACGGGCGGCTGACGCGGGAGAGCGACGGGCTGCGGGTCGTCTCGCTGGCGCTGCGACGGGGCGAGCGCGGCCCGTCTCGCCGCATCATCGGCGTCACGTTGGACGGGGTGCTCTACCCTGTCCGCGAACTGGGTCTGAGCGACGCCACCCGCGACCGCATCGCCGCCGCCCTCGAGGCTGCGTCGGAGGACGACGCGCTCCCGGTCCAAACGCGCATGAAGCTCCTGCGGGCATCGGTGGACCCGGGGGCACTGTCGGCAGAGCAGAACGCGGCGCTGTTCGCAGAGTTCGTCGATGGGATGCGGAGGGAACTCAAGGTCTCCCGACAAGCAGATCTCGCCCGGGCAGGGCTAGAAGGCGACGAGCCGACAGAGGAGCAGTGGGCTCCAGTCAACGAGTTCTACGAGGAGAAAGACGAGCTCGTCACCACGATGGCGGCACTCGGCGCGACCGCCCCGGACGCGGAGGCGGCCTATTTCGTCGCGTACTTCGGCGGGCAGTTCGGGCCGCCCTTCGGACCGAACGGTGAGTTCCGAGCGGAGCGAACGGCGGCCGTGCGGGTCTTGAAGGAGACGGCCGGTGCCGCGGACGGCGTCCGTGCGTTGGTCGGCGGCCTCGAGCGACCGGAACCGACGCTCCCGGAGGGGGTCGAGTTCTGGCCGGACGACGAGGAACGGCGGGCCGAGCGCCGTCGGCTGGAAGACAGGCAGGCAAGGGCCTACGACTCGCTCCGCACGACTGTGCACGTCCATCGGTCCGCAGTAGACCTCCTCCTGGACGCCGTCCGCTCCGCCCGCCCCACGACGGACGCCCTCGCCGAACCGCTGTTAGACGCTGCGCAGGCCGAGAACCCCGAACTGCGGGCCGCGGCACTCGAGGCGCTGGCGGGCATCGATTAACGAGCGCCAGCCCGAAGCGGTCGCTCCGGCCGTGCGTCGTCACCGTGGACGACGCACGGCCGACGCTTGCGCGTCGGGCTCATATCAGTGCCGGAAGTGGCGGCGGCCGGTGAACAGCATGGCGAGGCCGTGCTCGTTCGCGGCGGCGATCGCTTCGTCGTCGCGCTTGCTGCCGCCGGGTTGGACGATCGCCGTCACGCCGGCCGCCGCGGCGGCGTCCACGCCGTCGCGGAACGGGAAGAACGCGTCGCTGCCGCAGGCCCCGCCCGCCGCCCGGCCGTCGGCCTTTTCGGCGGCGATCTTGGCGCTGTCGAGCCGGCTCATCTGGCCCGCCCCGGCGCCGACTAACTGGCGGTCCTTCACATAGCAAATCGCGTTGCTCTTGAGGTGCTTCACGACCCGCTGGGCGAAGATCAGGTCGGCCCGTTCCGCGGCGGTCGGCTGGCGGTCGGTTTTGCACTCCCACTCGGCCGGGTCGACGGCGGCCTCGTCCCGGTCCTGCACCAGCAACCCGCCGCTGACGCGTCGCAGGTCGGTCGTCACCGGGGCGGCGTCGAGCAGGCCGGGGAGCGACATCAGCCGCACGTTCTTCTTCCAGACCGGCCGGGAGGTGAGCAGGTCGAGGGCGTCGTCGTCGAAGCCGGGGGCCAGCAGGGCCTCGACGAAGCCGGCCGTTTCGCAGATCGCCTCCGCCAGGGCCGCCGTCACCGGGCGGTTCACGGCGATGATCGAACCGAACGCGCTGACCGGGTCGCCGGCGTAGGCCCGCTGGAAGGCCGTCACCGGGTCCTCGTGCTCTGCACAGCCGCAGGGGTTGGTGTGCTTGAGCACCGCACAGGCGGGGGCGTCGAACTCCCGGATGAGTGCCCGGGCGGCGTCCAAATCCAGAAGGTTGTTGTAGCTCAGCCCCTTGCCGTGCAGTTGCTCGGCGGCGGCGAGCGTCTCCGGGCCGGGGTGCGGTTCGACGAAGAACGCCGCCCGCTGGTGGGGATTCTCGCCGTAGGGCAGGTCGGTCCGCTTCTCGAAGGAGGGCGACAACCGGGCCGGGAAGGCGGCGTCGTCCGCGGTTTCGCCCGCCTCTTCATCGGCGTCGGCGTCGGCGGTTTGTTCGACGAACCAGCCGGCGATGGCGGCGTCGTAGGCGGCGGTCGTAGCGAACGCACTGGCGGCGAGAATCCGGCGGTCGTCCACGCTCAGGCCGCCGGCCTTCAGCTTGGCGAGCACGTCGTCGTACTGCTCCGCGTCCGTGACCACGGCGACGCGTTCGTAGTTCTTGGCGGCGCTGCGGAGCATCGAGGGGCCGCCGATGTCGATCTGTTCCACCGTCTCGGCCTCCGGCAGTCCCTTCGCCGCGGCCTCCTCGAACCGGTACAGGTTCACGCAGACCAGATCGATCGGCTGGATGTCGTGCTCCGCCATCGCGGCGGCGTGCTCCGGCAGGTCGGTGCGGCCCAGCAGGCCGCCGTGCACCTTGGGGTGCAGCGTTTTCACCCGGCCGTCGAGCATCTCCGGGAAGCCCGTGACCTCCTCGATCCCGAGCGCCGGCAGCCCGGCGTCCCGCAGATGGCGGAGCGTGCCGCCGGTGGAGATCAATTCATAACCGACCTCCACGAGGCCGGCGGCGAAGTCGGCGAGACCGGTTTTATCGGTGACGGACAGCAGGGCGCGGGGCATCAAATCCTGACGGGGGCCGGGCGGCGGCGGGGGGAGGAAAACGAACTGCGAACGGACGGCGGGGCCGCGTCAGTTCTCGACGGCGGCCGGGGCGCCCGCGGGGGCGGCGGCCGGGTCGGCAGGGGGGGCGGGGGCCTGGTCGGCGGGGGCGTCGTCGGCGAAGTTGGGTTCGACGGGGCGCCGCTCCGGGTTGGCGAAGTAGACCGGGAAACCGCTCCCGGCGGCCTTCAGGCAGAGCACGATGCCGGTCTTGTTCGACACGATCACGCGGTCGGTCAGCGCGTTCTGCATCCGCACGGGGAAGCGGTCCATCCGCACCGAACCGATCCGACGGCCGGTCGCCAGATCCAGCGCGACCACGTTGTCGGCGAAATCAGAGACGTACGCCCGCTCCCCCGCCTGACCGAGGAACCCGGTCGTGCGATCCGCCTGCCAGATCGCTCGGCCGGTGTCCCGGTCCAGGCGGGCCACCCCGCCCCGCCCCGGCGTGACGTACAGTGCTCCCTGCACGACGGCGGGGGCCGTCTGAACGGGCTCGCGGGTGACGAACTCCCAGCGATCCAGGCCGTTGGTGATGTCGACGGCGTACAGGTTTCGGTCGGAGGAGGCGACGTAGACGACGCCGTCGGCGGCGACGATCGGGGCGGTCGCCTGGCCGTCGGTTTCAAAGCGCCACAGCAGTTCGCGTTTCTCCGCGTCCACGCCGTACATCACGCCGCGGACGTTGGCGAACACCGCGGCGATACCGTCCACCACCACGCCGCCGATCAGCGGGGAGCCGGTTTCGTAGCGCCAGCGCTGCGTGCCGGTGGCGAACTCCTCCAGGCGTTTCTCCATGTGATAATCTTCAATCGTGCCCATATCGAAGCTATAGACGCTGCCGGTGACGGTGGGCACGAACAGCCGGCGGCCGTCCTCGGTGTCGCCGATCGTGGGGGCGGCGACGGCGGCCTGCGGCAGGGGCAGCGCCCACATCGTCTCGCCGGTGTCCTGATGAATCCCGTAGGCCGTCCGCCCCACGCAGGCGAGCACCAGCCCCGGGGAAGACTTCCCGCCCGGCGCCGCTTCGACCGGCGGCGCCGTCGCTACCCGGACCGCCGTCTGCCCGTCCCGGCCGACGCGGATCGCCCACTTCTTCGCCCCGCTGGTGAGGTTGATCGCGGTCAACAGGTTGTCGTTCGTCTGCACGTACACCGCGTTTTCGTCGGCGGTGAGGTGCTCCACCTGCCCCCGCCCCGCGGGCACCGCGGCGACGGCCCACCAGGCGATCTCCAGCCCCGCGGCCTGCAGCTCCCGGGGGGCGGGCAGCATGTTCTGGGCGAACGCCGGCGCGCCGCCCAGCGTCGCCGCGCACAGCGCCGCACAGATCAGCCGGAGCAGCCGACGCGGAACGCGGTTCGAAAGCCGACGGGGGAGCGACCGGCGGACGGCGGAGTTCGCAAACACGGGGGGCGATCTGTCGGGTTCGGGGCGACGCGCACGAAGCCGCGGAAAGGGGCGGCCGGGAGGGCACGATACCACCCCGGCCCCCCGACAGGGCATTGAGCGAACCGCCCGGCGGCGGATAATCCGGTCCTCTCCCGTCCTCATCCCGAGGTTCGCCGTGTTCGGTTCGACCCGCCCCGTCGTCGCGGCGCTCCTCCTCACCGCCGCCGCGGTCTCCCCCGCCCCCGCGAGGGCGGACGTCGTCGTGCTGAAGGCCGGCGGGGAGTTGCGGGGGGAGTTCGTCGGCGACCCGACCCGCGGCGAGAGCTTTGTCATCCGTACCCAGACCGGGGCCACGGTGCGGGTGGAGCGCTCGGAAGTCCGCGACTGGGCCTACCGCGACGCCGGCCGCGAGGCCTTCGAGCGCCGCTTCGACCGCACCCCCGACGATCCCGACGCCTGGTGGGCCCTCGCCGAGTGGGCCCTGCAGAACCGCCTCCGCCCGGAGCGGGACCGGGCGCTGCGGAAACTGCTGACGTTCGATCCTGATCACGAGGAGGCCCGCCTGGCCCTCGGGCACCGCCTCGACCGCGGCGAATGGCTCACCCCGGCCCAGTGGCGGGGGCGTAACGGTCTGGTGCTGTACGGCCGCCGGGCCGTCTCACCGGAGGAAAAGGCCCTGCTGGAGGCCGCCGACGCCCGGGACGCCGCGGAGAAGGCCTGGTTCCGACAGGCCCGCCAGTGGGAGCGGGCGCTCTCCGACCCCGCCCGGGCCGGCGCCGCCCGGGCGGAGATGGTGCGGGTGACCGACCCCACCGCGATCCCCGCGTTTCGGCAGTTCTTCGCCGAGTCCTCCGACAGCCGCGTGCGCATGCTGTACGTGCAGGTCCTCGCCCGCATGCCGGAGACCGCCCCGGTCCCCGCGCTCGCCGTGCAGGCGATGGGCGACGTCGACGATCTCGTCCGGGAGCAGGCCGTGCGGGCTCTCGCCGAAGAGACCGCCCCCCACGACGGCCCCGCCCGGGCGGGCGCCGCCCAACCGCTGCTGCGCGACGGCCTGCGGAACGACGCGAACGTCACGGTTCGCCGGGCCGCCGCCGCGCTGGGGGCGCTGGGCGACGCGAACGCGGTGCCGGACCTGATCCGCAGCCTCATCACCACGCACCAGTACAAGGTCGCCGTGCCGGAGACCAGCGGCGCCGGGGTGAGTCTGGGGGCGAACGGCGCCGTCGGCGGCGGCCTGGGGGCGAACGCGGCGGGCGGCGGCCTCTCGCCGGAGGCGCTGCTCGGCATCCGCGCCCAGTACCCGACGGCAATCATTCGTCCCGGCCCCTCGCCGATCACCCGGACGCGGCAGGTGACGGTCAAGGTGGAGCACCGCAACCCGGAGGCCCTCGCCGCCCTGCAGGCGATCGTGGCCCGCACCGCCCCCGCGGACGCCCTCGGCGTCGCCCCGCCCGTCAGTTACGACGAGGCCCTCTGGGCGGCGTGGTGGGAACGCAACCAAGCGGCGTTCGCCGGGCTGTGAACCCGTGACAGCCCGAGGCGCGAGCCGAGGCCGAGGGGCGGATCGCCCAACGAAAAAAGCGTCCCGGACCCTCCGAGGGTCCGGGACGCTGCGATCCCTTCTCGATGCAGCCGGCGACGGCCTCAGGCCGCGGCGGAGCGGCTGGTGGCGGTTTCGACCTCGCCCTGCTTGGCCGGGGTCTGGCGGAGCAGCTTCGAATACTCGTCCACGCCTTCCTGCTCCTGAGCGAGGATGTCTTCCAGGAAGATGACCAGCGAGCGGTCGGCGTGCTCTTCGGCGAGTTCGATCGCGGCGGAGTACATCTCCACGGCTTTGCTCTCGAAGGCGAGGGCGTTCTCGACCAGCTCCTGGACGTCGCGGGACTGCTTCACCTCGTTCCGCAGGACGGTCGGCACGCCGCCCAGGGCGGCGATCTTCTCGCCCACCAGCTTGGCGTGGCCGAAGGACTCGTCGGCGTCCTCTTGGAACTTCGGGGCGTACAACTCCCGCATCAGACCCTCGACGATGAAGGCCGCCTGCGAGTACTGCTGCACCCCGGTCCATTCGTGCTTGAGGATCTCGTTCAGCTGATCGATGATCGGCTGGGATTCGGTGAGCGTGTGGGAGGAGGCGGCGTTCATGGGATTCTTTGCGAAATGCGAAGCGGATAGGGCCGGCCCACTGGGGGCCGGGTCAGGTATTTTAGCCGTTTCGGTCGATCGCACAGCGGCGGTTCGCCCTAACCGGGTGGGATTGGAGCGATTGAGACGGGTTCCCACCGCTCCCCGCCGGAAGGCGCCGTCCGGTTGAGACCCGTTCCCGTCGGGGGCTTCGTTTCCGCGAGGGACGCCCCTCCCGCACCAACGCGAACGACCCGGGCGCCGAGGGCGTCCGGGTCGTGAAAGAAGCGACGGGGCGGCGGGGCCGCCCGGCGGTGCGGGACCGTCAGGCGACGGGCCATTCCTTCTGGCAGCGGCAGCAATGGAAGCCGACGAGCGTGCCGCTGCCGGGCACCAGTTGGCCGCTGGCGTCGCGGACGCCGTCGCTCAGCAGGACCGGCTCGACGCCGCCGGCGCCGCAGGATTTGCAGGTGCGGTTGGCGTGCAGGGCCTTGGCCCGGGTCAGCGGGCTGTCGGCGGCCACGCCGGGCGGGGTGACGGCCCAGCCGCCGATGCGGCCGGCCACGCCGGCGGGCAGCTCGGCGTCGCCGGAGGCGCCGCGGCGGAACTGCGGCGGGGAGAGGATCGCCGACAGCGGCAGCACGTCCGGCCGCTCGTCGGCGGCCGCGACCCGGCCGCCGGCGGTGTCGTGCGGGGCGTGAAACCGCAGCGTGACGGGGCGACCGCCCTCGTCGACGGACTCGCGGCGGGCGGTCTCGTCGGCGTCCCGGCGGCTGATCGCCCGGCTCGGGAAGGGCAGCACCCGCGGGGCGGCGACCGGATCGGCGCCGTCTCCCCGGGAGGCGGCGGTCCCCGATTCGTCGGGGGTCGCGGCGTCGTCGCCGCGGTACAGGCGCAGTACGGCAGTCTTCATCGGGTCGTCCTCATCCCTGAGTGGTGGGCGTCCCCGGCCGCGCCCCGGGAGGGGCGAAATCTTCGGGCGAAGTCGTCTTCCCAAGGTGCGGGGGGAAAGACGACGCTCGATCCGACGATCGGCGATCGGGAGCCCCGGCGAATCCTTGCCGAGGCGGCGACGCGGGTTTTATTTCGGCCGGAAGCGACCCGCAAGATCGCACCCGATGGATCAAGGTCGGAATTTCCCGAAAATCGCGTCGTGATTGGGGGTTTGGGAGAGCACGGGGGATCAGGCGGGACGCGATCGATCCCAGCCTCGCCAAGTCGCCCCGCTTCGCCGTCGCCGTTAGGCGGCGGGCCCCCTGGCACGTTTGCGCCGCCAACGGCGACGGCGAACCGAGAGGGCCTTACACTGCGGCCATGTCCGTTTCGGAACGCCTCGAGCCGCCCCCGCCGCCCGCCGCGGACGAGGTCGGCGCCGTCGTGCTGGCCGGGGTCAGCGGCTGCGGGAAAAGCACGGTCGGCAAGATGGTCGCCCGCCGGCTGGGCTGGGCCTTCGTCGACGGGGACGACCTGCACCCGTGGAAGAACGTCTATTCCATGCACCACGGCCGGGCCCTGACGGACGCCGACCGCGACCCGTGGCTGGAGCGTTGCGCCGACCTGCTGGAGAACCACGTCGCCAACGGGGTGCCGGTGATCCTGGCGTGCAGTGCCCTGAAGAGCCGCTACCGGCGCCGCCTGCGGCGGGACGCGGAGACCCTCCTCATTCACCTCGCCTGCAGCCGCGAGGAGTTGATCCGCCGACTAGGCGGACGGACCGGGCACTTCTTCGATCCGAGCCTGCTGGATAGCCAGTTCGCCGCCCTCGATCCGCCCACGCCCGGCGACGGCACCTTGCTGGTGGACGGGGACGCCGACATGGAAGAGGTGACGAACGACATCGTCCGCCTGATCACCCGTCCCGCCGACCGGGCCGCCCGGCTGGCGGCCCAGGGGACGGGGGCGGCATCCGCCTTGCCGGGAGGGGGCGAACGGTGGTAGGTCGCGCCCGAAGCTTCGCCGTTCGCCCAGCCCGCCCCGCCGTCCGATGCCCCCGCTCGCTCCCCCGACGGTCGCCCCCGCGACGACCAGTCCGTCGGCCCACGACCGGGTCGCTCCGGTGACGGCCTCGACGAAGCCCCAACCGGCCGCCGGGCTGACGACGAACGAGCCGACGGTCCGGGCGATCCTGCGGGAGGCCGTTCCCGTCACCGTGGTCCGCCCGCCGGCGAGGACCGCCTGGCTGTGCGGCGCCCTCGCCGCGGCGCTGCTGTGGGCCTGCTTCTATCCGCTGGCCTGGGGCCCGCTGGCCTGGGCGGCGCTGGTTCCGCTCTGTCTGCTGGTGCGGAGCCCGGTTCGCACCCGGTGGGAGGTGCGGGCGCTGTGGGCCTGCGGCTTCGTGGGAACCGCCTGCCAGATCCAGTGGATGCGGCTGGGCGACGTCGCCATGTATCCGGCCTGGCTGGCGCTGAGCCTGTACCTCGGCCTGTATTTTCCGGCGTTCGTGCTGGCCTGCCGGGGGTTGGTGCACCGGGTGAAGGTCCCCTTCGCCGTCGCCGTGCCGGTGGTCTGGTGCGGACTCGAACTGATTCGCGGCCGCCTGATGACCGGGTTCGGCTGGAACCTGCTGGCCCATTCGCAGTGGGACTGGACCACCCTGATCCAGATCGCGGACGTCGGCGGGGCCTACCTCGTCGGGGCGGTCGTGGCGCTGGGCAACGCGGCCCTCGCCCTGCTGGTGCCGGGTTCCGTTCTGAACCGGCTCGGATTGATCCCGAACGACGAACCGCCCCCCGCCCGCTTCGCCCCGCTGTGGCCGGCGATCGGGACCGCCTGCGTGTTGGCCGGCGTGCTGATTTACGGCACAGTCCGCCGGGCCGGCGCCGAGTTCCCCGCCGGCCCGCGGGTGGCCCTCGTGCAGACCGATCACCCCAGCAGCCTGCGGAGCGATCCGGAGCAGGCCGACGCCCGGTTCACCTCGATTCGGCACCTCTCCGCCGCCGCGACGCCCTACCGGCCGGACCTGGTCGTCTGGCCGGAGAGCGCCTTCCCCTACCCGCTGTTCGCGGTGCAGGAGGACGTGTCCGAGGAGGCGTTCGCCGCCGCCGCCACGCCGGTCGCCCCGCCGGAGTACTTTCGCAGCAACGTCGGCGGCGTGGCGCTGGCCTCGCTGGCGGAGAGCGCCGGCGCCTACCTGCTGACCGGCACGACCGCCGGCGAGATCGCCGACCCGGACGGCGACGGTCCGCAACCGGCCCGGTTCACCCGCTACGGCTCCGCCGCGATGGCCGCCCCGACCGGCGGCCGCGGCGCCGACGGCCTCGCCCGCGGCGCCCTGATGGGCCGCTACGACAAACGGCACCGCGTCGTCTTCGGCGAGTACGTCCCGAACCTGCCCGGCCTCGCCAAGCTCACCCCCTTCACGGAGCAGCCCGGCCAACAGATCGGCATCGGCGAGGGCGCCCACGCCGTCGCCTTCCGCATCGACGCCCTCGGAACCGATCCCGCCGAGGGCCAGCCGCGGCCGTCGTACACCGTCGCCCCGCTGATCTGCTACGAGGACACCGTGCCGCACCTCGTCCGGGACACCGTCAACGCCCTGCCCGCCAACGGGGCGAACAAACAAACGGGGCCGGACGTGCTGGCCGTGTTGAGCAACGACGGCTGGTTCGACGACAGCGCCGAGCAGGAACAGCACCTCGCCGTCAGCCTGTTCCGGGCCGTTGAGACCCGCACCCCGCTGGTGCGGGCGGCGAACACTGGCGTGAGCGCCGTGATCGACGGCGACGGCGTCCCCCGCACCCCGAACGTGTTCCTCGACGAACAGGGCCAGCCGGTGGACCTGTCCGCCCTGTCCAACGCCGCCCTGCCGGACGACCGGGCCTGCGTGCTGATCGCCGACGTGCCGCTGGACCCACGCCGCAGCCTCTATCTGTGGTGGGGCGACTGGCTGGCCTTCCTGTGCGCCGCCGCCGCCTGCGTAGGCTTCCTGCTGAACCTTCGGCGCACGCCGGCCCCGACCGCTGCGGCGGCCTGAATCCCGTCGATCCGAAGGCGTGCCGCCCCTTGTGAGCCCGAAGCGCAAGCGAGGATCGACGGCTCCGAACCTCGCTTGCGCTTCGGGCTCACTGAAGCCGGCCCGGCGGTTCGTCCCCCAACAAAAACAGCCCGGACGCGGTTCGCGTCCGGGCTGGGAGCCGGGTCGACGGAGCGAGGCGAACCTCAGTTGTTCGCGGCCCGATTATTCGCGCCGCGGTTGTTGGCGCCGCGGTTGTTAGCGTTGCCGGCCGCCGGGTTGTTGGTGACGTCGTTCAGCAGGCCGATCGCCATCGTCAGGTGCTGCTGGGTGTCGACGCGGCCGGCCTTGAACACATCGGCGGCGGGTCCGTCGACCTGTTCGGCGGCCATGGCGAGGGTCTCGAGCATCGCCACATGAGCACCGATCTGCTGGCTGGCGTAGGCCTTGTCGAAGTCCGCCGGGCTGAGCTTGTCGAAATTCTGCTTCAGCGTTTTGCCGTGGCGTTCCGTGAGCTGCTCACGGAAGGCGAGCAGGTCCGCCGTGGAGCCGCCACGGTTCCCCTGCACCGGACGCATCGCGGTCCGTTCCTGCAGGCCGTTCGGGTTCTGGGCCGGGTCCTGCGGGGTGTCGGCGAGAGCCGTGTCGGCGGCGTCCGTCACCTCGTCCACGATCTGATCGACCGCCGCCTCTTCGCTGGTGAGCGCGTCCTGCCGCAGCACGTCGTCGGCGACCTGGTCCTCAATGGCGGCGGCGTCCGTCGCGGCGGCGTCGGCGGCCGGGTCGGGCGTTCCGCCGCGGAAGGCGCTGGTGCGACGGCTCGGCAAGTCCGCGGCCGGCGCCGACGGGCCGCCGCCCAGCGCCTCAAGCTTCTGCCCGAACTGGGTGTGGGCCTGGATCATTTTCTCGGCGAAGTCCTTGACAGCGGGGTTCTGCGACTTCTGCTTGGCGTACTCGGCGAGGGCGATCTCCGCCTGATTGTCCTGGCGAACCCAGCGGACGAGAGCGTCGCTCGGCACCGCCGAGGCGTTCCCCCTGACGTTCATCATCGGCGCGTCGGCGCCCGGCTGGCCGTCGCGGGGCTGCATACGGCGGTCCTGGCCGTCGCGGGTCAGCGGCCGATCGCCGGGACGCATGTCCTGCCGGTTCCCCGGCCGATTCGGGACGGCGCCGTCCTGAACGCCGTCGACCCGACCCTGAATCCGGTCCTGCCGGCCTTCGACGCGATCCTGCACGCGGTCCTGCGTCCGGTTGATCTGCTGTTGCGCGCCGTCGAGCTGGTTCTGAGTGGCGTCAGCCCCGCTGCGGATCTGCTCTTGAACCCGGGAGAGATCGTCTTGCGGCGGGGGCGTTTGGTCTTGAGCGAAGGCCGGGGCCGCAAGGGCGACGGCCGCGGCGAGAGAGAGCGCACGAGTGAGCATTGGAGCGTCCGAACGGTCATGTGAGAGAGGGGAGCCGTCGGAAATCGTCGGGGGCGGTTGTTCCGCCGACGCCGATTCCGCAGGCGTCACGCCACCCTACCGGTCGCCGAAGGAAGCCCGGCCGCCAACCCCCGCATGACCGGATCGCGGGGGACCCGAGGGCGGCATCGGGGACGTTCCGCGGGACAAAGCCCCACGTCCTCCCCGGGGTGCGCCGGCCTCCGGGACGGCCGTCGCTCCTCTCCCGCCGCCGGTCAACCCGCCGGTCAGCTGGCTCTCGTCCGCTAGGCTTCCCCCATGGCCACGCAACTGATCGAACCGGCACGCGTCCGCAAGCTGACCGACGCCGCCCCCCGGCCCGGCGACTACGTGCTCTACTGGATGCAGGCCTCCCAGCGGGCGGAGCACAATCCCGCCCTGGAATACGCCGCCCGGCAGGCGAACGAACTAAAACTGCCCCTTCTCGTCGGCTTCGGACTGACGGACGACTATCCCGGCGCCAACCTGCGGCACTATCGGTTCATGCTGGAAGGGCTGGCGGAGGTCGAAGCCTCGCTGGCCCGCCGGGGGATCGGCTTCACGCTCCGGCACGACGACCCGGACCGAACGGCGCTCGCCCTCGCCGAGGACGCCGCCGCAGTCGTGGTGGACCGCGGCTATCTGCGGCTCCAAAAGCAATGGCGGCAGACCGTTGCGGAGTCGCTGAAAGGCGAATGCGCGTTCACCCAGGTGGAGGGGGACGTCGTCGTCCCGGTGGAACTGGCCAGCGACAAGCGGGAATACGCCGCCCGCACGATTCGGCCCAAGATCCTCAAACACCGCGACCGATTTCTGGTGGAATTGAAGCCGACGCCGCTGGACCGGGACGCGGGGGGCCTGTCGATCCCCGACGGGCTGGACCTGTCCGACGTCCCGGCGCTGTGCGATTCGCTGACGCTGGACCGGTCAGTCGGGCCGGTCTCCCAGTTCTTCGAGGGCGGCACGACCGCCGCGAAAACCCGCCTGCGAAGCCTGCTGGACGGCGGCTTCAGGAATTATTCCGCCCACCGCAACCAGCCGCAGACCGACGACCTGTCCTACCTCTCGATGGCCCTGCACTTCGGGCAGATCTCCCCCGTCGAAGCCGTGCTGATGACGCTCGAACGCTTCCCGGAGGGGGAGAACACGGAGGACTTTTTGGAGGAGGCGATCGTCCGCCGGGAGCTGACGCACAACTACGTGCATTACACGCCCCGCGACTACGACAGCTACTCCGCCCTGCCCGACTGGGCCAGGACCACGCTCGCCGAGCACTCCGGCGACGAGCGGGAGCACGTCTATACGCGGGAGGAGTTGGAGAACGCCGCGACCCACGACGACTACTGGAACGCCGCGATGCGGGAGATGAAGCACACCGGCTATATGCACAACTACATGCGCATGTACTGGGGCAAGAAGATTCTCGAATGGACGAACACGCCGGAGTACGGCAACCGGATCACCCGGGAAATCAACGACAAATACTTCCTCGACGGCCGCGACCCGAACAGTTACGCCAACGTCAACTGGGTCTACGGCCTGCACGACCGCCCGTGGACGGAGCGGCCGGTGTTCGGCAAGACTCGCTATATGAACGCCAACGGCCTGCGTCGCAAATGCGACATCGACGGCTACGTTGAGAAGGTGGATCGCCTCGTGGAACGGGCGGAGGGCTGATTCAGAGCCCGTGAAACTCTTGATACCACGCCACGAAGCGGGCGATGCCGTCCTCGACGGTCGTTCGCGGGGTCAGGCCGACGAGGGCCTCCAGCGGGGCGGTGTCCGCGGCGGTGGCGGGCACGTCGCCGGGCTGCATGGGCAGGAACCGCTTCTCCGCCGTGCGTCCGCAGGCGGCTTCGACGGCGGCGACCAGCCGCATCAGTTCGACCGATTCGTCGCCGCCCACGTTCAAAATGCGGACCGGGCCGACGCCGACGTCCGGGCGGTCCGGCAGGGCGCCCGGCGGCGGGGCGGTCGGCGGCAGGGCGGCGACGCGGACGACCGCCTCGGCGACCTCGTCGATATAGGTGAAGCTACGGCTCATCTTCCCCTCGCCGAACACCTCGATCGGCTCGTTGTTTAAGATCCGCTCCGTGAAGATCCACGCCGCCATGTCCGGGCGGCCCCAGGGGCCGTAGACGCTGAAGAACCGCAGGCCCGTGCAGGGCAGGCCGTACAGGTGGGCGTAACTGTGGGCCATCAATTCATTGGCCCGCTTGGTGGCGGCGTAGAGGCTCAGCGGGTGATCGGCCGGGTCGGAGGTCTTCAGCGTCGCGGCCTCGTTCGCCCCGTAGACGCTGCTGCTGGAGGCGTACACCAGATGCGGCGGCGGGCGATCCGGGTCTCCGCAATCGCCGGCGGAGACGCTCGCCAACCGTCGGCAGCCCTCGAGCACGTTGAGGAACCCGTCCAGATTCGCCGCCGCGTAGGCGTGCGGGTGGGACAGGCTATGCCGCACCCCGGCCTGGGCGGCGAGGTGAATCACGCAGGCGACCGGCCCGGCGGAGTCGAACAACCGCTCCGCCGCCCTGCGGTCCGCCAGGTCGACGTGGTGGAAGGTGAAGGGGCCGGGGGCGTCCAGCCGCTCCAGCCAGTCCAGCCGGGCCCGCTTCAGGGAGGGCGAATAATAGGGGTTCAGATCGTCCGCCCCGATCACCTCCGCCCCGCTGCGGCGCAGTAACTCCACGACTTTGGAGCCGATGAAGCCCGCGGCTCCGGTGACCAGCACGCGGCCGGCGGGGCGGGGCGGATCGGCGGTCATCGCGGCGGCTCGAAAACGGGCGGTGCATCATGCGGAACGAACCGGGCGAACGGAACCGGACCCGTCGCCCAAGCCGGATGCAGGCGTCCGGCCTAGATCCCGTCCTCGCCCCGCGTCCACGCCCCCGGCCGACGGATCGGCACGCCGGCGTATTCGCCCACGTCCAACAGATGACGGTCGTTCGACAGCAGCGCGTCCGCCCCGGCCGCGGCGGCGAGGGCGAGGAACTTGTCGTCGTCCGGGTCCTCGCTGACCCCGCGGGCGGCGGCGTTCTCCTCCGCCGTCGGCACGACCGCCTCCGCCCGCCGCAGGGCCGCCAGCACGCGCTCCACCCCGCCCGGCCGCCGGACGGCCCGGGGAACGATGAACCGATACTCCGCGAACGTCGCCGGACTGACGATCAACCGCACCGTCCCCGCCGTTGCCGCGGCGAGCAACCGCCCGCTGGAGGAGCCCGGTGCGTACGCCGCCCCGACCAGCAGGTTTGTGTCGAGGATCAGGCGGGGCGTCGCCAAGGGGAAAGGGGAACGGCGTGAGGGGAAAGTGATAGGTTGTCGTGACGTCAGCGTACTTTCCCCTTTCGCCTCACGCCTTGCCCCTCTCGAAGCCCCGACCGCCGCGGCCCGGGTTCACGCCGGCGGGGCGGTGGTCGAGCTTCGTCTACGCCGCCCGCGGGTTGGCGATGCTGGTTCGCACCCAGCCGAACGCCCGGCTGCACGCCCTGGCGGCGGTGTTGGTGACCTTCGCCGGGTGGGCACTGGAGGTAGACGCCGCCGGGTGGCGCCATCTGGCGGCGGCGATCGCGGCGGTCTGGGCCGCGGAGGCGTTCAACACCGCCTTTGAACTGCTGTGCGACGTGGTGCATCCGGACTATCACCCGATGGTCCGCGACGCCAAAGACGCCGCCGCCGGGGCGGTGCTGGCCGTCAGCCTGGGGGCGGCGGCGGTCGGGGTCTTCACGCTGGGACCGCCGCTATGGGCCTGGCTGAGCGAAGCGCAGGCGGCGAACAGTCGGTAGCCCGAGGCGCGAGCCGAGGCCGGGCGGCGATCGTCGCCTCTCTCCACCTCGGCTCGCGCCTCGGGCTGCCAAAGGGTGGGACAGCCCTACACTCCCCCGTGCCTGCCAAAACGAAATCGCCCGCCGTCAAGCTGCCGAAGGACCCGGCCAAGCACATCGGCCCCCGCCCCGCCCCGGCGCCGCTGCCGGACGTGCGGCCGCTGCGGTTGGGCCTGTGCTGCACCTTCGACGATCAGCACCTCAACTTCCGCGTCGCCACCGCGACCCACCTGTCGAAGCTCTCGCGGGAGGGAGCGCAGGCGAAGCTGGGCGAGATCCTCGCCCACAACGCCCGGGCGATGAATCAGGCAATCCGGTTCTGCGATGCGGTGAACATTCGGGCGTTCCGGGCCTCCAGCCGGCTGTTGCCGCTCCGCACGCACCCGGACGTCGGCTACGACCCGGAATCGCTGCCCGCCGGCAGGGCCAGCGTGGCCCTGTTCCGCGAGGCCGGCCGGCGGGCGGAGGACGCCGGCATTCGCACCCTGCTCCACCCGGAGCAGATCACCGTCCTGTCCGCCCACGACCCGGCCGTCGCCGCGAACGCCGTCGACGAGCTGATCCATCAGGCGGAGATGGCCGAGTGGCTGCGGGCGGACACCCTCATCATTCACGCCGGCGGCGGCTACGGGGACAAACCGGCGGCACTGGCCCGCTTCGCCGAGAACGTGCGGGGATTGCCGAGCGGCGTCCGCGATCGGCTGGCGGTGGAGAACGACGACCGCGTCTTCACCCCCGCCGACCTGCTGCCCGCCTGCGAGGCCCTGCGGCTGCCAATGGTCTACGACGCCCACCACCACCGCGTGCTGCCGGACGGCTTAAGCGAAGACGCCGTCACCCGGGCCGCGAGCGCTACGTGGGCGGAGTGCGACAAGCCCGCCGGCCTGCCCCGTGAGCCGGTATTCCACCTCTCCAGCCCCAAGGAGGGCTGGGACGGTCCGAAGCCGCATCGTCACGCGGACTTCATCGCCCCCGCCGACTGGCCGGCGGCGTGGGACCAGATTCTCAGTGCCGGCGGGCAACTCACGGTGGAGGTGGAGGCGAAGGCGAAGGAGCGGGCCGTCGCCCGCCTCGCCGCGGCGCTGGCCGGCCGCTGACGTTTGGGCGGTCGCGGGGGTCGGTTCCCCATGAAAGTTTCGATTTGAGCGGCAGTTCCATCTGTGCGAGTTCGAGGGCCGACGGTAAACTCTGTCCTTCCCGCACGGGCGCCGGCCGGTACGTTTCCGACCGACGACCGCGCACCTGCGTTTTTTTCAAGCGACGAGTGATGGCTGAGGGCACGATTAAGCGACTGACGGACAAAGGGTTCGGGTTCATCGACGCCGGTACCGGCAAGGACCTGTTCTTCCACATGTCCAATGTCGAAGGCATCCACTTCGACGAACTCACGGAGGGGCAGCGCGTCTCCTTCCACTCCGGCCAGGGCCCCAAGGGTCCCCGCGCCGAAAACGTCACCCCCATCTAGTCCCGACTAGCGTCGGGTGACTGAACCGCGTCGCCCCCTTCCCGGGAGGCGACGCCGCACCGATCAGCGACCCGGCCCGCACTCGTACCGCGGGCCGCAGGCCGACCGGAGTGACAGGAGATCAACCGCGGCCGGGGCCCCGCCCCGACCGCGGTTTTTTCATGCGCCGGGCCTCCGCCGTCAGAGCGCCGCGACGAACCGCTCCAGTTCGCCCTCCAACCGCCCCGGCGGGGTGCCGAAGGCGGCGATGAACGCCGCCCGGCGGGCCGCGGGGTCGTCGGCGGCGGCGTCGGCGGCGGTCGTTTCGCCGACGGTCCGCAGATAACGGGCGTAGCGGTCGCCGCGGGTGTGCATCAGGAAGAAGGTGAAGGCCCACGCCTCGGCGTAGAACGTCAGCGAATCGCGGCCGGTCAGGTCGTCCCCACCCGGCCCGCAGACCAGCGCCTCCAGATAGCCGTCCGCGTGCAGATGCGTGCGGAAGTGATGCAGCCGGCCGGGGTTCACGCGGTCCGACGGCCGCACGGACCCGGTCGCGGAGAGAAACGCTGGGGCCTCCAGTGCCGTGGCCAGCCCCTCGGCGACCCACCGCGGCGTGCCGCCGGTGCGGTGGTGCAGGCCGGTGTTGAAGGCGATCTGATGAACCGCCTCATGAACGAGGGTCGCTTCAAACGAGGCATCCGACGCTCCGCCCGGCGGCTCCCAGACGCTCAGCCGGTTGCTTTGCGGACTGTAGTACCCCTTCAGCGCCCGCGGCACGGAGCGTGGCGAGGGGGCGGCGCCCTCCGCGGCGGCGGCCTCGGCGAACGCGTCGAAGTCTCGGTGCACCACGGCAATCAGCGGGAACTCCGGCTCCCGCGGCGGCGCCCCGTGCCGGGCGAACCAGCCGGTCGCCGCCGCGTAGGTCCGCTCCAGCTTCGCCCCGAACGTCCCCGGCGTGCGACTGGCGTGCCGCACCACGAGATACCGCCGCGTGGCAAACACCGCTGCATCCTCTTCGCATTCCGCCCGCAGCCGGGCCGCCGCGGCGGGCATCGGCAGCGGGGCGAAGCGGTCGTCGACCCGGCGAAAATCCCGCACCCCGGCCAGCGGGACGGCGTGCAGGGCACCGAGATCGTCCGTCAGCCAGGCGGCGGAGTCGCTCCGCAGTTCCAACCGGCCCTGCACCGGGCCGTCGGGGCCGGTCAGCTCGATCAGCGACCGCCCCGTCGTCGGTCGAACCCGCGGCTCCCGCCCCAACGCCGTCCCGCTGAACACCGTCGCGGCCAGCAGGGCGAGGAGGAACGCGACTTTTACCACGACGGACACGGCGGTGCCTGCTGCGGGGCTTGTGGAGGAGGAACCTCGAAACCTACCCCGCCCCCTTGCCGCCGGTCGGGGGCGGGCGGACGCTGGGCCGGTCCGCCGCCCGTCGCGGCCGGTCCGATCCGCACCACCGGTCCCCCCAGGTTCGCCGATGACGCCCGCCGCGCTGCTCGCCGCCGCCGCGATGCTGGTCCCGCACGGGGTTCCCGTTGAACCGCCCGGCGCCGGAGAATCCGCGGTGCCGACGCCGGAGCGGGTCGCGGCGTTGGTGGACGCGCTGTCCGCCCCATCGCGGTCAGAGCGAGCGCTGGCGGAGCGGGTGCTGATCGCCCTCGGCCCGGCCGCCGCCGACCTGCTGCCGACCCCCGGCTCCCCCGCCGCCCCGACCGGCGCCGCGGCGCTGGCCGCGTTGGACCGGGTCCGCACCGCCCTCGCCGCCCCGCCCCCCCTCCCCGCCGGACCCTCCCGCCTGCGGATCGCCGAGTTGCCGCGGGGGTCGCTGGGCGCCCTATTGGAGGCGATCGCGGAGCGCACCGGGAACCGGCTGGAAGCCTCGGAGTTAGAACCGGGCATGCTGTCCGCCGCGGCGCCGGACCTGTCGACGCTGGCGGAGCCGGACGGCACGGTCACCTTTTGGACGGCGCTGAACGCCCTCGCCCCCGGCCGGTTCACGGTGGGAACGGTGGGCGAGGAGGGTTTGGCGCTGCTTCCGCCGGCCGAGGCGGAAGGCGCCCCCGCGGCGACGGCGGCCGGCGTGCTGCGGATCGAAGTCGGCCCCGTCGCCGTGCGGCGGCGGTTCGGGGCGGAGGGTTCGCTGTGGCGCGCGCCGGTGCGGCTGATCGCCGAGCCCCGCCTGCAACCGCTGACCGCCCGCCCGCTCGAGGGCGGATTGAAGGCGACCGTGGGGGGGGAGCCGCTCGAACCGTTCAGCCCGGCGGCGTCGCGGGAGGCGCAGTTCACGGACGGGGCGACGACCTTCGCCGTCGACTTCCTCCCGCCCTCGGAGGGCTCCCCCGCGGCCGACCTCGCCGCCCTGACCTTCGGCGGAGCCTACGAGGCGACCTTCCTCCCCGGCCGCCGCGCGTTCCACTTCGCCCCGAACGCCGCCGGCGAATCGCAGTCCGCCGACGGGGTGACGGTGCGACTGGAACGCGTCACGATGAGCCCCGTCGACGCGGCGATCGCCGCCGCGGTCCTCTACGACGCCGACGCCGGTGGCCCGGCGTTCGAGAGCTACCAAACCTGGCGCTACGAGGTCGCCGTCCGCCTGCGAACCGCCGATGGGACCACCCTCGAACCGACCGCCCCCCCGCGAGTCGTCGCCGAGGGCAGCGCCGCGGTCGCCGTCCGGGCGAGCTTTAGCCTGCCGGCCGACGCGGCGCCGGACCGGGTAGAAATCGCCGCCCCCGCCGCCCCCGTGACCACGGCGGTGCGGTTCGAGGCGCTGAATGTTCTTGGCGGGTCTACGGCGAAGGAAACGGCCCCGCCGACCCCCTGAAGTCGAAGCTGTCAGTCGCCGGGTCGTAGGCCGCCAGCACGTACTCCTCTGTGTTTTCAGGGGTCAGGCGAATCGGTTTGCCCAGTTCCCGGCCGAGATCTCGCATCCAGGCGAACACCGCCGCGGCACGCTCCGCGGTCGTGACTTCTTTGGGATCCAGGTCGAACTCAATATCTCCGGTCCAGAAGAAATGGCAGTTCGCAGTGCAGCCGCCGAGGTTTACGGCCATTAAATGAAGCCCCTCTCTTTGACCGTCCGGAAAGATTTCCTGCGCGGCAGGCAGATCGGCTTTGCCGTCGACACTACTGTACGAATAGGTTTGGGGACCGGTTCGGACAAAGTCGAGGAGCCGTTCCCAATCGTCGACCGTCGTCTCCAAAACGAGAACGTCTCGCAGACTGCCGTCGCGATCGAACATCCACTCCGTCTCGGCCCAAGTCGGCAGAACGCATCCATCGTGAGTTCGCCCACCGTCCCGGCCGTGACCCGTCACAGCAGCCACCAGACGATGCCCGCGGTGACGGCGAGCATTGCCACGGCGACGGCGGCCCCGACCAGCGGGTTGTCTTCCAGCGCCCCGCCCTGCGGGGACTCGGCGGCGATCGGGAGGATCGCCTCGCGGAACGCCGGGAAATTGTGCCAGTGGGCGAAGACGCGGGCCCGGCCGGAGACTGTGCCGATGAAAATCGACGCGAGCGAACCGGCGGACGTCGCCGTCATTCCGGCGACCCGGCCCAGGCCGAGCAGCGCCCGCAGCCCCAGCCCGCGGCCCCCGCCCACGCGCAGCTCCCGGGCGGAGCGGATCTCCGCGAACGGCACCTCCCGGACCCCTTCGACCCCCGCCGACAGGAAGTTCCGCGGTACGTGACAGCGTTCAAAAATCACCACGCCGCGGGCCGGGTCGATCGTCGCCCGCGGCCGGTCCGGCGGGGCGAACGAGCGGTCTTCGCAGACGATCGCTCGGCCGCTCTCAGGCGAGGAGGTCATGGACCACTTCCCCGTGCACGTCCGTCAGGCGGAAGTCGCGGCCCTGGTAGCGGTAGGTGAGCTTCTCGTGGTTCACGCCGAGTTGATGCAAGATCGTGGCGTTTAAATCGTGGATGTGCACCGGCTTCTCAGTGACGTTGTAACTAAAATCGTCCGTCTCGCCGTAGACGATGCCCGGCTTCACGCCGCCGCCGGCCAGCCAGGTCGTGAAGCAGCGGGGGTGGTGGTCCCGACCGTAGTTCTCCTTCGTCAATTTGCCCTGGCAATAGACCGTGCGGCCGAACTCGCCGCCCCAGACGACGAGGGTGTCGTCCAGCAGGCCGCGGCGTTTCAGGTCCGTGACGAGGGCGGCGCAGGCCTGGTCGACGTCCTGGCATTGCTTGGGCAGGTCGCCGGCGATGTTGCCGTGCTGGTCCCAGCCGCGGATGAAGATCTGCGTGAACCGCACGTCCCGCTCCGCCAGTCGACGGGCCAGCAGGCAGTTCGCGGCGAAGGTGCCGGGGGTATTGACGTCCGGGCCGTAGAGGTCCAGCGTCTCCTGCGTTTCGCCGGAGAGGTCCATCAATTCCGGCACGCTGGTCTGCATGCGGTAGGCCATCTCGTACTGGGCGATGCGGGTGGCGATCTCCGGATCGCCGTAATCGTCCAGCGTTTTCTGGTTCAACGCCGCCAACCCGTCCAGCACGTCCCGCCGGGCCGCCCGGGATACGCCGGGGGGGTCGGAGAGGTACAGCACCGGATCGCCCTTGCTCCGCATGGCCACGCCGGCGTGGCGGGTCGGCAGGAACGCGCTGCCCCACAGGCGGTTATACAGCGCCTGGGCGGATTTCCGGCCGCTCCAGGAGGAGTGCAGCACCACAAAGGTGGGCAGATCCTCGTTCAAACTGCCCAGCCCGTAGCTGGCCCACGCCCCGATGGAGGGACGGCCGGGCAGCTGGGAGCCGGTTTGAATATAGGTGATGGCGGGGTCGTGGTTGATCGCCTCCGTCCACATGCTTTTAACGACGCAGAGGTCGTCCACGACCCCGGCGGTGTGCGGGAGCAGTTCGCTGATCCAGGCGCCCTGCTTGCCGTGGCGGGCGAACTTGTATTTGCTGGGGGCCAGCGGGAAGCGGGCCTGCCCGCTGGTCATCGTGGTGATCCGCTGGCCGTTGCGGACGCTGTCCGGCAGGTCCGCGTCGAACATCTTGTTCAACTCCGGCTTATAGTCCCACATATCGAGCTGACTGGGGGCGCCGCTCATAAAGAGCGAAATGACCCGCTTCGCCTTGGGAGCGAAGTGCAGCCCGCCGGCCGCCGCGTCGCGGACGGGGGCGGTCGCCCCCCCCGTCCCTGAACCCGCCTCCGCGGCCCCCAAATCGCGACCGAGCAGCGAGGAGAGCGCCGCGGCCCCGATCCCGGCGCCCATCCCCCCGGCCGTACGGCCGAAGAACCGGCGACGGGTCAGATGCAGGTCGCGTTCGCGGGCGGGGTGGACGTTCATGGGTTCGTTTCGGGTTTCTGAAGACGTCAGACCGGGCGGTCTTTCGGGTCTCTGCGGTGATGCCAGACGCTGACGACAGCGACGGCGTTCCGGGCCACAGTAAACAGGGCGTCGTACGGCCACGGCCGTCCGAGGGGGCAGCGACGGACGGGACCGAAGCGGACGGTTTCGTAAAAGATCGGCAGCGATTCGGGATCCGCCCCGATCCGAGTCATTGCCGCGTCGAAGGTCTTGAGAAAACGAACGGCTAAATCCGCTCCGCCGACCCGGTGATAATATTGGATCGCCCCTGCGAGTTCTTCGTCGGCTCGAGCGTGCGTGCGGACGATCACCCGAGGGCTCCCTGCGAATCCTCCTCCGAAAGGTTTTCAATCAGGGCTTGCATGCGTTCGCGGACCTGCTCCCAAGGCGTGCCCGGGTCCGTGCCTTCATGAAAGCCCGCGACCCGGCGGTCAAGCTCGGCTCGCTCGGCGGCGGTCGGAGCGGGGGAGCCGGCTGGACGAAAGCCCGTCAGGCGGTCCGCGAGCCCCATCTGGTCCCCCTCCGACAGCGACGACGCCTGCCGATATAACGCTTCCGCTGCCGGACTGAGCGGCGCAAAATCGGGCGCTTCGACGATCGTGGACATGCGGGCGACGGTTCTGAAGCGGGGCGGGCGAGGCGCGGTTCTTGAAGTTTAACGGTCGTGACGGGCTAGTTCGTCACGAAGGCGTCGGTGTTCATCATCAGGCTGGCCAGCAGGGTGAAGGCGGCGTGCTCGACCGGGTCGAGGGCCTCGTTTCGCGCCGTCGCCCCCACGCTCAACAGCTCCTGCGCGGCGGCGGGGTCGGCGGCGAAGTCGGACCGGCGGGCCTCCAGCACCCGGGTCAGCACGGCCAGTTCGTCCGCCTCCGGCGCCCGACCGAGCGTCAGGCGGAAACCGTGCTTGAGCCGTTCTTCGTCCGTCGTGCCGCCCTCGGTCAGCAGGCGGGCGGCGAGGTGGCGGGAGGCTTCGACGTACTGCACGTCGTTCATCAACGCCAACGCTTGCAGCGGGGTGTTCGTGCGGCTGCGGCGGACCACGCAGGACTCCCGGCTAGGGGCGTCGAAGGTGGACAGGCTCGGCGGGGGGCTGGTGCGTTTCCAGAACGTATAGAGGCTGCGGCGGTGCAGCGCGGCGCCGTCGTCCCGCTGGAACTTGGCGGTGTTGGAGTCGGTGTAGCCGACCGCCTCCCACAGCCCGTCCGGTTGATACGGCTTCACCCCGGGGCCGCCCAGATGCTCCACGAGCAGCCCGCTGACGGCGAGGGCGGCGTCGCGAATCGCTTCGGCGTCCAGCCGGTAACGCGGCCCGCGGGCCAGCAGGCGGTTGTCCGGGTCGGCCTCCAACTGGTCCGGGCCGACGGCCGAGGCCCGGCGGAAGGCGGCGGAGGTGACGATCCGCCGGTGCAGCGCCTTGACGTTCCAGCCGCTTTCGATGAACTCCGCGGCGAGCCAGTCCAGCAACTCCGGATGACTGGGCCATTCGCCCTGAAAGCCGAAGTCCTCACTGGTGCGGACCAGCCCCGTGCCGAAGTGCTGCTGCCAGATGCGATTGACCGTGACGCGGGCCGTCAGCGGGTGGTTCGGATCGACCAGCCAGCGGGCGAGCGTCAGCCGGTTCTGCGGGGCGTCCTCCGGCAGCGGGGGCAGCGCGGCGGGGGTGCCGGGGAACACCTGCTCCGTCGGGTTATCGTATTCGCCCCGATCCAGAACGAAGGCGTCGCGGGGTTGGTCCTCGTCCCGCATCACCAGGGTATTGGGCACGGTCGCGTCCAGCCGGCTGATCGCAGCCCGGAGGGCGCCTAATTCCGTTTCGTGCGACGTGAACCGCTCCTCGATCTGCGGAAAGACCGCGGTGCGGAAGTAATCGGCGAGGGCGCCCTCCCCTTCGTCGCCCCGCTGATCGGCGGGTTGGGCAAGGACGGCGGCGATCTCCGCGGGGAGGCGGTCGGCGGTCTTCGTCTCCGCCACCGCGGCTTCCCAGGCCGTGCGGGCGGCGGTGAGGCGGAGCGCCGGGGCCGCGGTCGTCTGGAAGCCGGCGGCGTCCCAGCGGACGTGGCCGCCCTTCTGGGTGAAGGCGAGGCCGTCGATCTCGTCGCCGGGTTCGATGCCGATTTCGCTCAGCGGAACTTCCAGCCGGGTCCACTCCCGACGTTCGGGCAACCCGCCTTTGGGCAGGCGGGAGGGGGTGTCGACCGTGCCGAAGCCGATCGCGTTTTTATTCCCCCAGATCGCCCGGTGCTCCCAGCCCTCGGACTTCGTATGCACCTGGAGCATGATCGCCCCCGGGTTGCCGCCGTATTCGATGAAGACGTGCACGAAGGCGCTGTCCCCCTCGCGGGCGACGACCGGGGAGGTCGCCCCAGTGAAGAAGCTCTGGCCCTGATAGCGGGTGTTGCGTTCCCAGCCGACCGCCCCGCTCTGCACGGGGCCTTCGCTTTCGGGGTACCAGCTCCAGCCGTTCACGCCGCCGTCGTCCTCGTCCCCCTCCGGCTTGGCGCCGGCGGGGAGGGCGTCGTCGACCCACAGGAAGTCCGCCCGCTCCGCGGGGTCGACCGGCTCCACGGACTCCGGGGCCGGTTCATAATTCAGTCCGGCGACGTAGGAGCGAAAGGCGTGCTCCTCCGCGGCGATCTCACTTTGCAGGCGTCCGCGTTCGGCCGTCTGCCAGGGGGCCTCCGCCCGCACGCTGGGCGGCGGGAGCAGGGCGTTGCCGTCCATCGGCGCGTCGCGGGCGCTGCGATAGTAGGCGTAGAGGCTGTAGAACTCCTTCTGGGAGATCGGGTCGAACTTATGATCGTGACAGGCCGCGCAGCCGACCGTCAGGCCCATGAACACGGTGCCCACCGTCTCCGTGCGGTCGACGGCGTAGCGGACGCGGTATTCCTCGTCGATGCTCCCGCCCTCGCTGGTCGTCACGTTGCAGCGGTTAAAGCCCGTGGCGATGAGCTGATCCAGCGACGGGTCCGGTAATAAGTCGCCGGCGAGTTGTTCGACGGTGAATTCGTCGAAGGGTTTGTTTTCGTTGAAGGCCCGCACGACCCAGTCGCGGTAGGGCCAGATGCTGCGTTCGTTGTCCAGGTGCAGGCCGTGGGTGTCGCCGTAGCGGGCGGCGTCCAGCCAATAGCGGGCCCGGCGTTCGCCGTAGCGGGGGGAGGCCAGCAGCCGGTCGACCAGCCGGTCGTAGGCGTCCGGGGCGTCGTCCTTGAGAAAGGCGTCCACCTCTGCCGGGGTGGGCGGCAGGCCGGTGAGGGTGAAGGTCGCGCGGCGGATGAGCTGGGCCTTCGTGGCCTCCCCGTTCACCGGCAGGCCGGAGGCGGCGAGTTCTTGATGGAGGAAGGCGTCGATTTCGTTGTACATCTCGGGACGCGCGCCGCCTGACGGCGACGGCGAACCTTGGGGCACCGGCGGTTTGACGACGGCTTCGAAGGCCCAGTGGCCGGTCCATTCGGCGCCCTGTTCGATCCAGCGGCGGAGGGTGTCCACCTCCGCGGGGGTCAGCGGGTCGCCTTCGCCCTCGGGGGGCATGGGGGCGTATTCGTCGGTGACGCGGTCCAGCATCACGCTGGCGGCGGGGTCGCCGGGGACGATCGCGTGGCCGCCGCCGTTTAATTCGACGAAGGCTCCCTCGGCAGTGTCGAACCGCAGCGGCGTGGAGCGGCCGGCTCCGTCGTTGCCGTGACAGAGGTTGCACTTATTCGACAGGATCGGCCGCACGTCCCGGTTGAAGTCGACCGGCGCCTCCGCGACCGCCTCCCCTGCCGCGGCGTCCGTGGCGGCGGGTCGATCCGGTCCCGCGGCGAGGCCGGCGGCGGTGAGACCCGCGGCGGTCAGGCAGGCGACGGCGAGCGGGGCCGCGACGGCAAACGGACGCATGCGGAGGGACCGGGGCGGGGCGGCGGGGCGGGACCGCGCAACCGCGCGGCCCAAACAGTGTACGGGACGCCCGCGACAGCGTCACCCGCCCATCAACGCCCGTCGATCCAGCGGCGAACCGGGTCGGGACACGCTACAGTCCGGCCGCGTCCCGCCGAATTCGATCCTGCCTGGCCCATGCTCGTCCCCGCGCTGCTCGCCCTGTTGGCCCCGTGTGCGGGGGCCGCCGCGGACGACCCCCAGGCGAATCCGCCGGGGACGCCGAACGTGCTGATCCTGTACGCGGACGACCTCGGCTACGGCGACGTCGGGGCGACGAACCCGGCGTCGAAGATCCCCACGCCGCATCTCGACCGCCTCGCCGCGGAGGGACTGACGTTCACGGACGCCCATTCCTCCTCCGGCATCTGCACGCCCTCCCGCTACGCCCTGCTGACCGGCCGGCACCACTGGCGGGACTTTCACGGCATCGTGAATTCGTTCGGCGGATCGGTTTTTGAGGACGGGCAGGTCACGCTGGCGAGTCTGCTCAAAGAGAACGGCTATCGCACGGCCTGCATCGGCAAGTGGCACCTCGGCTGGGACTGGGAGGCGATCCGCAACCCGGCCGTCGGCCCCTTGGGCAAGGGTCGGCAAAAAGGGCTGCCGCCGGAGGCGTTCGATTGGTCGAAACCGATCCCCGGCGGGCCGCTGGCGGTCGGGTTCGACCGTTACTTCGGCGATACGGTGATTAATTTCCCGCCCTATGCCTGGATCGAGGACGATCGCGTCACGCAGGCCCCGACCGTGATGAAGGATGAGTCGACCTGGCCGCCGATTAAAGAGGGCAACTGGGAGTGCCGCCCCGGGCCTATGGTCGAGGGTTGGAACCCCTACGACGTGCTGCCGACGCTCGCCGACCGCGGCGTGCAGTACCTCCAGGAGCAGGCCGAGGCGGACGAGCCGTTCTTCCTGTACTTCGCCTTCCCCTCCCCGCACGCGCCGATCATTCCCAACGACAAGTTCGACGGCGCCTCGCAGGCCGGGCCGTACGGGGACTTCGTGCACGAGACCGATCACGTCGTCGGCCGGTTGCTGGCGGCGTTGGAGGAGAGCGGGCAGGCGGCGAACACGCTGGTCGTGTTCACCGCGGACAACGGCCCGGAACGCTACGCCTACGCCCGGGAACAGGCGTTCGACCACTGGTCCGCGGCGCCCTTCCGCGGGTTGAAGCGGGACATCCACGAGGGCGGGCATCACGTGCCGTTCTTCGTGCGGTGGCCCGGCGTGACGGAGCCGGGCGCGACGACGGACGCCCTCACCTCGCAGGTCGATCTGTTCGCCACGATCGCGGAGGCGACCGGCGCCGCCCTGCCGCCGAACGCGGCGGCGGCGGAGGGCGCCCGCTATCAGGATTCCGTTTCGCTCATGCCCGTGTTGAAAGGGGCGCCGACCTCCGGCCGGACGACCATCGTGCAGAACACCAACCCGAACGCCTACGCCTTCCGGCAGGGCGACCGGCTGCTGATCAACGCGAAGACCGGCCACCACAGCGGGGTTGATCCGAAATGGCTCGAGAAGCACGACACGCCGCGGGAACAGGGCGATGTGCATCTCTACAACCTCGCGGAGGACGTCGGTCAGCAGCGTGATCTGGCGGCGGAGCGGCCGGACGAGACGGCGGAGATGCAGGCCGCGTTGCAGCGGGCCCGCCGACCGATCCCGCGGGTTCTGACGCCGACGGGCCGCTGACGGAGCCGGCTTCGGGGCGGCGGACCCGTGCGACCATCGGTCCGCTTTGATCCGATCGGGGGTCCGTTAGACTGCCGCGTCCGGGCCGCGCCCGGATTCGCTTTCCTTCCCGCATTGCCCGTCCGCCCATGCTCGCCCCCGCGGTTTTACTGGTTCTCGCCCCGCTCGCGTTCGCGGCGCCCGCCGACGAACCCGCCCTGAAGGAATTGAGCGGGCCGAACGCCCAACCCCATTGGATCTGGGCGGACGGCCAAGTCACCAGCGGCCAAACGGTGCGGCTGCGGCGGGCGTTCCCTGGCGGCCCGCGGCCGAAATCCGCCACGTTGACGGTCTCCGCCGACAACGCGGCGACCGTCTGGATCGACGGCACCAAGGTGCTGGAAAATAAAGCCTGGGAGACCCCGAGCCGGGCGGACGTCACCGCGTTGGCGGGCGGCCGGTCGAAGGTGTTGTCCGTCGAAGCGAAGAACGCGGACGGGATCGCCGCGGTGCTGGTCGTGCTCGACCTGGAATACAACGACGGCACCAAGAAGCGGCTCGTCTCGGACAAGAGCTGGAAGGTCGCCCCCGCGGGCACGACCGGCGCCGGCTGGACGACGCCCGGCTTCGTCGGGGCGGAGGGCTGGGCGAACGCCAAGGACCTCGGCGCCTTGGGCGTGCAGCCGTGGGGGAACGTGCTGGACGGCAAAACCGCCGCCGCCCCCGGCGCCACCCCGGCGGAAGAGGTGGAGGTCGTCGACGGCTACGAAGTCGAACTGCTCTATTCGGTTCCGAAAGAGGAACAGGGCTCGTGGGTCAGCATGACCGTCGACCCGAAGGGCCGGCTGATCGTCTCCGACCAGTACGGCAAGCTGTACCGCGTCACCCCGCCGCCGGTCGGCCAGCCGGACGCCGAGATCGACGTGCACCCGATGGAGGTCGAGACCGGCATGGCCCACGGCCTGCTGTGCGCCTTCGATTCGCTGTACGTGATGGTCAACGACGGCGCCAACTCCGGCCTGTACCGGGCCAAGGACACGGACGGCGACGACCACTACGACGCCGTCGAAAAGCTCCAGTCCCTCAACGGCCGCGGCGAGCACGGCCCGCACGCCATGCGCGAGGGCGCCGACGGCCGGCTGTGGGTCATCGCCGGCAACGAGACGAAACTGCCGGAGGGCTACAACGAAGAAGAGTCCGCGGTGAAGAACTTCGCCGAGGACCTGCTCCTGCCCCGCAACCCGGACGGCAACGGCCACGCCACCGGACGGCTGGCCCCGGCGGGCTGGATCGGCAGCTGCAAACCGGACGGGACTGACTGGCGGATTCACGCCGCCGGCTTCCGCAACCCGTACGACATGGCCTTCAACGCCGCCGGCGAACTGTTCGCCTTCGACGCCGACATGGAATGGGACACCGGCACCCCCTGGTATCGGCCGACGCGGCTGAACCACGTCGTCCGCGGGGCGGAGTTCGGCTGGCGGTTCGGCACGGGCAAATGGCCGGACTACTACGCCGACAGCGTCGGCAGCGTGGTCGACCTCGGCCTGGGCAGCCCCACCGGCGTGGAGTTCGCCCGCGGCACGAACTTCCCCGACCCGGAGGCCCTGTTCCTCGCCGACTGGACCCACGGCCGGGTCTTCGAGGTGAACATGAAGCCGGTCGGCGCCACCTATGAAGCGACTTTCCGCACCTTCCTCTCCGGCCGACCGCTGCCGGTGACGGACCTGACGGCGAACCCGCACGACGGCAGCCTGTATATGACGACCGGCGGCCGGCGGACGCAGTCCGGACTGTATCGGATTCGATACACCGGCGACGCCGCCCCGACGGAGCCGAAAGTGGACGCCGTCGCCGAGGTCGCCCGCCGCACCCGGCACATGCTGGAACGCGGGATGACCGGGGAGCCGGTCGCCGTGGACGCCCTCTGGCCGCACCTCGGCTCGCGGGACCGGGCGATCCGCTACGCCGCCCGTGTGGCGCTGGAGCGGCACGACGTCGCCGAGTGGAAGGACGAGTTCGCCCACGAAACCCGTCCCAACGCGGTGATTCAGGGCGCCGTCGCCCTCGCCCGCACCGGCGAACAGGCGGACCGCAGCCTGCTGCTCGACAAGCTGAACGCCCTGAACTTCAGCCGCCTGACCACGGAGCAGGTCCTGGACGCGCTGCGGGCCTACCAGTTGGCCTTCATCCGCCTCGGCGGCCACCCCAGCGACGAACAGGCCGAAGCCCTCGCCCAGAAGCTGGTCGCCCTCGCCCCCAGCCCGGAGGAGAAGGTGAACCGGGAGACCGTGCGGCTGCTGACCTACCTGGCCTCGCACGATCCGATTCCGCCCAGCGCCCGCGGCGTCGTGGGGCTGGCGATGGGCCGGCTGCGGAACGTCTCCACGCAGGCCGACCAGATGTTCTACCCCTTCATGCTGCGGAACCTCACCGGCCAAAGCGCCCTGTGGACCGGGGACCAGTACGAGACCTTCTTCGGCTGGCTGAACCTGGCGGAGACCCAGTACCGCGGCGGGAACAGCTTTAAGAAGTTCGTCGCCCAGATCCGGAAGGACGCCGTCGACAAGCTGCCCGAGGGGGCGAAGACGAAGCTGGCCGCCGTGATCGACGCCCCGGCTCCGCCGGCGGACCTCGTCGAGGCGACCACCCGGCAGTTCGTGGCGAACTGGCAGATGCCGGACTTCGGCGACCCCAACGCCCAGATGGACGGCCGGAACCTCGACGCCGGCCGCAAGGCCTACGCGGCGGCGAAGTGCGCCCAGTGCCACCGCTTCGACGGCGAGGGCGGCTCCACCGGGCCGGACCTCACCGGCGTGGGCGGCCGCTTCGACGCCCGCTACCTGCTCGAAGCGATCCTCGAACCCAGCAAGGTCGTCTCCGACCAGTACAAGTCGGAGCTGATCCTCACCCAGGAGGGCCAGGTCTATAACGGCCGCGTGACCGCCGAGGAGGGCGATCACATCACCGTCCGCACCGACCCGTTCGGCGGGGCGACGGTGAACGTGCCGACCGCCTCGATCCTCGAACGGGCGCCGTCGGAGACTTCCGAGATGCCCAACGAACTGGTCAGCACGCTGGAGAAAAGCGAGATCCTGGACCTGATCGCCTACCTGCGGGAAGGCGCGCCGGAGACGACCAGCGCCGGCGCGACCGGCGACGGGGCGAACGGCGAGGGGCCGGTCAAAGCCGGCCCGACGCGGTAGAGACGCCGGCGGGTTCGTCGAACCTCAGCGGCCCGGACGCCCCCGGCGTTCGGGCCGTTTTGCGTTCGTCCGCTCGGCGTTGGCCGCGGCGGCCTTCCGCCCGTTCTGCCAGCGCATCAGCCAGGGGAACCAGATGATCGCCACGCCGACCCCGATGAGAATCGCCATCGCGCTGCCCAGCGGCTCCGCGGCTCGGTCCGCCTGCGAGGCGGACAGCGTCGCCAGGTAGGCCAGCCCCCCGCCGATCGCCAGCGCGATCAGGCCGACAGTGGCGAAGATTGAGGTTTTCGTGCTCATGGCAGGGGTCGGCGAGGCGACGAACCGGGACGGCGGGAACGGGACGATTCGAGCGTACGACGCGGCCGACGCCGTTCCAGCGTCGGGCGGTCTCTCGGCGACGGGCCTCCTCCCCGCTACCATCCCCCGCCGCCCCGACCGATTCTGCTTTCCAAAGCCCCGCCCGTGCCGGACGACTTCGCCCCCCGCCGCCCGCTGTTTCAGTCCGACGAGGACGCGACGCTCTCCCCGGAGGAAGTGGCCCTGCTGGAGGAGGGCTACGAGGCCGCCGTCGACGCCGTGCGGCGGAACGTCACCCCGGCCGGGTTCTCCGCCTGCTCCCTGACGGACAACACCGTCTACGGGACCGACGTGAACTACCGCAGCGTCTGGGCCCGGGACGGGGCGAAGACGATCTGCTGGACGCTGGACCTCGACCCCGAAGAGCACCCGGACATCGACGCCTGCCAGCGGGCGACGTTGGAGACGCTGTTGGGCCACACCGCCGAGAACGGTCACGTGCCCTGCAACGTGACGATCGACGACGGTCGGCCGGAGTTCACCGGGGTGGGCGGGATCGCCTCGATCGACGCCGGGCTGTGGGTCGTCATCGCCCTGCGGGCCTACTGCGCCGCCCGCAACGACTGGTCGCTGGCGGAGAAACACCGCGAGAAGCTGGCGACGATGATGGCGTGGCTCGCCGCCCAGGACAGCAACGGCGACGGCCTGCTGGAGATTCCCGAGGCCGGCGACTGGACCGACCTGTTCGCCCGCAACTACCACGTGCTGTACGACGAAGTGCTGTGGTTCCGCTGCCTGCGGTGCTACGGCGAGATTCTCGAGCGGTTCGGCGACGCCGACGGCGCCGAAAAATACCGCAACTGGGGCAAACGGGTCGGCGGGCTGATCCTCAAAAACTTCTGGCCCAGCACCTCTCGTGCGGAGCCGCCGGAGGACCCCAACCCCCTGCACAACGTGCCGCTGCCCAGTTTCGCCGACGCCCAGTTCGCCCTGGGCGACGCGCGGTATCTGGTCGCGGAGGTCTCCCCGTTCGCCTTTAGTTGGCGCTGCGACGTCTACGCCAACCTGCTGGCATATATCACCGGCCTGGTCGATAAAGACCGCGCCCTGATGACCTTCCGCTTCCTGTGGGGCGTGGGCGTCTCCGACCCCTGGCCGGTGGAGAACCTTTACCCCGTCGTGCAGAGCGGCGACCGGGAGTGGAAGGACTATTTCACCGTCAACCTGCTCAACCTCCCACACCACTACCACAACGGCGGGATCTGGCCGTTCGTGGGCGGGCTGTGGTGCCGATATATCCATAAGCTCGGCATGAAGGACCTGGCGAAACGGGAACTCGTCAAGCTGGCCGAGTGCTGCAAACTGGGCGTGGGTCGGGAGTGGGAGTTCAACGAATGGCACCACGGCCAGACCGGCCGGCCGATGGGCAAGGCCTATCAGGCCTGGAGCGCCGCCAGCTTCGTGAAGGCCTGTCACTCCCTGCACGTCGACCCGGAACACGCCACCCTGACGTGAGCGGGAACACGAGGGGAAAGAGGCGAGGCGTCAGTAAATCCGCATCGCCCCCGTCGCTGACGCCTTACGCCGTTCTCCTCGCCCCTCCCCCATGCTCACCGAACACGTCCTCTGGTATATCGTCGTCGGGCTGCTGACGGCGTCGATGGGTCTGCTCGCCCCGTTGCTGAAGCGGCCGTGGATCTCCGCGCCGCAATTGCACATGGCGGCGGGGTTGGGGATCGGCCCGCTGGGGCTGGGGCTGATCTCGCTGGAGTGGACCCGCGACGTGGCGCTGTTGGAGGTGCTCAGCGAGGTCGCCGTGATCGTCTCGCTGTACGCGGCGGGAATGAAAATGCGGCTGCCCATTCGGGACCGCCGGTGGATCACCCCCGTGGTGTTGGCCTCGCTGACGATGATCGCCACCGTCGCGCTGGTCACGGGGATCGGCAACGTGATGCTGAGCCTGCCCTTCTCCGCGGCGCTGCTGCTGGCCGCCGTGCTGGCCCCCACCGACCCGGTGCTGGCGGACGAGGTGCAGTTGGAGGACGCCGAGGACTACGACCGCCTCCGCCTCGCCCTCACCGGGGAGGCCGGCTTCAACGACGGCACCGCCTTCCCCCTCGTGCTGCTGGCCGTCGGCCTGATCGGCCAGATCATCGACAAGGAACTGCACCCGCTGGGCGAGGGGCTGTGGCGCTGGCTGGCGGTGGACTGCCTGTGGAAGATCGGCGGCGGGCTGGTCTTCGGCGTCCTCGCCGGTCGGGCGTTCGGCTGGCTGATCCTGCTCTGTCGCAAGCGGCTGAAGCCGGGCCCCGGCGCCGAGGAACTGCTCACCCTGGGTCTGATCGGGCTGACCTACGGGCTGGCGTTGCTGATCGACACCTACGCCTTCCTCGCCGTGTTCGCCGGCGCCGTGGCGCTGCGGGGGCTGGAGATGAACCAGCCGGAAACCGCCGACGGCCCCGGACCGGCGGAGGGCACGGAGGACACGCCGCCCGAACAGGAACTGGTCCGCGAGCAGACCCGCGTGGCGGACGCGCTGGAGCGGGTCGTGCAGCTCTTTCTGGCGGTGGTGATCGGGCTGCTGCTTTCCCCGGCCCGCGTCACCGACTGGCGGGCGTGGCTGTTCGCCGCGGCGGTGCTGTTCGCGGCCCGGCCGCTCGCGGTCTACGCGACGACCTGGTTCTGCGACCTCACCGGCCCGCAGCGCGGATTGACCGCTTGGTTCGGCATCCGGGGGATCGGCACGATCTATTACCTCTCGCACGCCTTCGGGCTGGGCATTTCCGAAGCGCTGCCGGACACCTCCGACTTCCTGGCGAATTGCGCGATCCTCACGATCGCCGCCAGCGTGCTGCTGCACGGCTTCACCGCGACCCCGCTAATGAACTGGTACTCCCGGCGCCACGCCGACGCCCCCGACGATCACCGCGGGGACGACCCGGGCAGGGACGACCCGGGCGGGCGGGGCTGAGCTTCCCCGAAGCTCATCCCCGGCGGCGCCATCAGGAACGGCCCCTGTCGCGCCGGATGCGGAGCCAGTAGGGTCGGCCCTGTTCTTTCCTCGAACGAGCAGCGCCTCCGATGGCCGCCCGCGCGCAAAAGCGCATTTTAATGATCTCCACCCACGGCTACGTCGCCGCGGAGCCCGAATTCGGCAAGCCGGACACCGGCGGACAGGTCGTTTACGTGCTGGAGTTGTCCAAGCACCTCGCCCGCCTGGGTTATCAAGTCGATATCGCCACCCGGCGATTTGAAGATCAGCCCGCGATCGAAGAGGTGGACGAACGCGTCCGCGTGCTGCGATTCGCCTGCGGCGGAAACGATTTCATTCCGAAGGAAATTCTGTGCAACCACATCCCCGAATGGGTGCAGAACGCCGCCGCTTACTTTGCGGAAGAGGGACTGACCTACCAGTTCATTAACTCCCACTACTGGGACGCCGGGCTCGCGGGACAGGCCCTGAGCAACCGGCTCGCCGTGCCGCACCTGTTCACGCCGCACAGCATCGGGGCGTGGAAGCAGTCGCAGATGGACGGCGACCCGGCGGAGCTGGAAAAGAAATACAACTTCGCCCACCGCATCCGCGAGGAGAAGACGGTCTTCGACGAGTGCGACGTCGTGATCGCCACCACCGGTCAGCAATACGACCTGATTACCGGCCACGATTACGACACCCCGCCCGGCAAGGTCGCCGTCATCCCCCCGGGTTACGACGACACCCGCTTCTTCCCCGTCTCCCGGGCCTCCCGCAACGCGCTGAAGGAAGAGTACGACGCCAGCGGCCCCACGGTGATGGCTCTGGGTCGGCTGGCCCGCAATAAGGGCTACGACCTGCTGCTCAAGGCGATGCCCGCGGTGTTCGACCGGGTGAAGGACGCCAAGCTGATCCTCGCCGTCGGCTCGGACGAATTGAACGAGCAGGAAAAGGAGCTCCAGGCCGAACTGGAGGAGATCGCCGCGGACCTCGGCATCGAAGACCGCGTCGAGTTCCGCGGTTACGTGCCGGACGATCAGCTCGCGGATTATTACCGCATCGCGGACGTCTTCGCCCTGTGCAGCCGGTACGAACCCTTCGGCATGACCGCCGTCGAGGCGATGGCCGTCGGCACCCCCACGGTCGTCACCACCGAGGGCGGCCTGTGGCCGCTGCTGGTCTGGGGCCTCGAAGCCCTTTACGCCAACCCGTTCGATCCCGACGCCTACGGCCACGCCATCGCCCAGATCCTCACCCACGAGCGGGTCAGCGATCAGTTGGCGAAGTACGGTTCGCAGAAGGCCCGGGCGAAGTTCACTTGGACCGGCGTCGCCCAGCAGGTCCTGAACCTGCTGGATCAGGTCGACGACCCTGCGGAGCAGGAAACCGCCGCCTCCGTGGGGCTGGGCAAATACGCCGCCGCGGCGCCGCCGCTGCTCGCCACGGAGACGACCGACCGCGAGCGGCCGGGAGCGGGCGCCTCCCCCGTCGAGGCCGCCATGCCAGCGGAGCCGGTGCTGGAGGCGATCGCGTGAGCGGCGCAGGCCCCGCCCCTGACAATGCCCACGCTCCCCGGTTGGACTGGCTGCTGATTTCCGACGTGGACGGCACCCTGCTGGGGCCGGACCACGCCGACGCCGCCAGCGCCGACGCGGCCGCCCTCCGCGACTTCGCGGCGTTCTATACGGAACGCCGCGAACGGGGGGAGTTGGGGCTGGTCCTCAGCAGCGGGCGGTTCGCCGCCAGCGTGCTGGAGAGCGTCGCCGCCACCGATCTGCCCACCCCCGACGCCGTCATCGGCGGCGTCGGCACGGAGATCTTCGTTCGGGATCACCTCGGCGAGTTCCCCGAACCGTTGGCCGATTGGCCGGCGACGTTCGAGAACTGGGACGGCGAGGCCGTCCGCTACGCCCTCGCCGTCGTCCCGCGGCTGATCGTCCAGCCGGAGAAGTTCCAGTCGGACTATAAAGCGAGCTACTACCTGCCGCGGGCCAGGCCGGGGGAGTTGGAAATGATCGAACGCCGCGTGCAGGACGCCGGCGTGGCGGCCCGGATCGTCTATAGCTCCGCCCGGGACCTCGACGTGCTGCCGGTCGCGGCGGACAAGGGGAACGCGGCGGTGTTCCTGTCCGAATGGTTCGGCGTGCCGCCGGAGCGGGTGATCGTCGCCGGGGACAGCGGCAACGACGCGGCGATGTTCCGCGGGGACTTCCGCGGCGTCGCCGTCGCCAATGCCCTGCCGGAGTTGCTCAACCACGATCACCCCCACCTGCACAAAGCGACCGGCGTCGCCGCCGCCGGCGTGCGGGAGGGGCTGGAACGCTGGTTCGGCCAAACGGCGTCAGGCTAGCGCCGGCGCCGACGCCGGGGCGGCGGCCTCGACGCCGCCGGCCTCGGCGACGGCCTGTTTGCCGCGGACCGTCAGGTCGCTGATGAACGCGAACTGATCCCGCATGTCGAACGGGTACGCCTTGACTTTATAATGCGTGCCCCAGGGGGTTTGCGCCAACATCACGACGGCGGACTGCTCGTAGCCGAGGTAGGCGCTGGTCAGGGCCACGTCCGTCAGCGCCGCCCGCACGCGTTCGGCGTCGTGATCGGGAGCGAGGTAAAAGTCCGCCACGCACATCAGCGTGCGGGCGCCGTCGTTGGAGTTGGCGACGTTCTCCGTCCAGATCGTCGAGTGCGGCACGAACACGGCGTCGTCCGCGGGGGTCCGCAGGGCCACGGTTCGCAGGCCGACGCCCATCACCTCCCCGTAATGATCGCCCAGCTTCACCCAGTCGCCGGGGCGGTAGGGCTTCTCGAATACGGCGACGATGCCGGCGATCAGACTGCTGACGTAGTCTTTGAAGGCGAAGCCGATGGCGACGCTCGCCGCCCCGGCGACGAACAGCACGTTCTCCCGGGTGACAATGAAGATAATTCTTCCGACCCACAGGATCGCCAGCGTGAGCAGCCCCAACCGGGCGATCGGCACCAGTCCCAGCAGCGTGAGCCGCAACTGGCTGGGACCGCGGTCGGCCAGATAGGGCAGCGTCTTGCGGATCAGCCAGATCGCCAGCCAGGTGCCGGCGACGATCAGCCCGATCTGCAGGAAGCTGATGTCCTGAAAATCGTTCAGCAGGCGAACGGTCTTTTCCGCCCCCTCCCCCGCGGTGGTTCCCGCGGCGTCTTTGACAGTGTCGACGGCGTCCGCCACGCCCTCCGCGGAGTCTTCGACGGCGTCCGCCACGCCCTCCGCGGAGTCTTCGACGGCGTTCGCCACGCCCTCCGCGGAGTCTTCGGCGGCGTTCGCAGCGGCGGTGGACAGGTCGTCCGCCGCATCCGTTTCCCCGGCACCCTCGGACGCGACGGCGTTCTCGGCCTTCGCCCCGTTGGGGGGCGGCGCGTCCCCCGGGGGGGCGTCCGGCTCGGGCGGCGCCGGCGGCGCCGGGGTCGGGGACGAAGCGGCCGACGGTTCGTCCTCCGCCGGTTCGGCGGACGAGTTCTGAGCGTGGGGAATCACGGCGTCCACCAGAGAACGGCCATCAAAGCGTGTCCAACGGAAAGCCGGACGCGGACAGACCGGCGCGGACCGAGGGGTACGCCGCCGGGGCGCAGGCCACCCGGTTCCCGGACCGACTGACGAACCCCGCCCCCGCCAGCGCCGACAGCACCCCCGCCCCGCCGCACTGCAACGCCGGCAGGGTGGCGAACAGTTCCGCCTCGGTCAGCGGGCCGTGAATGAGGAGCGACTGCAGCATCAGCAGGGCGTCCGGCTCGTGCCGCGCGGGCAAGGTGAACTCTTCCAGCGCGGCGACCCACAGCGTCTGCCGCTCCGGGTCGTCGGGGGGCGAGGCAGACTCGTCGGCCCCGTTCGCGGCGGCCCCGTTGCCGGCGGCGGCGTCCTGTTCCGCCTGCCGATGTGAAAGGTTTTCCGAGCGAAGGCTGCGGCGCCACAGGTCCCACGCCACCCAGGGCACCCCCAAGCTGCGGGCGGCGAGCGTGCGGTAATAGTTCGTCGCCGCCCCGTTCGGCGCGTCTCCGTTCGACGCGTCCTCCTGTTCTCCCTGCTTCAAGACGTGGCCGCCCGTGGCGGACAGGCGGAAGGAGACCGGATCCGACGAACCGTCGGCGGCCATCTCCCGAAACCATTCGGACAACCGTTCGGCGTCGAAGGCGACGAACGTGCGGCCGGCGGGCAGCACGAGGTGGGCGTCCACGGCGATCTTCAGAAACGCCCACGCCCAACTATTACAGCCGATCACGACCCGGCGGTCCGCTCGGTCGATCGCCTTTAACAACGTCCGCACCGGTTCGAGCCCGTTGTGGCGACGCAGGAACCAACGCTCCAACCGCGGCACGACCAATGGACGGGCGTCCGCCTCGGCCCCGCGTTCGCTCCCCGCGGGCTCGCGCCCCGCCGGCTCGTCGTCGCGGGGCTGGGGGCGCAGGTCCGGCGGGCGCGAGGTGGGGGCGGTGAAGCCGCCCTTGCCGTCGCGGGGCGGCGGGGCGAGCACGTCCAGGCCATGCCGCTTCGCCCAGGCCGCGAGCAGCCCCTCCTCGTCGCCGTCGCCGTCGCCGGGCGGGAGCACGATCAGTTGCAGCCGGGGCACGAACGGGTCCGGCGGGCCCGTGGCCCAGTCCGTGAGGGCGGCGTCCAGTTCCCGCCGCAACGGGTCGCAGGACGGCCGGGCCCGGCCGGGGGCGAAGCCGCCGTCGGTCGCCCGTTGCAGCCGGTCCTCCGCAATCAGCGGGGCGGACTCCTCCACGGCTACAAAGACCTGTCTGAGCCGCGACCACCAAGACCGCACCGCATCGTCCGCGGGCATCGCGGGATAGGCGTACTCGCCCAGCGATCGGAACGGCGCCGGAGCGGGGGCCGTGTCCTCAGCGGGGGAATCCGGCGGGGGGCGGTCGACGGGCATGGGGCACGCAAACCGTAATCCCCCCGCCGCCCCCCCGCCGCTCCGTTCCCGCCGCGAACGCGTCCCGCGGCCCTTCCTCCGGCCGGCCGGTACGGTCGCATCAGTTCGCCGCCCGTCCATATTGCCGCCCCGCCCGTGCGCCCGTCACTTCGCCAGCGGGCGCCAGCCGTGGGCGGCGAGTTGTTCGTCCAAATACGCCTTCACCTCCGGCTCCAGCTCGAACCCCGCGGCGCTGGGCGGCTGGCCGAGCGCCCGCCGCATCGCGTTGTGCATCAGGTAGCGGCCGGGGCCGTGGTTCATGTGAATCGCGTCGCGGCCCACGTCGTCCAGCGATTTGAACGGGCCGCGGCCGGCTTCAATGTCCTCGTGCAGGGCGTACAGCAGTTCGTAACAGTTCGTCGTACGAATCTCCCGGCCGGGCAGCGCCGTGCGGAGTTTCTTCAAGACGGCGTCGAAATAGGCGGGGCTGGGCTGCATCGGGCCGTCGGCGTCGTTCGCCTCGTAGGCGGCGGCGAACTTCGCCAGGTGCGTCCAGGCGGTGTGCAGCACGACGACGGCGTCCGGCTGCTGCGCGGCGAACTCCGCGATGATCGCCGCGTCCTCCGCCGGCGTCGTGCCGTGGTGCGGCTGGACGGAGAGAAAATCGTAATCCCCCTCCGCCAGCGCCTGCGGCCAGGGGGTCGAGCTCTGCACGCAGTGCCCGTCGGGGTTCTCGCGGATGAACGTCAGGTTCTTGCCGCAGTAGATGTGCCACTGGACGAGCCCGGCGTCCGTCCCGTCCAGCCGGCTGGGCAGCGTGTCCGCGGTCAGGCTGTTGCCGATGAGGTAAACCCGCGGCCCGGCCTGCTTCGCGGGCTCTTCGCCGGCGGGTTCCTGAGCGAAGCCAGCGGGCGCCGCGAGCAGCGCGGCGGCGAGTCCAAACAGCGACAGACGGGCGAACGACATCGGGGCGTTTCATCGGGGAGCGGGCGGGCAGCGCCGACCTTGCCGCGTCGGCCGCGGTCCCGTCAACGAACTGTGGATCGCCCCCTCACACAGCGGCCGAGGCAGCGGGGAAGAACCGGGCGATCGCTTCGTCCCCCACCTCCGCGGCGGCGGCTTCGCCCAGGTCGAACAGGGCTTCCAGCTTGTCGGCAGCATCCAGCCGCCAGGTGACGTCCGGCAGGTCGAAGTTCACTCCCATCAGGCGGTCGCCGAGGAAGAACTCCGCCGGCAACTCCGTGCCCTGCTGCATGCTGTGGCCCATCACGTCCGCGATATGCCGGGCCCAGTACAGGCTGCCGGCGTCCGCCCCCGGCGGGCTGAGGGAGTAGGTCGCCCGGCCGGTGCCCAGGGAGAGCACCTCGATCCCGGTCACGTCGACCGCCTTCTCATAGTCCGAGCGGCGATCGTGCGCGGCGTCCTCCAGACCGGCGGCGCCGCTGGTGAGGGCGACGGCCTCCGCGACCGCCAGCACCGTCGGGTTGTTCGCCCACACGCCACCGTCGCAGTAGGCCTCGCCGTCGATCACCTTGTGCGGGAAATAGGTCGGCGCCGCGGTCGCGGCGACCAGCAGGTCCACGAGCTTTAATTCCCGCTGACAGCCCCGCCCCCCCGGCAGGTGTCCGGTCCGGAACAGGTGGATGCGGCCCCGCGACAGGTTCACCGCCGGCACGATCAGCCGGGCGGCGTCCAGTTCGCCCAGCGTGCGGTCGCCGAAGGCGGTGACGAAGGCGTCGGCGAGGTGAAACGGGCAGTACCGGGCCCGGAACAGTTCGTCCATCGGCATGCCGGTCTTCTGCCAGAACAGCCGACTCGCCAGCGGATACAGCGGCCGCACGCTGGTGCGGGGACGGAAGGGCTCGCGGGCGTGAAAAATCTCCGGCCCCTGCTCCCGATAGAACTGCACGAGCCGTTGGGCCGTGAGGCCGGACGCCAACCCGCAGGCGAGGATGCCCCCGGTGCTGGTCCCGGCCAGCAGGTCGAAGTGGGCCGCCAGCGGCTTGCCGTTCGCCGGGACGACTCGCCGCTCCAGCGCCGCCAGAAAGCCGGCGCCGAACGCCCCGCGGAGGCCGCCGCCGTCGAGGGAGAGGATGCGAAACATCGGCGGCGGGCTGGGGCGGTTCAGAACGGCGGGCGAACCGCGTCCAAGCGACCCGCGGCCGCGAATCGTTATAGCGGCGGGGCGCCGTCACGACCGCCGCGTCGGGCCGCGGGATTACGGCTGCGTCGGAAGGGGGGCGGGTTCGGGGTGTCGCGGGGCGGGGCGAGCGGCATGATGGGGGCGTCCGCCCCGCCTCGTGGGGCGTCCGCCCCCCGTTCGTCCCCGTCGTCCGTCAATGTTCGACCCGCCGTTCCCCCCGGATCGCACCCCGCCCCATCGGCTGCGGTGCGACGTCGCCGTGCTGGGCGCCGGGTTCGGCGGCAGCCTGATCGCCTGCTGCCTGCGGGCCTGCGGCCGCAGCGTGGCGCTGATCGACTCCGGCCGACTGCCGCGGTTCGCGCTGGGGGAGACGCTCACGCCGTACGCCGCCGCCCTGCTGACGGCGCTGGCGGAGCGCTACCGCCTGAACTGGCTCCCCCCCCTGCTGGACCCGGCGGACGGGGACCGCGGCGGCCCCGGAGTGCGGTCCGGCCGCCACCGCGGGACCGTGTGGGCGCCCGTCGGCCCGGTCGGGGGGAACGGCGGCGGCGAGGAGGCCGGCGCCCCGCTGATCGTGCCCGCCGTCGGCCTCGGCGGCGCCCTCTGGCACCGGGGGGACGTGGACGCCTTCGCCGCCGCCCGGGCCGTCGCCGCGGACGCGGTCTTTTTCGATCGCACCGCCCTGCACTCCGCCGAACGCCGCTCCGGGGGCGGCTACCTGCTGACCGGAACCCGCGACGAACGGGGCGTCGCCCCCGCCGGCTTCGTGCACAAACCCGACAGCCCGGTGCGGATCGAGGCGGACTTTCTGATCGACGCGGGCCCCCCCGGCGGGACGGGGCGAACCGATGGGGACGCCGGCCTCGCCGGTCTGCTGGGGCTGCCGGACGGGCTTTCCACCCTCGCCTCCCGCACGCGACTGACGTTCGCCCACCTCAGCGCGCTGGACCCGCCGAACCTGCCGATCGCCGACCAGAACGACCCCGCGGACGAAGCGATCGTGCACCACGTCTTCGCGGACGGCTGGTACCGCGAGCTGCGGTTCGCGGACGGCACCGCCAGCGTGGCCCGCTCCGGCCTGTTTGAGGAGCCTGTTCCGGGCGTCGCCGGGGCGAACGGCGACGGTTCGAACGGCGCTTGGGCGGACCCGTTCCGGCTGGTCGGCTGGGGCGGGCTGGCGGAGCGGCACGGGCGGTCGGTGCACGCGGCGCCGGAGACCGGGCCGTGCTCCCCGGGCCGGTTCCAACGCCGCGTCGGCCGCGTCGCCGGGGCGGACTACGCCCTGCTGCCCGCCGCCGCCGCCGCGATCGACCCGCTGCACGACACCGACCTGACCCACACCGCCGCCGCCGTGCTGCGGCTGGGCGACCTGCTGGACTCCCACTGGGGCCGCCCCTCGCAGGCCGCGGCGCTGGAGCGTTACGCCGCCACGCTGGACCGGGAACTGACCCGGATCGACGGCCTCGCGGCGCCGGCCTACGCGGCGCTGGGCGATTGGGAGACGTTCCGCCTGGCCGTCCAACTGCACGACGCGGCGGCCGCCGATCTCTCGGCGGACGAGGAGGGCGGCGAGTTCCTGCTGGCCGAGAACGCCGACTTCACCGCCGCGGCGAGCGATTTCGCCGCGGGCGTGGGCCGCCGGAGCGCCGCCGAACTCGCCGCCGCCCTGCGGGCCCGCCTGCCGCACGCCGCCGACCGCTTCGGCGTCTCGGCCTGATCGTTCCGTGGCGCCCCGGTTCGCCGCCGCCGAGAGGCGGCGCGGCGCGAGGAGTCGGGCACACGCCGCCTCTCGGCGGCGGCGACCCCCGACACTCTGGTCGGAACCCGATTAAACTGCGGGCATGCCCGCCCGCCTGATTCTCGCCGCCTGCTGTTCCCTCCTCGCCGGGGCCGTGCATCCCCAGCACGTTACGCTGGCGGAGGCGGAGTGGAACCCGCAGAGCCAGTCCCTCGAAGTCGCCCTGCGGATCACGCCGGCCCAGTTGGAGGAGGTCGTCGAACGCCACGCCGGACGGTCGGTCGATCTGGACGCCGAGGCCTCCGACGCCGCCGTCGCCGCCTGGCTGCGGACCGCCTTTGTCGTCACCCCGCCGGACCCGGACCCGACCGACGACGAAGCCCCCGCCCCGGCGCCGCTGAAGTACGTGGGGAAAGAGGTCGGGATCAGCGTCGGCTGGGTCTACTTCGAGGTCCCCCTGCCCGGCGGCTGGGAGGGCGTGACGGTGTCGGACCGGGTGCGGCTGAACGTCGAACCGGCTCAGCACAACACGCTGGTCCTGTCCGTGACCCGGCCCAGCCCGGACGGCACGTCGCGGAAGGAGCGGGCCAGCTACACCTTCGACCGCCGCACGCCGGCCCACATGCTGTGGGCGGCGGACCTGGAGCCGCTCAAGAAGTCAGCGACCGACGGGGCCGCCCCTCCCGCTTCGCCGAGATGAACCCGGCGGCGAAGCCCAGCGCCAGCCCGGAGAAGTGGGCCACGTTGGCGACGGCGATGATGCTGCCCGACAGGCACAGCACCAGGAACGCCAGCATAAAGAAGGTCGAATTGGTCGACAGCGTGGTCAGCGGCCGCCCGCCGCGTTTGCGGCCGACCTCGAAGCCGAACAGCGCCACCGCCACCCCGCTGAAGCCGCCGAAGCGGGGGCTGGGCTCGAAATCGAACAGCCCCAGGATGGGCAGGCCGAACCGCATATCGGCGTAGTACTCCGCGACGTTTGACAGTGCCGCGACCGCCAACACGCCCAGCAGGAACCGCCACCAGCCGAAGCGGCCCTCCAGGATCGCTCCCAGGCCGACCAGCCAGCTCATGTTGAAGGCGAGGTGAATCGGGTTGGCGTGCAGCAGCGCCGGCGTGAACACCCGCCAGACCTCCCCCTGGGCGAGCGTTTCGCCGAGGGTGTCGAACTGAAGCCGCACCCAGCCCGGCCGCACGGGGACGATGCTGTGTTCCGTGATCCAGAGCCAGTGGATCAGCGGTTCCTGGCGGCTCCACAGGCTCCAGGGGTCGTCCATCCCGCCCCAACCGAACAGGGCGACGACGACGCAGGCCCCGATCAACCCCGCACAGACCGGCGCCCGCTTCCACAGCGGGGCCCCGCTGGCGGCGTCGCGAAACGTGTCCCGGCCGCGATGCACCCGTTTGGCGGCGGCCTTCCGCTCCTTCTCCGCCGCGGCCCGCAGACGGTCCGCCTGTTTCGAGGCGGCGGCGAACCGCTCGGCATTAGGGTCGTCGAGGAACGCGGCGAGCGTCGCCTTCGCGGCCGGCATGTCGTCCTCCTCCACCACCCAGACGGCGGCCTCCCCGGCGCCGGGGCCGACCGACTCGTTCGGGCGGAACTGGGCGGCCACGCCCTCGGCGACCAGGACGTCCGTCAGTCGGGCGGCGCGTTCGGGCGGGAGTTCGACAAGCAGGCGCAACGCGACGAGACGGATTTGGGGACGGGGCGAACGGGCGGGTCACTGTACCCGCCGCCGACGACGCTCGCCCGGCCCGCACGCCTGCCGCGGAAACGGCCCGCACAGCCGAGGCGGAAACTGAAGGGGTTCGGGGGCGAATCCGGCTCCGTCGACAGAATCGGCAAAGTCGCCTCATGCCGCGTGACCGAACGGTCGATACCGGGTGTGCGGGCGGTTCGCGCCCCCACCAACCCCGATCGCTCCGGCCCCTTCGGTCGGGCGCCCACGATCGGCCGACTTCGAGGACGAGCGAAAGTCCCCCATGCCGCCCGCGACCCCCAACGATCACGCCGCCTCCACTTCCGGCGGTCACGTCGAACATCCGCCGGTCTCCGCCGCTGCCCGGGCCGCGGCGCCGCCGCACCCGCCGCGGCCGGTCACCGTGCCGCCCGCCAGCCTGTCCGGGAAACCGGCCTCGCCGGTCCCGGCGTTCAGCCGGCCCTCCGGGGCGGTGACCTCCCTGCCGGCGAACAGCCCGCAGGCCTCCTACTTCACCGGGCCGGCGGTCGCCGCCGTCACCGCCGGCCGCGGGGCGGTCGTCAGCGGCTCGCCCTACAGCTCCGGGCAATACTACTCCGGCTCGAACGCCTCCCAGGGCGAACGGGTGGAGCACCCCCCGGTGGTGCCCTTCGCCCGTCCGGCGGCTCCGGCGCCGCAGGCGGCCCGGCCGGCTCAGCCCGCCTACGCCGCCCGCCCCGAAGGCCCGGCGACGATCCCGGCGGAGCACCGCTTCGCCTCCCAGCCGAGCCACGCCGCCCCGACGAGCCCGACCGGCCCGCGGGAGGAATACGCTCAGATCGCCGGGAGCATCGGCCCGACCCAGGAGGTTCCCGCCCCGGACCTCTCCCCGGCCGACGCCGCCGCCAATCGCGTGCTGGACACGCTGATGAAGCTCGGCCACCGGGTGCGGGGCGTGCTCGACGCCCGGTTCGCCGGGATGAAGATGACCGACGCCCGCTACATGGCCCTGCGGGTCGTGCAGGACAGCGCCCCGGAAGGCTGCACCCAGGCGAAGCTCGCCGCGGCGCTGGGCCAGTGCGAGAGCAGCGTCTCCACGCTGGTGGAGCGGATGCGGACCGGCAAGCTGGTCTACCGCCTGCACCCCAAGAGCGACCGTCGCAAACGGGTGCTGCTGCTGACCGACGCCGGCCGCGAAGCCCTCGAACACGCCGAAGCCGCCCGGGCCGAGGCCGCCAAGGAACTGTGCATCGCTCTCTCCCACGAGGAGCGGGACGGTCTGTGCGACGCCCTCAGCTGCCTGCTGGAAGGCGTGCAGCAGACCGACGCCGACGCCGGCCGACGCCGCAAAGTCGCCTGAGCGACTCTTTTCGACTCATTCCAGAGAGTCTCCGGGGATCATCTGACTCCCGGAGACTCTTTTGTTGTCCGCCCCCTGCCGCGCCCGCCGCATGTTCCGCCGCCGTGACCGCCGCCGGTTTGCGTGCTCCCCGGGCGTTCCCGCCACGGGCGTTTCCGCCACGGGGCGGCGGGCCTGCGGGTTCGTCCTGCTGGCGGCGACGGTCTGCCTGCCGATCGGCTGCGGCAAGGCGTTCTGGCGTCAGAACGCCGACGCCGAGGCTTACGGGCTGGCCTGGGAGAAGAGCCAGGACCCCCGCTGGGCCCCGCCGAGGCTGGACATTATCCCCGACCCCCGCAGCCGGTTCTTCGATCCGAACCACCCGGACTGCGAACCCGTCCCGCCGGACGATCCCGCCGCCAACCGCTTTATGGATCGCATGGGCGATTTCGGGCGGATCAAGGGGGACGACGACTGGCACGAGACCTACGGCTACACGCCGTTCATCGAAAACCCGCTGTGGCTGGAGCGGTTCGGCCTGACGCGGGCCGGTCTGAACGCCGCCTGGGCCGCCCGCGGTTCCAGCGACGGCGGCGAAGGCGGCGTGCAGCGGGCGAGTTTCCAGACCGGACTGATCGATCTGGACGACACCGCCCCGCTGCGGCGCCCGTCGGAGCAGAACCTCGCCGTGCCTGGCGCCGCGCTCGGCGGCGGGCCGCTCGACGCCGGCGACGCAGCGGCCAGTCTCGTCCCCGATGAGGGCGAGTTCGCCGGCCTGGAGCCGACCGAGGACGTCGGCGGGTCCGATCTGGACGCCGGCAACCCGTTCCTCCCGGCGGTGCACGACCTCACCCTGCCGGGGGCGATCGAACTAGCGTACATTCATAATCGGGAATACCAGACCGTCTTGGAGGACGTCTATCTGGCGGCGCTGGCCCTGTCCTTCGAGCGGTTCCGCTTCGACGTGCGGTTCCTCGGCCTCGGCGGGAACCCGCCGGGGGTCACGTTCCGGGACGAATACCTGCGGCGCCCGCAGTCGGACACCAGCTCGATCACCACGAACGTCGGCGTCTCCCGGTTGCTGCCGGCCGGCGGACAGTGGGCCGTCGAGCTGACGAACAACACGCTGTACGTGTTCGGCGGCGGGGCGGACAGCGCCAGCGCCAGCCTGATCAGCTACTCGCTCGTCCAGCCGCTGCTGCGCGGCGCCGGGCGGAAGATCACGTTGGAGGCCCTGACTCAGTCGGAGCGGAACCTGCTGTACGCGGTCCGCGATCTGGCCCGGTTCCGCAAGGTCTTCTTCGCGGACGCCGCCACCGCCGGGCCCGGCGGTGGGTACCTCGGGCTGCTCACCCAGGTGCAGACGATTAATAACCTGCGGGACAACATTCGCCGCACGGAGCAGTTGCTCGAACTGCGCCGCGAACTGGACCGGCAACGGCCCAGCGTGTTCACCGTCCCGCTGGCCCGGCTGCCGGAGGGGGCGATCGACGCCCTCGACCCGGCGCTGCTGGACCGCCCCGTCGGCGAGGCGGAGAACCCCGGCGAGGCGCCGCCCACCGTGCGGGACCGCCTGCTGGCCGGCGAGCCGCTCCAGGTGCGCCTGCCCTTCGCCGGGGCGTTGAACGGCGTGGCCCGGTACGACGCCGGGCTGGGGCTGCTCCAGGTCGTCGGCGATCTGACCGCGGAGGAAGAAGCGGCGCTGCTGGCCCTCTCGGAGGACCCGCTGTTCCGCGACGCCGCCGCGGACGTGGTCACGCAGATCCGCACCGACCCGATCACGCTGGCCGCCGCCCAGCTGGAGAGCAACCTCGTCAACCTCATTACCCAGTTGCGACAGGCCGAAGCCTCCCTGCAGGACGATCTGGACAGCTACAAGCTGTACCTCGGCCTGCCGCCGGACATGGTCGTCACGTTGGACGAATCCTTCCTGGAGCCGTTCCAACTGATCGACGCGGACCTGACGGCCAACGAACGGGTCGTGGAGGAGTTCGTGCAGGAATGGGCCGCCCTGAACCTGATCGGGTCGGAGCAGGAGAACCTCGCCGCGGCGGAGGCGATCCCCGCGGCGGCGATCGCCGAGGTCGTCCGCGGCCTGGCGGAGTTGAACGAGCGGACCCGGGTCGTGGTGCGGGACCTGGCGGAAAACGACCTGGCGAACGTCCGCAGCTTCGAGGAGCAGCGCCTCAGCGAACTGGACGAATTGCAGCAGGCCCGGTTCAGCCGCGACCTCGACCGCGACGCCCGCACGCTGGACACGCTGCTCCGCGGCCTCGACCGCCGGGCGGACGAACTGGCGCAGGTCCTCGAGGAGCTGAACGCCCCGGACGTGACGGCCCGCACGAAGGTGCGGGCGGCGAACCTCGTCGGCCTGCTCCGGCAGGATCTGTTGCGGGACGCCCGCGGGGCGGAGGTCGTGCAAACGGGCCTGCGGGTGGAACAGCTCGCGCTCAACCCGTTCGACATGCCGCTGGAGGCCGCCGTGCAACTGGCGCTGGAGAACCGGCTGGACCTGATGAACCAGCGGGCCGCCGTCACGGACGCCCGCCGGCAACTGGAACTGGCCGCGAACGCGCTGCAGGGCGTGTTGAACCTCGTCGCCGAGGGCAACGTCCGCACCCAGCCGCTGTTCAACGCCGACGGCAGCACGAACCCGCTGGACTTCCGCGTCGACGACAGCGACTTCAACGTCGGGGTGGAGTTCGACACCCCGCTGGACCGCGTGCAGGAACGCAACGCCTACCGGGCGGCGCTGATCGATTACCAGCGCGCCCGCCGGGACTTCATCGCCGCCGAGGACACTGTCCGGGCGGACGTCCGCACCGCCTGGCGGCAGCTCGCGGTGCTCAAACAGAACTTCGAGACGACCCGGCAGGCGGTCCGCATCGCCGCGGTGCAGTTCGACAACGCCGTTGAACAACAATTCGCCCCCACTGGCGGCGGCGGCAGCCGGAACAACAGCCAGTTCGACCTGCTCAACGCCCTGAGCAGCCTGCTGGGCAGCTCCAACGACCTGATCTCCAACTTCGTGAACTACGAGCGGGCCCGCGTGGCGATTTATCGGGACACCGGCCTGATGGTCGTCGGCCCGGAGGGGCTGTGGCGGGACGAGTTCTATCTGCAGGACGAACTCCGCGTGATCACGCCCGGCCGGGGAGCCCCGGAGTCGCTAGAGCCCGAGATCGTGCCCTCGGAGTAAGGGCGGCGGTAGGCGGGAACGGCCCGTCGCGGCGGCGGTTGCGGGGCGGGAGCGGGGCGCGGCACCCTGCCCCGTCCCGTTTCGCTTTGCGAGTTCCCGATGCACGCCGTCCTCCTGGTCGCCGCCGTCCTCGCCGGCCCGCCGGCCCCCGTTGACGATCCGGGGGACGCCCCGCAGGTCGCCGACCCCTCCGCGGCGTACGTGCAGCTTGAACCGCTGCCGGGGGAGGCGGTGTCGTTTCGGGTGAACGGCGTGGAGGCGACCCGCTGGCACACGGGCACGACGATCGGGCGGGCGTCCTTCTACCCCCTGACGGCGCCGACCGACGCCCCAGCCGCCGGCTCGCTGGTGCGGATGGGGCACCCGGGCGCCCCCAACCACAGCCATCACCGCGGCGTCTGGTTCGCCCACCAGGACGTGAACGGCCGGAACTTCTGGGAGGACGACCCGGCCGTCACGGTTCGGCAGACCGACTGGCTCGCCCTGGAAAGCGGGCGCGGCGAGGGCCGCATGGCCTGCCGCCTCGCCTGGGTCGGCGCCGACGGCCGTACGGCGCTGACGCAGGACCTCGTCGCCGCCCTGCGTCCCCTCGGAGCCACGCTGGCGGACGGCTACGAGTTGGAACTGCACCTCACCCTCCGGCCGGGCGACGACGGGCCCGGCAACGACGGGCCGGTCACGCTGGGGCAGACGAACTTCGGGCTGCTCGGCGTGCGGGTCGCCGAGAGCCTGTCCGAACATTTCGGCGCCGGCCGACTCACCGACGACGCCGGCCGCACGGGGGAGCCGGCGATCTTCGGCAACGCCGCCCGCTGGGTGGACTACAGCGGCCCCGTGCCCGTCGGCCAAGGCGAGGCCTTCCGGTTCGAACCTCACGGCCTGACCGTGTTCGATCACCCCGCCAACCGCGCCGCCGGCGTTGCGGAAGGCGACGAGACCGGCGGCGAACCGGTCGAAGGGGAACCGGTCCGCTGGCACGTGCGGGCGGACGGTTGGATCGGCCCGTCGCTCTGCCGGGAGGCGCCCCGCGAAGTCAGCGCGGAGGAGCCGCTCGCCCTGCGATACCTGTTGCACGCGCATCCCGGCCCCTACGCGGCGGAGGTCGCCGCGGCCCGGTACGAGGCGTTCCTCGCCCGTCCGCCGCTGGGGGTCCGCAAGTCCTCCCGACCGCACACAGCCTTCGAGATCGTCCGTCAAGGAGACGGCGAACCGGGCGACTGATCGGAGCGGCGGTCAGGCCGGCCGGGCGGGGTTCCAACCCTCGGCGTACTCGCGGTCCCACAGGGCCGACGCCTCCTCGTCGTGGAGGATGCGTCCGGTGGCCGGGTCGCAGGTCAGCCGGCGGCCGACCCGGTGGGCGATGTTGCCGAGGTGGCAGGGCAGCGTGCTGCGGTGAGCGACGTCCGCCGGGGCGTGCAGCAGGCCGGGATCGTCCGCCCGGATCGCGGCGACGAAGTTCGCGGCGTGGGCGGCTTCCATCTCGCCGAAGTCCGAGTTGGCGCTGCGATGGGTCTCCTTGCCCTGCCGGTCGAACGACCGGTAGCCGCCGGAGGTCAGCTGCACCGAACCGTTCGTGCCGTGGAACGTCACGCCGAAGCCGTCGCCCATCAGCCCGAGTTTGTTGCAGGACAGGCCCTCCCACGTCATCTGCTTGCCGCCGGGGAAGGTCCAGGCGCACTGGGCGGTGTCCGGGGTCTGCTGGTCGTCGTCCCAGGCGTAGCGGCCGGCCGTGCAGACGACGGAGTCCGGGAACTCCGCGTCCAACCCCCACCGGGCCAAGTCCAGGGCGTGCACGCCGTTGTTCCCCAGCTCGCCGTTGCCGTAGTCCCAGAACCAGTGCCAGTTATAGGGGATCATCCCGGCACGGTACGGCGCCCGCGGGACCGGCCCCTGCCACAGGTCGTAGTCCAGCGAGGGCGGCGGCTCGGTCGGGGCGTCCAGGTTCACCGGGCCGCGGCCGTTGGCGTACCAGCCGCGGGCCAGATAGACGTCGCCGATCTCCCCGCCGCGGACCAGGTCCATCCCTTCGAGAATCAGCGGGGCGCTGCGGCGCTGCGTGCCGTGCTGCACGCACAGTCCGGTCCTCTTCGCGGCGGCCTCCAGCCGTTCCCCCTCGGCGGGGGTGTGGGAACAGGGCTTCTCCACATAGACGTGCTTGCCGGCCTCCAGGGCCAGCAGGGCGGCGGGGGTGTGCCAGAAGTTCGGCGCCGCGACCAGCAGGGCGTCGATCGACGGGTCGGCGAGGACCTCCCGCACGTCCGTCGCGGAACTCGGGGCGGCGCCGGACAGGGCCGTCACCTCCTTCATCGCCCGGTTGAGCCGACCGGCGTCCACGTCGCACAGCGCGGCGACCGTTACGTTCGGCAGCCCGGAGAACGTCTTCGCCAGCGATAGGCCGCGCCCCAGCCCCATCACCGCGACCCGCACCGGCCGGTCGCCGGGGGAGGCCGCATCTCCCTCGTCCCGGGCCGCCGCGGGGACGGCCAGCGACGCGCCGGCGGCCGCCGCGGAGGAGGTTTGCACGAACTGGCGGCGGGAGAGCGGCGGCGTCATCGGACCGGCGGGCGAACGGAGGGAGCGAGGAGCTGAGGGGGCGGCGGGCGCCGCTCCCGACCGTACGGAATTCGCCGCACGCCGTCGCCCGCTCCCGGAGGCGCCGGGCCTTCGCGATCCTCCGCCCCGGCGACGGCGAACCGGCCGGGGATCAAGCGAAGCTGGGGCCGGCCCCCGTGACGTTCGGTCGCTGCGCGTCGCGGCGTCGGTCGGCTAACCTGCTCCGCCCCGAATCGTTCCGGAGCCGCCTGAATCATGTGGAAACGCCTGCGAGTCACGTGGTTCCGAGCCGTCCGCTGGGTGTTCCTGCACGAACTCGCCACCGTGCTGCTGGTGTTGGGCGTGGGGGCCGGCACGTTCGGGTTCATTGAACTGGCGGACGCCGTGACCGACGGCGAAAGCACCGCGGTCGACCGCACCGTGCTGCTGGCCCTCCGCAATCCCGACGACCACGCCGACCCGATCGGCCCGCACTGGTTCGAGGAGATGGCCCGGGACGTGACCGCGATCGGCAGCGTCGCGGTTCTGTCGCTGTTCTCGATCGCGGCGCTGGGGCACCTGGCGATGATCGGCCGGCGCAAGCTGGCGGCGGCGACGCTCGTGGCGATCGTCCTCGGCACGCTCGTCAGTTGGCTGATGAAGGTCGGTTTCGACCGCCCCCGGCCGGACCTCGTCCCGCACGAAACGCAGGTGTTCACCCGCAGTTTTCCTAGCGGGCACTCGGCGATGTCCGCGGTGGTGTTCCTCACCCTGGGCTGGCTGGCGGCCCGGGCCCAGCCTACGAAAAAGGGCAAGATCTCCTTCGTGCTGGGAGCGACGCTGCTCACCCTGCTGATCGGTTCCAGCCGGGTCTATCTGGGCGTGCACTGGCCCACGGACGTGCTGGCCGGCTGGACGTTCGGCGCCACCTGGGCCGCCGCCAGCTGGCTGGCCCTCCGCTGGATCGACCGCTCCCCCCACGTCGACCTGGACGAGGAAGAAGCGGACGAGGACGTCATCCTGGCGGACAAGACCGGCCCGACGGCCGACGGCGCCCGGTCGAACGAAGCCGGTTCCGGCATGAAGGGTTGAGCGTCACTCGCCGGGCGGCCGGTCGGTTCGTCGCAGCAGGCGGGCGCCTTCGGCGGTGAGTTTGAGGTAGCGGTCCGGGGGGCCGTCGGCGGGGAGGAACGGGGCCGCGGTGGGCGGGTCCGGGGAGGTTTTGAAGATCGCCGTCGCCTCGTCCACCTCGTCGAACATCGCCACATAGGCCCCCGTCAGGCCGAGGGCCGCGGCGTCCTCGAACTGCCGGCGGAAGACCGCCCCGCCCCGTCGCGGCAGGGCGTCCGCCGCGGCCGCCGGGCCTTTCAGGTTCGTCCAGGAGAACCCCGGATAAATCACCGGCAGAAAGTCCGCCCCGGCCGCCGTCGCCGCTTCGAGGTCCTGTTTCCAACTGCCCGTCGCCGCCCAGCGGACGCCCTCGGCGTCCACCGACATATTCCCGACGTTCCAGGGCGAAATGACGTCTAATCGCCGAAACGCCGCCGCCCAGCCCGGGTCCTCCACGGTCCGCCACTGCCACTGGACGCCGCCGACGACCGTCGCCGCATACGGGCCGTCCTCCTGAAAGAAATCGAGCAGCCGATGCGTCAGCGCCGCGTCGAACCGCTCCGGATACAGCCCCCACAGGAACACCACCGGCCGGCCGCGGTGCTTCAAATACTGCCGGTCCGCCGTCAGGCCTTCGACGTTCACCTGCCGCCGCCAGTCGGCGGTCAGCCGGTCGTAAATCTCCCCCGGCGGCGCGCCGGTGAGGTCGTAGCAGACGGCGTAAATCCGCCCGTGCCGCTCCGCCGCGGTGCGGACGTGCTTCAGGACGAGGTCCTGCGAGGGGTCGTTCAATTCGACAAGAAACCGTTGGGCGAACACGCCATCCAGGCCGTGCTCCCGCATCCATTGAAAGTGCAGGTCGACCGCGCTTTCGTCCGCGCAACTGAATAATCGCGCCGGCTCCCCGTTCGGATGTTCAAAACCGGGGGCGGGATAGGTGACGGGATATTCCCCCGTCTCCGGCCACATCTCGACGGTCAGCGAGCGGGGCGAGAGCCGGTCCCGGTCCCGGCTCCAGTGCCGCCAGCCGCGGCCGGCCGGGTCGTCGGGACAGCGGAACCACCCCTGATAGCCGCACAGCGTGCGACCTGTCAGCGTGGAGGCGTCCACCCGCTCCGCGGCCTCCCCGCCGGTTGCCAGCAACAGGACGGCGAGGAGCGATGCGGACATGAGAAATTGAAGACGCGAACGGCGGCGGGGCGAACGCGGGCATCTTAGCGGCGCCCGGCCGGGGCTCCGCTCCGGCCGCGGTTGCGGCGGAGCGGCGGGGCGGCAGGATGCACGGTCGCTCGTTTCGCCCGATCTTCAGGCCGCCGTCATGTCGCTCTCGCCGCCGCTCGCCGCCGCCCTCTCGCTGGCCACCGTCGCCGCCTTCGCCCTCCCCGGCGCCCGGATCGAACCGGCGGTCGGGGCCGACGATCCCCCCGTCCTCGAAGCCGGCCCCGCCCTGCCCGGCGCCCGGGCGGAGATTCTGGCGGTCAATTATTCCTCCCTCCAGGCCGCGTTCGACGCCCTGCCGGCGGAGGGCGGCGTCGTGCGGCTGCCCCCCGGCGAGTTTCATCTCGAAAAACCCCTGCGGCTGGAACGCGGCGACGTCCGCATCGTCGGCGCCGGCCCGGCGACGCATATCATCAACGACAATCAAAGCGGCGAACCGGCCCTGCTGCTCTCCCACCCGGACGGGGCGCAGGTCAAGAACGCCGACAAGCTCTGGCGGGTGGAATTGACGGACTTCCGCGTCACCGGCAACCCGGCCAGCGGCCCCGGCGTGCTCGCGGTGCGAATCAACGAAATCTATCTGCACGGTCTGACCGTCTCCGAGCACGGCGACGACGGCGTGCGGCTGGACAATTGCTACGAGGACCCCCGCGTTGCCGACTGCCTCATCACCTATAACAAGGCCGCGGGGCTGAATCTCATCGGCTGTCATGACATCGTCGTCTCCGCCAATCATTTCGAGGAGAACCGGGACGCCGTCCTCTGTACGGACGGGTTTAATCTCTGCATGACCGGCAACAACCTCGACGACCACCTTGGCCGGGGCGTCGTCATCGAAAACACCTACGGCAGCGTGCTGAGCGGCAATATGATCGAGGAATGCGCCGCCGCCGCGGTCGTGCTGGATCGGGACTGCTACGGCATTACGGTCTCCGCGAACGTGATCGCCCACAACGGCGCCGGCGTGGATCTGATCGACGCCCATGGCTGCGCCGTCAGCGCCAACACCTTTACCATCATGCAGGGCGACGCCCTGCGGATCGGCGAGAACAGCGGACGGATCACCGTCGCCGCCAATAACTTCTCCGACAGCCACATCGGCGACGGCCAGGTGAAGCGCTTGCCGAACGACCGCATCGCCGGCGGGATGGTGGCGACGTCGCCGAAGGAGTTGGTCGTCGTCGGCAACCTGTTCAGCGGCCTGAGCGCCCCCGCGATCGACCTCCGCGGCGCCGCCCCGCAGGACGTGGTGATGGAGGGGAACGCGATCTTCGACCCGCCGGCCGACGCCGACGCCGCCGACGCGACCGAGTGACGACCGCCTGTCCCGCCCGTTTCTTCCCGCCCCGCCACTGACTCGCCATGCTTCAATTCCTCCGTCCTTCCGCCGGCCCGGTCGCGATGCTGCTGTTCGCGGCGACGGCCGTCGCCGCGCCGCCCGCCCCGTCGGCGCCGGCGTTCACGAACCTCGCCGCCCCGCTCGATCTGTGGACGACGGGCGAGTTGGCGTATCGCATCCCGGCGGTCTGTCGGTACGACGACGGCTCCGACCACGGGCTGCTGCTGGCGGCCTGCGAAGAACGGGCGACGCTGTCGGACTCCGGAGAAATTCGGTCCGTCCTCCGCACCAGCGCCGACGGCGGGGCGACCTGGTCTCCCTCCAAAGTCACCGCGGAGAACGGCGACGGCACCGCCGGGAATCCGGTGTTCCTGCCCGACCCGCCGCGGGGCGTGGTGCACCTGATCTATACGACGAGCGGCGCGACCGACCACGAACGCCGCGTGCTCTCCGGCGAGGCGCCGCCGCGGCGGACCTTTTACACACGGCTGACGATCGACGGCATGACCTGGGCCCCGCCCCGGGAGATCAGCGAGGAGGTCCGTGCCGACGACTGGCGGTGGTACGCCACCGGCCCGGGCAGCGCCGGCGTCGTGCTGCCGAGCGGCCGGCTGGTCGTCTCGGCGAACCACTCCGACCCGGCGAACGGCAGCCCGGGATACCAGGCGCATGTGATCTATTCCGACGACGGCGGCGCCACATGGTCCCGCACCGCCCCGATCGGCCCGAACGGAGCGAACGAGACGACCCTCGCGGTGCTGCCGGACGGCGACCTGTTGATGTCGATCCGCGACCAGTCCGGCGGCCGCCGGCTGTTCGCCCGCTCCACCGACGGCGGGACCACGTGGCCCGCCGAGGCCGCCCGGTCCGAACTCGACGGCCCGCCCTGCCAGGCGGGGCTGGCAGTCGCCGGCGGTCGCGTGCTGCTCTCCCTCATCCCCGACCCCGGCCCGCGGCGGGGCCTCAGCGTGTTCTCCGCCCCGGTCGGTTCGCTCGCGGGCAAGGACGATTCACTGCCCCGGTGGGACCGCCGCAGCGTGGTCGCGGCCGGACCGTCGGCCTATTCGGCGCTGGTCGATCTCGGCGGCGGCCGCGTCGGGCTGCTGTATGAAGCGGGGGACAAGTCGCCCTACGACGCCGTCCGCTGGACGACGTTTCAGGTCGCCGATTGACGACGGCGCCGACGGGTTCAAAGCCGGACCCCACACCAACCCGAAGCGTCAGCGAGGGCCGCAGGCGCCGCCCTGCCCGCAGGGCGGAACGCCCTCGCTGACGCTTCGGGTTGGTGTGCGATGAGGTTTTGAAGCCCGCTTTTCAGGCGGCGAGGCGGACCGCCTCGTCGTCCTCGTGCGTCCCGGCTCCCGCCGCGGAGGCGTCGCCGGCGTACATATAGTCCCGGGTCAGCGGGAGGGCGGCCCGGTCCCGGGCGAGTTGCATCTGGAACACCAGGGCGTTGCCCTCCGCGAAGGCCATCTCGCAGCAGATGAGATAAAACTCCCACATCCGGCAGAAGCGTTCGTCGTACAGCTCCGCGACCCGCCCCCGGTTCGCGGCGAAGCGTTCCGCCCAGGCTCGCAGCGTTTTGGCGTAGTGCAGCCGCAGGATCTCCACGTCGGTGACCCACAGCCGGGCCTGTTCGGTGTGGGTGAACACCTCCGAGAGCGACGGCGAATAGCCGCCCGGGAAAATATATTTGCGCAGCCACGGTCCGGTGCTGCTGGGCGGGGTGCAACGGCCGATTGAATGCACCACCGCCGCCCCGTCGGGCGTCAGCAGGCTCTTTACCTTGGCGAAGAATTCTTCGTAGTGGCCCACGCCGACGTGTTCGAACATCCCCACCGAGACGATGCGGTCGAACGGCCCGTCCAGTTCGCGGTAGTCCTTCAGGAGGAACTCGACCTTGTCGCTCAGGCCGAGCTTCTCCGCCCGCTCGCAGGCGACGCGGTGCTGCTCGACGGACAGCGTCACCCCCGTGACGTGCACGTCGTGCTCCTTCGCCAGATAGAGGGCCAGCCCGCCCCACCCGCAGCCGATGTCCAGGACCCGCTGGCCGGGGGCAAGGGCGAGCTTGGCGGCGAGGTGCCGCTTTTTGTTCCGCTGGGCGTCCTCTAGCGACTGCCCCTCGTGGGCGAACAGGGCGCAGCTGTATTGCAGGTCCTCGTCGAGGAACAGTTCGTACAGCTCCCGGGAGAGGTCGTAGTGGTGGGCGACGTTCTGCTGGGCCTTGCCGACCGGGTTATATTGGGTGACCTTCTTGACCGCCTTGGAGGCCCGTTTGAGGACGCTCTGCAGGGGGTGACCGACGAAGGCGAAGCGGTTGACGTTGAACAGCCGCAGGAAGTCCCGCAGGCCCTCGGCGCCCGCCGCCTCGCCGTTGGGGCCGGGGCCGCCGTCGCGGCCGCCGAAGGTGAGGGTCCCGTCCATATAGGCTTCGCCCAGCCCCGGGTCGGCCTTGAGGAACAGCGTGCGATAGAGTTTGCGGTCGTGCAGCCGGAAAGCGACGAGCGGCCCCGGCTCCTTGCCGCCGAACACGTGTTCGCGGCCTTCGGCGTCGAAGACGGTGAGGGTCCCGGCCTGAACGAACCGGCTGAGCAGGTGGGAGAGCGGGAACATCGGCGGGGCGGCGACGCGTTCTGTGAGGGGGCGACAGTCTATAGGGAACCCCGGCCGCCGCGCCCACCGCGGATCGGGACGGCGGACGCCGAGCCTCAGCCCCGCCCCGCAAGCCGGGCGGCTGGTCGTTGCCCACCGGAGACGGCGGGGGAACGAGTCGCCCCGGCGTTCCGCAGGGATCAATCCGTCAGGTCCAGAGGCACCGGAGACATTCCCGGCTCCACGGTAACGCTCAGCCCGGAGGTGCGCTCGTTCAGGTATTTCGCGGGAAACGGCGGCGGCGGGGGCGACGCGTAGTCGTCGGCGGAGGTTGGATTCTCGTTGTATGTGCTGACGGGGGTCACGGCGACCGCATAATCGCCGGGCAATGCCCCGTCGCTCGGCGATTCGGTCGTCACGCTGGAGAACGCCCCGTCGGCCCCGGTGATCGCAGTCGCCACCCGGCCGTCCTTGGGCACCATCAGTACCTTGACGTTCGGAAGCGGTGCGCCCTTGTGAGTGACCGTCCCGGAAACTGGGATCTTCGAATCGCCGCATCCTGCCAGAAAAGCCGCCGCGGCGACCAGCAGAAACCTCTTCAAGTCTGACATACGTCTCTCCGGAACGGAGTTTTGATGATGAGAAATTCTCGTGAAGCGCCCAGACTTTGGGCGACGTCGATCAGCGAAGGAGTCCAGATCGCCCCCCCGGAGAGCGCGTCCCGGGAGACCCGCGACACGCCCTCGGCTCGCGGCGCCGGGCCGACGGCCCCTCTCTGCTCTGCGCCTGGGCGAAAAAACGACTTCGTGCGGGCAAAGCACGCCGAGAGATCGGATTACGGAAACTCCGTAACCTGACCGTCCATCATGTTGCCCAGACGCCGATAGGTCTCCAGGTCGATCGTTTCGGAGACGAACTGAACGCTGCCGTCGGACATGGCGAAGTTGCCGCCGCCGGCGTGCTGGCTCATGAAGGAGTAGTTATTTGGCCAATCACCGGCGCAGGCTTTCAAGTCGGTAGAGGCCGATCCCGTGGTGGCCGCCGAACACTGGGCCCTCGCGTTCAAAGGAATCGCGGTGGTCGCGGTGGAACCGTTGAAGAAGAACCACTGGGAGTGCGTGCAGTACGCGGGAATGGCCTCCCCGATCAGCATCACGTTGGTCAGACCGTCTTCGATCTGGGCGAACGTGGTGACGCTGGGGAAGCCGTGTCCTCGAATAATTGGGCCGTTCCCGCGATCCAGCCCGTTGCCGCCGGTGTCGTTCGCGCGGCCGAACCCGAGCGCGCCGGTCCTGACCTGGAAGCTGCCCCAGGCCCAGTTCGACCCACACACGCCTTTGTAGTTATTGACGGCGATATTTTTGTCTCCGGCGCGGTTCGCCCGCCCCGTCATCAGGTCCGTCGAGACCCCGTCGCTGGGGCAACGGAACGTGGGGATGATCGTTCTGGCGACCATCGCGTTGCTGGGCACGTTCGGATTGTTGAAGTCCGGCCCGGTGCGAGGATCGTTCGTCGCCTCAAAGTTGAAGTCGATCGCCTCGTAGACGTTCTCCTGATCGATATACGGCAGAACCCCCACCATCCAGCTGACGCTGTGAGCGTTCGTCGGGGCCGGATCGGCCCAGACGTTGTCCGTACCGTAATTCAACGGTAACATCTTGAAGGTTCCCGCGTAATTATGGCAGCCCAGCGCGAGTTGCTTCAGGTTATTGTGGCACTGGCTGCGACGGGCCGCCTCGCGGGCCTGCTGCACGGCCGGCAGCAGCAGGCTGACCAGGATCGCAATGATCGCGATCACCACCAGCAGTTCGATCAGGGTAAAGCCCCGCCGGAGCCGCACGGAGCCGCACGGGCGGAAGTCAGATTTTGAAGGCATGAGTGAGCGATCGGGAGAAGGGCTACGCGACCAGAAGTGGTTGAGCAGTGATTGGTTCGTCGAACCGCTGAATGCGGAGGGGAGTGAGCGACGGAATCGGAATCGACGGTAACAAACTGGCCCCCGCATACCAAAGTCAATTTTGATGCGTCTTCCGTTCTTCGCCGATTTTCGACGGCCCGGGCGATCCTCGACCGGCAAAATCCCAGTGGCCGGCAAATCCTCCCATCGCCGCGTCAATGAGCGTGCCGACGCAGGGGCGGATCCGGTGCGCCGCCCACGCGGTGCGGACGAACTGCTGGCGGAGAAAGCGCGTAAGACCCGGTCCCCCGTGTGGCGGGACCACGCACAGGCGTGGGAACGGGTCGCGGCCCGGACATCCCTGCCAAGACCTCGGCAGCACGATCTGGTTCTCTCGCATCGGCAACGCGATGGCGGAGGCGATGCTGAATCTGACAGAGAAACCGCCGCCCGGCGAGTGATCCGCGGCACGGGGCGGGGCGTTTCGCAGGCCGTCCAGTTCGCAAGGCGTTATGCCCCCGCCGGCGGGTCGGCGTCGGTATTATGACGCCGGGACGCTCGCCCCAGCTCTCTCTTCTCACCCTCCGCCGAAGATCGCCCCGCATGGCCGCCTTCGAAAAAGCCGTCGAGATCGCCGCCCGCGCCCACGCCGGCCAGCGGGACAAGGAGGGCCGCCCGTATCTCACCCACGCCCTGCGGGTGACGAGCCGCGTCGCGGAGGCGGACCCGAACGACCTGGACGCCCAGATCGTCGCCGTGCTGCACGACGTGGTGGAGGACAGCGACGTGACCTTCGACGACCTGCGTGCGGAGGGGTTTTCGGAGCGGATTCTCGCCGCGCTGAAGCTCGTCACGCACGGGCCGGATCAAACCTACGCCGACTACGTCGTCGGCTGCGCCGCCGACCCGATCGCCCGGCGGGTCAAGCTGGCGGACCTGCACGACAACACCCTGCAAAGCCGTACGATGCTGCGGGAGGGCCGGGAGGAAAAGGACCTCGCCCGGATGCGGAAATACGCCCTCGCCTATCAGTTCCTCACGGAGCGAATTGACGAGGCGGCGTACCGCCGCCGCATGGCCGACGGTTCGCCCGCCCTCGGCTGAGGGCCGCGGGCCTCAGGGCGCCGGGGCCTTGTCGGCCGTCTGCCGCAGCAGAATCGCCCAGTCGAGGTTCTCCTTCTTAAACTTCTGCAGCGCGGCGTACTCCCCCCCGTCGAGCAGGCCGTCGCCATTCTTGTCGATGTGGGGGAACAGCCACTTCCAGTCGGGCTTGGCGGCCTCCCACTCCGCCCGGGAGACGAGTTCGTCGCCGGAGTCGTCGCATTCCCGCAGCAGGTTGCTGAACGAATAGCCCCCGCCGGCGTTGGAGGGCACGTCCACCGCCGGGTCCCAGGTCAGCTTCTGGCCGGCTTCCCGCAGGGCGGCGAGCAGCGCGGGCAGATCGATTTCCTGCACGGCCCGTCCCTGCTCGATCGCCTGCACGGCAGCGATCCCCGCGGACTCCCCGCACATCATAAAGACCGGCTCCATCCGGGCCGAGGCGTAGCCGAGGTGCGTCGCGGAGAAGCAGACCGGCACCAGCAGGTTCTCGCACTCCGCCCGCTCCGGCGTGATCGCCCGATAGGGCACCGGATAGGGCACGTTCGTCGGCCCCTTATTCCCCCCGAGGAACATTTTGCCCTCGATGCCGACCCACGTTTCGCCGTCCTTTTTCCCCCAGATGCGGCGGGCCGGGTAGGTGTCGATGCCGTACTGGGCCAAGGCGATCGGGTCGTCGACTTCGGTGCGGTTATAGACGTCGTGCGCCGTGATCGTGTAGCGACCCTTCAGGCGCCGGGCGATGCGCACATAAAGCTCGTGCGGCCAGCCGTGCGTCTCCGGGTGAGCCCGGCCGTCGAGGCCGAGGGCGTGCACTTCCTTGCGGTACGACTCCGGCACGCGGGGGTCGGTCGACATAAAGTGATGCAGCCCGCGGAGATAATCCTGGTGCAGCTTCCAGACGCGGGCCTTCTCCGCGTAATCGCCGTCGGCGTAGAGGTAGCTGACGCCCACCGGGGCCATCGAGAACAGGCTGGACCGCTGATAGTTCCACTCGCCGGAGTTCTTCCAGCCGGGGAAGATGCCCACTAGGTTGTCACGGAGGTCGTCCGGGTCCTGCGTCGTCTCGCTCAGATACGCGACGTACCGACCGACCAGTTCGAAATCCTGCGGCGAATAATCCGCCGGCGGCGTGATCGGCAGACGGTGCTTTGGATCGTCGGTGGTGTAGTACCGATAATTGTACGCCTGGGTGTACTGGTCGCCGGCGCCGACGGGCTTGCCGTGGTCGTCCTCGACCCATTTGAGCAGCCCGCTGCCCGGGTCGCCGGGGGTGACGAAGGGGTCGATCGGGGCCTGCTCCATCGGCGGCTGGACGCCGGCGTACCGTTCGTCGAAGGCCTCCTCCGGCTCCCGGCCGACGCGGTAGGACACGCCCGCCCGGGCCAGCAGTTCGCCGTCGTAGCCGGCGTCGATGAAGACCTTCGCCCGGACCGTCAGCGCCCCCGCCCGCTCCGCCTCGGCGGGGGGACAGGCGAGTTCGTCGAAGGGGGCGTAATCGAACGTCACGCTGCGGATGCGGCCGTCCTCTTTCGTGACGGAGCCCACGCGATATTCGAACCGCACGGGAATCCCCGCCTCGTCGATCAGCTTCTGAAAGTCGGCCCGGATGGCGGCGGTCTCCTCGGAGTGCGTCTTCGGCCGTTCGCAGGCGGGGTCCAGGCGGCCCAGCGTCTTTAATAAGTCCCGCGTCATGCCGCCGGTGGCGGCGTAGTTGGGGCAGTCCTGCATCGGCTTGAGCCCCGCCCCCAGAATGCCGCCGGCGTAGGGGTTGGGCGAGACGATCAGCACGTCCTTCCCAGCCCGCTCCACCGCTAACGCGGCCAGAATGCCCGAGGGCGTGGCGGCGTAAATGCAAATGTCCGTCTCGATCGTCTCCCGCTCGGCCGGGACGGCACCGGGCCGACGCTCCGGCGGATCCTGGGCGAATGCCGCCCCCCGGGCCAGCGGGGACGACGCCAGCGAACACAGGAGGACCAGTGCGAGCGAACGGATCATGGTCGTCTCAAGAATTCGGCAAATCGACAGCGACTCCCGCCGCGGCCACGGTCTAGGCCACGGAGCGCGGTTGCGTCCTCAATCTTAACGAGGCGACGATTCGCCGTCCCCGTCGAGGCGCACCCATAACTCGCGATGACGCCCCTCCGCGGCCGGGAACCGGCCGCCCCGGAGGGCCTGGGACAGCGGCTGCCAACCCGGTTCCTCCGGCGGTTCCAGCAGGGCGTACCCCAACAGGGCGCGCCAGTCGCTCCGACGTTCCGCCAGCGAGAGGCCGCGGACCTCGGCGAAGTAATCCGCATGGGGGTGCTCCGCCGGCAGGTCGAGTGCCAGCGGTTCGGACTTAACGAACAGGTAGGGATCGGCGGTGACCGCTTCCTCGTTCGTCTGCCGGTTCCGAATGAGAAACACCGGTCGAGAGCCGGGAACCGGTTTGGAATAGAGTTCGAACGACGCCGCGGGGGCGTCGCCAGCGCTCGGCAGGGAGACGGATCGCAGAGCCGTCGACGCCCGCGGGAATTGCAGCAGGCCGTAATCCACGTGCGGCACCAATTCGGCGGCCCGGCGCTGCGCCTCGGCGCTCGGGCCGACGACCAGATAGCTGCGGAACCAGATCGTCGAGTCCGGCACGATGCGCAGTTTCGGGATGATCTCGCACACGTCGTAATTGCGGAACGAGTTGGCAGGACGCTCGGCCCAGTCCTGCCACTGCGTTCGATAAAGCGGTTCGCTGGCGCGCCAGTCGCGGTACAGCGAGTGTTTGAATTGAACGTACGGTTCGCCGGCGTCGCGGCGGGCGAGCTCCGCTTCGAGGTGTTTATCGCGTCCGAACACCAGTGCCAGACTGGGGCTGTCGGCGGCCTCGGAGGCGCTGGAGAGGTTCCAGCCGCCGGTTTTCCGCACGTCGATCGTGCCGTGTTCGCTCAGGAGGCCCTCCCGTTGAAGCAGTTCGCCCGTCGGCGAACTGACGCGCCGCACCGGCAGACTGCTGACCCGCGTGCCGCCCCAGGGAGCGTTCAGGTGGTCGAACACCACGTCCTCCCGGTCCCCGAAGTGATGGACGACCCAGGTCAGCTCGATCACGCCGTCGCCCGCGTCGCGGACCTGCGTGTAATACAACAGCGGCGAGCGGTGAATCGTCTTGAGCTGCGGCACGAGCCCCCAGTTCAACATCCGGGCGGTCCCCGTCGCTTCGTCGTAGTCCGACGCGAGCAGCGGGCAATACAGCGAGGTCGCCTCCCCGGGGACGTACGCCCCGGAGTTGTGAATAAAAAACGTGTCCTCGTACCCGCTGTCCCGCAGCGCCCGGGCGAAGGCGGGCGGGACAGGGCCGGCCTTCTCGACCGCGGCGAGGCCGTTATAGCGCGTGCAAACGGCGACGAACTGCCAGACCTCGTCGTTCCAGGGCGACAGCTTACCGCCCGGCGCCCGCCAGGACGGCGGCATGCTTTCCCCGAACGGCCCCTGCAAGGAATAAATCTGGCCGCCGCGGCCGAGCCGCAGACGGAACGAATTCTCCGGCCGCTGGTCGTGCCGCATCTCCAGATGGAAGACCGCCCGCTCGTCGAGCCGCTCGTCCCAGAGGGCCGGGTCGGTGGGCGTGAACGCCTCGATCAACTGCGTTTCGCCGCGGCGGTCCGGAGCCACGGTCGCCGTCGGCGGCGGGAACACGTCCAGCAATGCGGCGCCGTCCGTCGGCGGCGCGGGGTCCGCGGCGACCTGCGGCGGCTCCCAACGCAGATCGCGGAAGCGCGGCGGCCCCTGCCAGGAACCGCCGACGACGCGGGACGGCCGGGCGTCGCCGCGGGAGCCTCGCAATCGCTCCGCCTCGCTGAGCGTTAACTGCCTAACGCCGCCCCAGTCGGTTCGCGGTTCGCCGTCGAAGTTCTGGAACTCTTCCGGCGACAGCGATACCGTCCGCCACCCGCCGTCGGTCGGGCGGACCGGGACGACGGCGACATAGTCGTCGAGCCGGATCACTAACTCGTTCGCCTGCTCGGACTGCACGTCGACGGCTAGCCGCCCGCCCGCCGGCGCCGCATAGAACTCGTCCGAGATTTTATTCGTGGTGCGGCCCCACCGTTCGGGCGTGTTCGTGAACCACGCCCGCTCCCAGCCCGGTTCGAACGTCTCGATCACGACCGGCCCGGAGGTCGCGGGGCGGGTCAGCGCCGGCCGCACGCCGTTCTCCCGGAGATCCTTCGGCGAGGCGACGGTCAACAGCGACGACAGGTTGAAGCGGTCGGTCGTGTACGTCCTGTAGTAGTACCCGGCGCCGGTCACGGGCTCGTCCAGGGCGTACAGCACGTTGGCGTACGCCCACAGCGGGGCGTCCGTCGAGGCGAGCGGCAGCGAGGCCGTCCAGCGGCCGTCGATTTCGACCGCGTCGGCGTGTCGCCAGTAGCGATGCACCACGTCGTCCCGATCCGCGGGCGTCTCGTCCGGCTTGCCGTCCTGCGTGTAATACACGTCGACCGCGAGGATCCGCCGCGAGCGGTCCGGCTCGACGGTCAGCGTCGGCGTCCCGTCGGCGGCCGTGAGGTCGAGGGTCGTCCGCGGCGTTTCCGGCGTGACGAACGTGCCCTTGAGATGCTGATCGAACCACAATTGCGTGGCGACTTCGTATTCCGGGGCGTCCTGGTGGTTGCGGTGCGGCGAGCAGGTCGCCCGCCATTCCTCCGAGGCGATCTCCGAGATCGCCCGCGGCAGATCGCCGATGCGGCCGTGAAAGTCGTTCGACGGGCTGAGAAAAACGATCGGACAATCGACGTGTTTTAAACTCACGTCGTCGCCCAACGTGGCTCGGAATAGCGGGCTGTCGTTGTCCCGATCGCTGATCCCCCCGCAGGAGGGCGCCGCGGCCTTCACGCGGTCGTCGACGGCGGTCATCACCGTGAGTTTCCCGCCCATGGAATGGCCGTAGACGCCGAGGCGGTCGGCGTCGACCTCGGGGCGGCTCTCTAAATACGTCAGCGCCCGGCGGGCGGCGATCGCGGCGAGGAACCACCCGCTGTTCCGCGGCGATTCGACCGCGTCCAGCGTCCAGGCCGCCGGTTGAGCGCTGGGGAAGGCGTTGCGCGGGTTGCGGCCGGGGGCGTGGTAGCCGTCGACGGCGCCCCAATCGGTCGTGACTCGATAGGCCGGGTCGTCCGTCTTCCCGTCCCAGAACAATCGCACCTCGTCCGGTCCCACGCGATAATCCTTGGCGGAGATCCGCCCCGCCCAGGCGATCGAGACGGTCGCGTAGCCGCGGCGGGCGTTCGTCAGGCAGGCGTTCTCGTCCGCGAATTGTCCGCCGCCGTGGATCTGGACCAGGCCGGGGACCCTCTTGCCCTCCGCCAGATCGGCCGGGGCGCCGTACACCGCGGCGAGCGTCGCCTTCTCCCCTTTGAATACGCCGATGCGAAACCGCACCACCTTCATCGCGACGCCGTCCTCCTCCCACTCCCGCAGCGTTTCGACCTCCAGCGGTTCGGCCAGGGGATCGAATCCGGCCCACATTTCCTCGAAGTTCGCGGGCGCCCGGCCGTCGGTCAGCGGCGGCAGGGTGTCCGTCGGCGCCCGATCGTCGAACGCCGCCGCGGCGGGCGCGACCGACGCGAACGCGAGGAGAAGCAGGCGGGAAACGACCAAATGCATTTGTATCCCTGAGAATCGTCGCGGACTGGCAGGCACGGATCGCCGGCCGCGGGATTTATTGATGGTAAAGAACGTCGCTCCGGCGGTCCGTCGAACCGACCGACCGCGACGCCAGCCCCGCCGCACCACGGGCGGCGGGGCGGTTCGGGAACTCACCCCGCCTTCAGGTGCTTGTTGAAGAAAGCGATCGTCCGCTCCCAGGCGAGCTTGGCGTCCTCGGCGTCGTAGCGGGGGGTGGTGTCGTTATGAAAGCCGTGGTTGGCGCCCTCGTAGACGTACGTTTCGAAGGGCACGCCGGCTTTCTTCAATGCCGCCTCGTAGGCCGGGGCGCCGGCGAGGATGCGTTCGTCGAGGGCGGCGTTATGAATCTGAATTGCGGCGTCGATCTTGGAGACGTCCGCCGCGTCCGGCTGACGGCCGTAGTAGGGCACGGCGGCGTCGATCACCTTCGGAATGCGGACCGCCAGCGTGTTCGCCATGCCCCCGCCGAAGCAGAAGCCCACCACGCCCACCTTGCCGGTCGAGCGGGCATGCGAGTCGAGCCACTGGGCGCCGGCGATGAAGTCCTCGGTCATCTCCTCGCCGTCGCGCTTCTGCTGCATCGTCCGGCCCTCGTCGTCGTTGCCGGGGTAGCCGCCCAACGGGGTGAGGGCGTCCGGGGCCAACGCCACGCACCCCGCGACCGCCAACCGCCGGGCCACGTCCTCAATATACGGGTTCAACCCGCGGTTTTCGTGGATCACCAGCACGGCCGGAAACTTCGCCTCGGCCTCGCCGGCCGGCATCGCCAGCAGGCCGCGGATCTCGCCGCCGCCCTTCGGCGATTTGTAGGTGACGTACTCCGTTTGAATGCGCGGGTCGTCCGGTTTGACCTGCTGGGCGAGGGCGTAGTTGGGGGCGAGGGCATTCAGCAGGGCCTCGGTGCCGACGCCCGCCGCCACGAACGCCGCCGCCCTGCGGGTGAAGGTGCGGCGGTCGATACGGCTGTGGGCGAGATCGTCGTAGAGGTCCAGCAACCGCTGGTCGTAGGCGCTGGCCGGCGGCCGCACGGCGGGATCGACGGGGGACTCGGACGCGGCGGGATCGGCGGACACGACGGCGGCTCCGGGAGCGAACGCGGGGACGGGAACGCCGTCAGCCTATCGGGGGGCCGCCGCCAATGCGTCCCTCCGCTCCGCCCTCCGCGCCGCCCTCGCGTCGCGGCGGCGGGGCGGGAACACTGCCTGGCCCGCTCCGTCCCCCCGCCGCCGCCCGCATGTCCGACGCCACCCGCCCCGCCGCCCCGCCCGCGATTCAATTCGAGAACGTCACCCTGCACCGCGGCGGCACGCTGATCCTCGACGGCGTGAGCGGCCGGATCGGCGGCGGCGAGACGGTCGCCCTGCTGGGGGCGAACGGCTCCGGGAAGACGACCCTCAGCCGCGTGATGCTGGGGCAGATGTGGCCCTCGGAGGGCGTCGTGCACGTGCTGGGCGAACGCCTCGGCCGCACGGAACTCCGCAAGTTGCGGCGACGGATCGGCGTGGTCAACGGCGCCACGGACCTCGGCCCCGGGGAGCTGCGGCGGACCGGGGCGATCGTCGACGCCCGGCTGGACGCGGTCTCGGCGGTCTGCACCGGCTTCTTCGCCACGGTCAGCCAGTTCGAAAAACCCACCGAAGAGCAGCGGGACGCCGCCGCCGAGCTGCTGCGAATCGTCGGGCTGGGCCACCGGCTTTCTCACCCCTTACTAAAGCTCTCCACCGGGGAGCAGCGGCGGGCGGTGCTGGCCCGGGCGCTGGTGACGAAGCCGGAACTGGTGATCCTCGACGAGCCCACCGCCGGGCTGGACCTGCCCGGCCGGGAGCAGTTGCTCGCCGCCCTGGCCGACCTGCGGGCCGCCCGGCCGCGGCCGACGATTCTGCTCATCACGCATCATGTGGAGGAGATCCCCGGCGACGCCGAGCGCGTCTGGCTGATGCAGGCCGGCCGCCTCACCCACGACGGCCCGCCGGCCGAGGTGTTGCAGAACGACGCCCTCTCCGCCGCGTTCGGCTGCGACGTGCGGGTGAGCCACGACCACGGCCGCTACTGGGTCCAGGTCGCCGCCAACCCCTGGGCCGGCGCCCGCGCGGCGGTCGGGACCTGAGTTCTCCGGGAGGGATCGGCGTGTCGGCGTCTGAACGCACGGCCGGAGCTTGCGCTCCGGGCTCACAGCCGACGCGACGCCTCAGCGTGGTTCGCTCTCGTCGGCCGGTCGGTCGTCGGCGGGGGCGTGGCGGGGGCGTGGCGGTCGCATTTCGGGCAGTCGAGGCGATGTCCCCGCATCTCGCGTCGCCCCTGTCGGGTCGTCACCCAGTCCCGAACCGTCCAGGGCGGGTCGTGCCGCACATGCTGGTTGTGGCCGCAGGCGAGCTGCGCGACCCAGTGCCCCGCGTCGTCCAGGTGGTAGCCGGTGATCGCTTGCCGCATGGGGCCACGGTAGGGAGAGGCGTTCGCCCCCGGCAACGGCCTGGCGTCCCCCGAACAACGGCCCCCGCCCAATCTGCACTTGGACATGCACGTTTCGGCGCCGTACCGTGGGGAGCGCGTTTTCGAGACGCGGTCCCCGGCCTCCGGCACGTTCTTTCGGTCACTCCATGTCCCGTCGCTCCTGGACTTCTCGGACGTACTGGGCCGCGGTCCTGGCGGTCGCCTTCGTCACGCCGGCGGCGACGGCGCAGCGTGACGACTACAGCGGCCCGCCCATCAGTTACGAGACCGCGGAGGTCGACGACCCGGTCGCGCGATTGTCCCGGCAGCTCGAGGCCGGCGAAATTGAACTGACGTTCGACGCGGAGCACGGGTACCTGAAAGGGCTGCTCACGGCGCTGGACGTGCCGGAGAGTTCGCAGACGCTGGTCTTCTCCAAGACCAGCATGCAGCGGAACCTGATCTCCCCGCGGACGCCGCGCGCCCTCTATTTTAACGATGACGTATACGTCGGGTTCTGCCAGGGCGGCGGGGTCCTCGAACTGGCGGCCACCGACGCGCAGCAGGGCGCGACCTTCTATACGCTGGAGCAATCCGCGGCCGAACCGCCGCGGCTGGTTCGGGACCGCGGCCACTGCCTGACCTGTCACGCCTCCACCCGCACGCAGGACGTGCCCGGGTATCTGGTGCGCAGCGTCTTCGTGAGTGCGGGCGGGCAGCCGGAGTTCGGCAGCGGGACCTTCACGACCGACCACGCCAGCCCGTTCGAGGAGCGCTGGGGCGGCTGGTACGTCACCGGCACGCACGGCGACATGCGGCACATGGGCAACGCTTTGTACCAACGGCGGGAGGGCGACGTGGACCGTGAGGCCGGCGCCAACGTGACCTCGCTGGAGGGCCGCGTCGCCACCACGCCCTACCTCACCCCGCACAGCGACCTCGTCGCGTTGATGGTGTTGGAGCATCAAACCCAGATGCACAACGCCCTCGCCTGGGCGAATTATGAAACGCGGCGGGCGCTCCACCAGTCGCAGGTGATGAACGAGGCGCTGGACCGCCCGGCCGATTATCTCAGCCCCACCAGCGAGCGCCGCATCGACGCCGCGGCCGATCGCGTGCTGGAGTATCTCCTGTTCCGCGACGAGTTCCCGCTGACCTCCCCCGTCGCCGGCACGAGCGCCTTTACCACCGAGTTTCAGGCCCGCGGCGTCCGCGATTCGCAGGGGCGGTCGCTGCGCGACTTCGACCTCGACACGCGGCTGTTCCGTCACCCGTGCAGCTATCTAATCCACTCGGCGGCGTTCGACGGACTGCCGGACGTGGTGCGGGGCCGAGTCCTGACAAAGTTAAAGTCCATTCTCCAAGGCGGGGCAGCCGCGGAAGATTATCCGCGACTGACGCCCGCGGATCACCGGGCGTTGCGGGAGATCCTGACCGAGACCAAGCCGGAGTTCGCGGCGCTGGAATAGCGGCGGGAACGGGCGACGCCCTCACGGCAGGGGTTTGCCGCCGGTCACGGCGATGCGTTCGCCGATGATGTAGCTGCTGTCCGGCGTGGCGAGGAACACGTAAGCCGGGGCCAGTTCCGCCGGCTGGGCGGGCCGGCCGATCGGCGTGTCGCCCCCGAACTCCGCCACGTGCTCGCCGGGGAAGGAATAGGGGATCAACGGCGTCCAGACCGGCCCCGGGGCGACCGCGTTCACCCGCACCCCCTGTTTGATCGCCTCCTCGGCGAGGGCCTTGGTGAACGTCAAGATCGCCCCCTTCGTGGTACTGTACGGGATCAGCGGCGCGGAGGGCTGATAGGCCTGGATGCTGGTCGTATTAATGATCGCCCCTCCCGGCGGGATGTGTTCCAACGCCTTCTTGGACAGGTGGAACATCGCGAAGACGTTCGTGCGATAGGTCTTCTCCAACTCCTCCGCGGTGACCTCTTTAATGCTGCCGAAGGTCATCTGATAAGCGGCGTTGTTGACCAGCACGTCCAGTCCGCCGAACTCGCTAATGCAGCGGTCGACCAGCGCCTCGCAGTGGGCCGGGTCGGCCAGGTCGCCGGGCACGGCGACGCAGCGGCGGCCCTCCTCTTTTTCGCAGACTTCGACGGTCTTTTTCGCGTCGTCGTGCTCGTCGAGGTAGGAGATCAGCACGTCGGCCCCCTCGCGGACGAAGGCCAGGGCGACGGCCCGGCCGATGCCGCTGTCCCCGCCGGTAATTAACGCGACCTTCCCCTTCATCCGGCCGTAGCCGTGGTAGGAGAGTTCGCCGTAATCCGGCTCCGGCTCCATCTTGCGTTCGCTGCCGACGGGCTGCTGTTCCTGGGCGGGGAACGGCGGCTTGGGGCCCATCTCGCGGGGGTCGGTCTCGGTCGGCTGGCGGGACATCGGGGGCCTGCAGGTCGGGGAACACTCTGACCGACCACGTTAGCCGGCGGCCGCGTGGCCCTCCCCGGACGAAGACCGATCGCCCGGTAGGGCGAGAACCGTCGGGGGCTCCCGCGGCCGGGCGGGGGGGCCGAAACCGACGGGGACGCACCGGGTCGACGGCGGGTCCGCCGCCCCGTTCCCGGCCGGAGGGGCGGGTCGTAGCGTGTTTTAACCCTCTCCCCACCGGCCCCCAACCCGGAGCCCCCGCAATGCGCTTCATCCCCACCCGCTTACACGCAATTGCCGACTACGGCACCGCCGTCCTGCTATTCGCCCTGCCCTGGTTGCTGGGCCTCGCCGCCACGGAGCGCGGGGAGGGCTACGGGGCGTTGGTGGCGGTTTGCGTGGCGGCGGGCGCCGGCTTGGCCCTGCTGAGTTTGGTGACGAATTACGAGGGCGGCCTGCTCCCGGCGGTGCCGATGCCGGCGCACCTCACCGCCGACGCAATCATGGGCGCCGTCCTCATCGCCGCCCCGTGGGTATTCGGCTTCGCGGAGACCTTCGGCGACTGGACTTGGGCGGCGTTCGTCGCGATCGGGCTCATGGAGATCGGCGCGGCCCTGTTTACGCACACCCGCAGCCCGGCGGCGGTCCCCACCGACCCCCGCCCCGGCACGGAGTCCCATTCCGGCGCCCAGCGTCCCGCCCGGATCTGAACCGCCGCGTGCGGAGTTCCGATTGAACCCGACGACGCCCGGCCGCTTGCGGTCGGGCGTCGTTCGCTGCGCCCGCCGCTACTCGGCTGCGGCGGCCTCGGGCTGCGGTGTGAGGAGTTCGGGGCGGTCGAGGACGAGGTAGTGCCCGTGATCGGCCGTCACGATCATCACGCTCTCCTCCCAATTGCTGTGACGCTCGACCCAGTCGGTGACGACCTTCACGGCCGCGTCGCCGCTGTTCACCGCGCCGATCGAGTTGTCCAGGTTGTTGTCGTGGTTCGCCCAGTCGACGTCGCCCGGTTCCACCATCAGCCAGAACCCCTCCGGGTCGCGTTCGAGCACCGTCAACGCGGCCCGGGTCATGTCGGCCAGGGTCGGGTTCTCGGAGAGATCCGCGGGGGAATATTCCTCGGCCTTTTTCGTCCGGCCGGCGGTCGGGTCGTAGCCGCCGTCGGCGGTCTGGAACGGCAGGTGGCCCTTCCCCGTCTTCGTGCCGTAGAAGCCGAGCAGCCGCTGCGACTCCGCCGCCGCCTGTTCGGCCGCTTCCATTAATCGTTCGGCGCCGGACACGCCGGGCGTGCGGTACGCGACGACGTAGCGGCCGCCGTGCTCGACGTCGACCTGCCGCCGGTCCTCCGCGGCGAGGTAGGAATTGCCGGGGACGTAGTTCTCCCCCTGCCCGGAGTCCTGATCGCGGTCGGCGCCGTAGCCGCCGCCGATCAGCACGTCGAGTCCCGGCAGCGGGCGGTCGGGGTGGCTGATCGAGGGCAACCCCAGCAGGTCGCGGGTCAGATCCTGATAGTCGTTGCGATGCACGTTATGGGCGTACGCCGCCGCCGGGGTGGCGTGGCTGATCGGCACGCTGGAGACGGCGCCGACGGCGAGGCCCTGCTCCTGGGCCATGTGGGCGATCGTGCGGACGCGGCGCCCCTCCGCGTCGACGTTGACGGCGTTGTTATACGTCTTGATCCCCGCCGTCATGCTGACCGCGGAGGAGGCGGAGTCGGTGTAGGCGTGCCGGTTCGACGAGAACTTCGGGCCGGAGACGAGGTATTCGAGGTCCTCCCCCGGCGTCCAGGGGTCGGCGCCGGCCCGGGCCGGGTCGTAGCCGCCCGCCAGCGCACCGCCGGGGTTGAGAACGCGTTGCGCGTCCACGTCGACGTCGGTCCCGTCGTTGTGCGGGCTGGTCACCATGAACCCGAACTGGCTGGTGCCGTTCGCGTCGTACTCCTGAAAGTGGGTGCCGGTCCCGCGGCCGGACGAGTACGGAATGCGGCGCGTGTTATAGATCGCCGCCGCCCGGGTCGTCTGCCAGTCCATGCCGTCGAACACGATCAGGAAAATGTGCTTCTTCCCGGCCTGCAGGGCCGCCCGTTGCAGCTCGAAGACGTTGGTTTGATCGAGGTACTCCGCCTCCGGGTTGAGGGTGTTCGCCGGCGGGCGGCCGTACAGGCGGATGAGCTTCTCCCCGCTCCGGTAGGCGCTGTTGGCGCCGGTGTAGTCGTCCAGGTCCACGCCGGCGCCCGCGGTGCCGTAGGTATAGATGGGAATGAGCCGATTCGAGTGCGTCCCCCACAGCGTGTAGGTGTCCGGCCGCCAGCCCCAGTGGGCCGCCGGGGAGACCCCCTCCTCAATCGCCCGTTCCTGAAGTTCGCGGACCGCATCCCCGCCCGGCGCCGACGCCGGGACGACCGCCCCGCAGGCCAGCAGGACGAACGGGAGCCACAGCGACGGGCGGCGATTTGAACGGGATTTCGTCATGAATCTCGGGCGAGCGTCCGGGACGGGAAGAGTGCGAAGCGGACCGTCAAGGAGGCGCGCAATCGGGCACCGACGGCGCGCTCAGGATCGGGCGCCGCGGAGGCGGGGGCAACCGGCCGCCGACGCCCTGAGACGAAGGCCGTTCGCCAGCCGAACGGTCCTGCGGGATGCGGTCGTCTCCGGCAGCCGCTCGACTGCGAGCACGGCGCCCTACCGCGGCAGGGCGACCAGCGTCCGGGCGGCTTCGAGGAGGTCGGCCGCCTGCAGCGTCGGCGGCGGGGCGAGAGGGTAGAGTTGCTTGCCGGGCCGGGAGAGGAAGCAGGTCCGCATCCCCGCCCAGGCGGCGCCGGCGACGTCCCAGCCGTGCGCCGCCACGAGCAGGCAATCCTCGACCGACTCGCCGACCTGCCGGGCGGCCCAGCGATAAACGTGGGCGTGCGGCTTGAACAGCCCCACCGTCTCCACGCTCAGACGGGCCGACAGGTATCGCTGCAGGCCGGAGTTCTCCATCTGCGCCTTCACGCCGGCGGCGGAGGAGTTCGTCAGCGTGACCAGCTGGTAACCGGCCTCGGTCAGTTGCTTCAGCGCCGGCTCGACGTCCGGATGGGGCGGCAGCGAGCGGATCGGCGCCAGCGCCCGGGCGGCCTGCTTCTCCGACAGGTCGATCCCGTGGTTCGCCGCCAGCATCCGCAGCGTGGCCGCCCCGATGACGCCGAAGTCCTCGTACCGATCCCCCACGGTGGCCACGAGCGAGTGGTGCAGCAGCGAGGAGAACCACAGCGGAACCAGCTCCGGCCGTCCCCCGAGGGCCTCGCCGACCGAGGCGACCAACGGGTCGAGGTTCAGCAACGTCTCGTTCACGTCGAGGAAGATGACCTTCGGACGCGGCCCCGGATCGGCGGGGGCCGCCGTCGTCGCGGGCGGGCCGCTCCCGGCGAGCGCCGCCGGCGCGGCGGCCGCAGCGGCGGCGACGAACAGGCGGCGGTCGAGGGGGGCGTCGGCGTGCATGCCGCATCGTATCAGCCGCCGCCCCCCCGCCCACCGTTCGATCAGAGCGGTTCGATCAGAGCGGTTCGATCAGAGCGGTTCGATCAGAGCGGTTCGAACGACGGGTTGCGGACATGGCCGACGGTCAGGTTCGGAATATAAAACTGCGTGCCGCCGCCGGGCAGGCCTGTGCTGCGGCCCCTCGCCTCCAATTTGGCGTTCCGCCGGGACGTTTCGCCGGGGTCGAGGCGGGCCATCCCCTTGAAGCCGCCGAACCAGGCGTAGACGGGGACCTTCAACTCCACCGTCAGCAGGAAGTCGAGGGAACTCCAGTTCTCTTTGATGCAGGAGGTGAGCCGGCCCCATTCCCGCATGCTCACGCCGTTCGCCTCCGCGATGGAAAGCCGCTGGGCGTAGCCGGCGTCGTGTTTGAAGGGCTGGGTGGGGCTCCACCAGGGGGAGAGCGGGGAGTCGTCGGTGACCGGCGGGGGGGCGAGGGAGCTGAAGGCGTTGAACTTATAAATCGACATTCCCGCCGGCAGCAGCTCTTTGGTGGGGTCGCCGAAGGCGGTTTGAAAGGCGTCCCGCACGTGCCCGCCGCCGCCGGTGGAGATGGCGCCGACGTCGGTCCAGGAGAGTTCTTCATTGAGAGCCATCGGGGGCGTCCGTGAGGGAATTGTGGTTGGAACGTGTGTGCGTCCCCCACGGCGTCCGCGACAGACGGCCGGATCATCAACCGACCCCGCCCCCCCGTCAACGCCGTCCCGCGGGCGGGGGTCCGTCGTGCGGAGCCGCGAGTTCTCCGCGGCGGGGGCGGCCGGACCGGAAAAACACGTCATCCCGGCGGCCCGCCCGGCAGGACTTGACGGCGTCCCCGGCGCAGGGTGACGTGCCGACTCCCGCTTCGCCCGCTGCTCGCCCCACGCCCCGGTCGCTCCGAGGAATTCGTGCGTCCGCCCGCGGACGGTTCCCGTCCACAAGCACTATCTTCTCAGGAGCGGCGCGATGCGACAACATCTCTATAGCACGGGCGTGACCATCAACGGGCAGTACCGGGCCCAAGGCGCCGCCGTCACCCTGTCGAACGATCCGGCCGACGATTTCATCAACGGGACGAAGGCCTGCCTGAACGAGCTCAAGGGCACCAGCACCGGCGCCCGCCTGCTCAAGGAGATCGACGAAAGCGGACATGTCGTCACCGTTTATCGGACCGAGGACAAACTGACGGGAGGCAACTCCCAGGGCGGCGACTCCGCCGCCGCCGGCGTCGATATGGTCGTGGCCCTGGACTCAAAACGCCCGGACGGCTCCACGGAACTGCAGGAAGTCCTCGCGCGGGCTACGCAGGATCTTAGCGGGCGCTCCAAGGCCAAGAAGTTCTTCGGTATCGGCAAGGCTCGGCCGAAGTTCCTCCCGCTGGACGCGATCGCCCGGCTGGTCGGCGCCTCGTCCAATCATCTGAAGGAGATGGCGGCGGGAAAGCGGGCGATCCCCCCCGCCGTCGACGCCAAGCTGCGCGTCTACCTGTACGACTTCCTCACCCCCGGGACCGGCCAGAGCTGCTTCGTCAACTTCAATCACCTCCGCGACAACCTCAGCGAGGCGCATAAAAAGTACCTGCCCCAGGGCCTGACCTGGATGAACCGCCCGCCCGCCGTGGCGCTCGGGCACGAATTAATCCATGCCTGGCGGGTGATGAGCGGCCGCGTGCTGTTCAAGTACGGCTGGGAGGAGGAGGCGATGACCGTCGGCCTGCCCCCGTTCGTGAACATGCCGCTGACGGAGAACCAGATCCGCGTCGACTGGGGCAACCTGGCGATTCGCCCGCATTACGAATTTATCCAGATGAAAACGGGCCTTGTGTCCCCCAAGGGGGCGGGGATCGCCTCGGGGACCAACACCTGGCAGGGCAACGACAAAGCCCTGCACGCGAACCAGCGCCTGGCCCGGACCGCCGCGGACCGTCGCCAGGCCATGGGCTACAACAACGATACGGACGACGCCGACGAAGAGTGGGACGACTGATCCCCGCCGGCGCCGGCGCCCGGTCGGTCCGCGGGCGCCTCCCTCCTGCCCCAGCCGCCCGTCGCCCCGCCGTCACTCCCGGTCCCGGGCGATCAGGGCGGCGGAGCCGTATTTCTTGCGGCCGTGCGGGTCGGTCATGGAGCAGGCGCCGGTCACGGCCCCGTTGGCGAGCCGGCCCCGCATAAACAGCTTCGCCTGGCCGACCCGCTCGGTCTCGACGGTCACCGGCCCGTCGCCGTCCGTCGGGGCGGAGCCGGTGAACTTCATCTCAAACTTCGGTTTGCCGGGGACGTCGAAGGCGACCCCGCCGGCGATCCGGTCGCCGGTCCGCTCCGAGACGGAGAGGGCCCACTTCATCTGCTCCTTCCCGTCCTTCCCGCCCCGGAGCGTACCGTACCAGACGGCGCCGACCCGGAAGGGATCGGCGGCCTCCCCGCCCTCCGCCGGCGGCATCTCGGAGGCGTCCGCCGCCGCGGGGGCCGCGGCGTGTTTCGCCTTCAGCGCGGCGTTCTCCTGCCGCAGGGCCTCGTTTTCCTTCTCCAGCAGGGCGGCGGTCGTCTCGGCCAGTTGGAGTTGCAGTTCGAGGGTCTTAATCCGGTCCTCCAATTCGCCCCCCCGGAGTCCCGCGGGCAGGGCGGCGCCGAGTCCGGCGACGATGAGAACGGTGAGCAGCGGCGTGCGGCGGTGCATGTGGGAGGCCTGTGGGCGAGGGAGCGGCGGTCGGGCCGCGGAATCGAGCCCCCAGCCCACCTGCCGCCCTCCACGGCGTCAACCCGGCGCTTCGGCCGTCGACTGAATTTGCCGCCAGCCGTGCGGCTGGGGCAAAAGTGAAGCGGGCGGCGCCGGCATTGCCGGCGCCGCCCGCGGGCGAACTTGCGACCCGACGTCCACAGCGCCGCGGGCCGTTTAGAAGTAAAAACATGCCGCCCGTCGCCCGCGATTGCGGGCGGCGTTACGAATTGAGTTTTTCCAGATCAAAGTTAAAGGTGTTCTCGCCGGCCTCCACATTCACCGGCTCGGGAACCGTGACGGGCGCAGCCGGCGGCGGGGCGGGCTTGCCGGCGTCGGCGGAGTCGGGGGGCGGCGGGGGTTCGTTGTAGGGGCTGATGCGAACCGTATGCGTGCCGACCTTCGCCCCCGCGGCGTCGACGGTGTATTGCAGCGAATAGCGGCCCTCGGCGTCGGTCGTTCCCACCGACGGGCGGCCCTCCTGCGGGTGGAACTCGACCGATGCGTTGACGACCGGGGCGCCGCCGTCGGTCACCGTACCGGAGACCTCGCCCAACTCCGGCCGGTCGGACGGCCCGCCGCAGCCGGACGCCACAGCGACCGCGAGCGACAGCACGCCGAGGGGAAACATCCGTCGAAGCATCAATGAACCTGTCGAAAAAGGGAGAGCGGGCGAAAGAAGGGGGCCGCGTCGGTCAGACGCGGCCCCCGGGAAACGAAGGCCAGGACGCGGGGCTGACGGCGGCTCAGAAGCCTTCGACGACGACCCCGTCTTCCCGGTTGCAGAGGGCCATCAGCACCTTATTTACGTCCATGGTCTCGGACATAAACTGCACCGACCCGTCCGCCATCGCAACCATGGCCCCGCCGGAGTGCGCGGACCGGATCCCCAGGTGGTGTTCATAAGGCCGGGAATCCGCCCCGGTCGTGGTGCCGCCGATGTGGTTGATCGCGAACCGCGGCGAGGTGAGGTTTTGCGTCCATCCGCCCGCGGCGTGCAGCCCTCCGCCGTTGGCCAACGCGCCGGCGCCGGCGTGGGTGCACGGCCGAAGATCCTTGCGGTTGCCGGCCGCATCCGTGAGGTAGTCGGAGTGCTCCCCGACGGCGATCGTGTTGGTGGTGCCGTCCCGGAACTTCGCGATCGAGACCTTTTTATTCTGCGAGTTCCAGGGGATGATCGACCCGACGTACATCATGTACCCGTAGTTGGTATTAATAGCCCCCTGCGGGATGGTCGTGGTGTCCGGCAGGTAGTACGCACCGCTGATCCCGACGTAGTCGGACGCCTGAACCGGCATCGTGGCCGGGGCGCCGAGGGCGACGGTCGCCGATTGGTTCGTGGCGGTAATCGTTTCGTCCAGCGGGTTCGACGGGCATCGCAACGCCCCGATCCACAACTTGGAGCGGAGCTCCCAGTTCCGGTCCGGCTGACCGTCCTGGGTGACGAACGTGGTGTCGACGAACGTCATCTGCTCGAACGCCGCCGCCTGATCCAGCTGCGGCAGAATCTGCGCGATCCAGGAGGCGCCCTTCTGCACCGGACTGGTATTCTGACGGACGTTCCCGGGGAAAATCTTGTACGTGCTGTGGTAGTTGTGCAGCGCCAGGCCCAGTTGCTTCAGGTTGTTCTGGCACTGGCTCCGACGGGCCGCCTCCCGGGCCTGCTGCACGGCGGGCAGGAGCAGGCTGACCAGGATCGCGATGATCGCGATCACCACCAGCAGTTCGATGAGCGTGAACCCCTCGCGACTCCCCCCGGAGGCGTTCGCGGGACGTGAGCAGGAACGCGGCAGGACACGAAGCGGCGGTTGCACGGCGAAGAACCTTGGGTCGAGACCAGAACAGAGAGGTCGACTTCGTCAGAAGAACGAAGTTGATTGGAAGGGGGGCGGCGGCGTGGAGGACGACGAGCGCCACCCAGCGGAGCAACCCTTCTCAAGCATAATGCAAGCCCGGGACGGGCAGAAGATCGAAAGGGCAGTGGGAGAAGAGTTTTCGTGCCGTACCGCCCCGATTCCCTCGCAACTGAAAACTCTTGCCTACCTGGATCGCAGCGGCGCCGGAACCGTCGGCGCTTCCGGCCGGCGCCGGCGCCGCGGGCGGCGGTCGGCCCGCAGTGTACCCGGCTGCCCCAGCCACCCACGCGTCGACCGGACCGGAAAGACACGTCCCCCAGTCGCCCGCCCGTCGTCGCGGCAAGTTCTTTCGGCGAGACATGTGCAATCCCGCTGATGCGTCCGTACCGTGGCGGCGAGGCGTCCCGGCCGGCCGCCGGCGGCGTCCCCTCCGTCCCTCTCCTCTTTTCATCGAACCCTCTTCCACAGAAGAGGTCAGGCCCATGGAAGAGATCATGCCTCGCCACGAATCGCGCCGCACGGTCCTGAAATCGCTCGCCGCGATCGGGGCCGGTTTGTACGTCGGGCCGGTCGCGCGGGCGGACGACTCGAAGTCGCCGAACGAAAAGTTGAACCTCGGCCTGGTGGGGGTCGGCGGGCGGGGCTACGCCAACCTGCAGGGGGTGGCGAGCCAGAACCTCGTCGCCCTGTGCGATGTGGATCCCCGCCAGGCGAAGACCGCCTTCGAGGCCCTCCCGCAGTCGACGAAGTACGCCGACTTCCGCCGGATGCTCGACGGAGAGACGTTGGACGGCGTGGTCGTCAGCACGACCGACCATCTGCACGTGCCGATCGCCCTGAACGCGATGCGGCGGGGGCTGCCGGTCTACGTGGAGAAACCGCTCGGACACAACGTCTGGGAGACCCGGCTGGCGGCGCAGGTCGCCCGGGAGCAGCAGGTCGCCACGCAGCTCGGCACGCAGATTCACGCCGGCGACAACTATCGCCGCGTCGTCGAACTGGTGCGGGCCGGGGCGATCGGGCCGATCGAAGAAGTGCACGTCTGGGTCGGCAAGGGCTGGGGCGGCGGCACGCGGCCGACCGACACGCCCCCGACGCCCGAGGGGCTCGACTGGGACCTGTGGCTCGGCCCGGCCCCGCAGCGGTCGTACCACCCGACCTACCTGCCGGCCAACTGGCGGCGGTGGTGGGACTTCGGCAGCGGGACGCTCGGCGATATGGGCTGCCATTATCTGGACCTCGTCTTCTGGTCGCTCGGCTTGAAATACCCCACCGCCGTCGCCGCCGCCGGGCCGCCGCCCGACGCGGAGACGGCCCCGGTCGGCATGACCGCGACCTGGGACTTCCCCGCCCGCACCGTCGAACCCGCCGCCGACGGGGCCGCCGGCGGCGAGATGCCGGCGGTCAAAGTCACCTGGTACGACGGCGACCGGGCGCCCCGCGAACTGCACGGGATCAAGCTGTCCGGGTCGGGCGTGCTGTTCGTGGGGAAGGAGGGGCAGCTCCTCGCCGACTACGGCAGCCGCAAGCTCTTCCCGCAGGAGGCGTTCGCCGACTTCACGCCGCCGGAGCCCAGCATTCCGGCGTCGATCGGGCATCACGCGGAGTGGATCCGGGCCGTCAAAACGGGCGACCCGACGACCTGCGACTTCGCCTACTCCGGCCCGCTGACCGAAACGGTGCTGCTGGGCCTGGTCGCCTACCGCCTCGGCCGGCCGATCGCCTGGGACGCCGAAACGCTGACCGTGCCGGACGTCCCCGAGGCGGCGGCCCTGATCCGGCCCCCCTACCGGGCCGGGTGGGAGATCGCCTAGCGCGGCGGGCGGGCGCATTCTCAAACATTTCGTCCCGCCGGCCGCGGATTTCGCGAGTCGGTCTTGGGAACAGGCGTTCATTGGCGATCCTCGGGCGGTCCGTCCCGTTCCCCCCGCCCCCGCCTGAGCCGTGTCGACCGAACGCCCCGCCGTCTTCCCGTCCCCCGCCCCGTCCCCCGCCCGGCCCGGGGGCCCGCCGCGGGGGCCGGGCCGTCGTCCGGCGCCGTGGACGGTGGAGGACCAGTTGCGGGAACGGGAGCGGCGGACGCGGGTGCGGGCGGCGCTGCTGGAACGCCTGCCGCCGCCGGACGCGGGGACGCTGGACGATCTGGGCTCGTTCCGCATCGACCTCTGGCCGCCGCAGCCGGCGCCCCGCCCCCGCGGCGCCGCCCGCGGCCCGTCGGCGGCGGGTCCGGTCTGGACCGGCGCGGCGCTGTTGGACCTGATCCGGGAGTTCGCCGCCGACCGCGGGCCGGATTTTTCGAAGCAGGAGTTCATCCGCTGGGCGCGGATCACCTCGGGCACGGTGAACCGCCACTGCGGGGATTGGCGATCGACCCGCGTGGCCGCCGGCCTGCCGGCGGAGCCGGCGACGGAGGACTCGGCCCTGCGCACGCTGCACGCCCTGTTAAAAACGCTGCACCTGAACCGTCACCGCACCCGCCCGCTGACCGCGGAGCAGTTGGCCCGGGCCGCCCACCTGAGCCGCGGCCCGATCGGCTCCTTCGGCGGCATGAAGCAGGTCCGCAACCTCTACCGCCTGTGGGTCGCCATGCACCCGCAGGCCGCGGAGACGCCGTGAGCCCCGGCCGGCGACTCAACTGGGCTCCGCGTCCGGCTCGGGGAAGACGTGTTTCCGCAGGCGGGCGCGCAGACATGGGTCGTCGACCTCCTCCGCCAGCACGGCCTCGACGGCGGCCCGGTCCCGGGCGAGGTCGAGGCCGAACCAGCGAGGGTTCTCCAACCCCAGCATCGTGAGCTGCACCAGCTGGCGCAGTTCCGCCTGTCGATTCCGGAACTTGGCCAGGCGGCTGTTCTCTGCGAGCGCCGCTTCATAGGCCTCGCGGATCTCGTCCTCCTTGATCGCGTCCGGCGTGATCCCGGATGGATACTTCCACCCGGGCGGGGCCATGTTCATAAACACCATACGGTCGGGGGCGGGGTCGGGTTCGAACTGCCCCTCGAGCAGCGCCCGGAACCGCACCATGAGGCGGAAGGTGTGGATCGGTTCGACGCCCGAGCCGTCCGGGTCCGTCCGCGCGGCCGAGGCGATCGTCATGAGGTCGTCGAGCAGGGCGCGCAGGCGAACCGTAGCGGGCCACGGCGGCGCCGCGAGCCGCTTTTCGATCGATTCGACGAGCGCCAGGGGGTTCCGCTCCGGGTCTTCGTCGCCGGTCTCGTCGGCGGCGCCGGCCGCCGGCCCGAGGAGGGCGAGGACGCAACCGGCCGTGACGATTGCGGCGAACTGGGTTCGAAGCATTCGAGAACCCTGAGGTGGGAGCGTACGGGTCACGGACAGGCGGCAGCCCCCCGCCGCGGCGAGGGAGCGGGCCGCAGGGTACCGTGCGGCGGGCCGCCGGGCGCCATGAACTGACGCCGGACGGGTGGCCGGGGTTTAGGGGCCCGCCGCGGGCCGCTCGATCGTCGAGCCGGCGAACGTGCCGTCGTCGAGTTGATCGAGGAAGGCCAGCGTGGTTCTTCCCAACGAACCAAGCACGGACTGCCGATCGGAAGGAAAGACGTCCGGACTGGTCCAGAACGGCGGATCGTACAGGACGGCCCGAACGACCCGGTCGTTCGCGTCGAACCACACCAATGCGGTATAGGGCGGGTCGGCGTCGACGTCGTACCGCCAGAATTGTTTTCCCCGGCGGACGATCTCTCGCAGACTAATTCGACCGCTGACCTGACAGTTTTCATTGGTCTCGTCCGGCGGCCCAAGTCGGCGATAGACCTCGGCGATCCCGTCGCCGGACCGGACGCTCTGCAGTTCGGCGTGACGGGTCGGCCCGTCCTGCGGCTCCGGCGGATCGAACGGGAATCGCGATTGGGCGGAAAACGGAGCAGTTTGACGGTAGAGCCCCGCTTTCTCGCCTAATCTGCGGAGCGCCGTCTGGGCGAGCCGTCTGATGAAGTACCGACGGTAGTCGTATTGACCGTAAAATATATCTTTAAAGCTCTCGCCCGATTCCAGCAGCCGAAGCTGCGGGATCGCCTCGGTCATTCCGAGGAGGCCGGGAAAATGCACAAGCGTGCCGACCGAGAACAACGTCTCCTCCGTGGAGAGGTCGTCGTTCAGCCACGAATCGCTCTCTTGAGCCCAGGTCACGAGTCGCGACAACTCCCGCCGGACGATCTCCCGTTCGCGATCGTCCAGTTCGTCGGCGAACTCACCGGGATCGATCGGTTTCAGGTCGACTAACGAGATCGCGACCCGAGCCCCCCACCAGGCGCGCGCCACGAACCGGTCTCCGTCGGCGGTGAAGTACACGAGGCTGTGATCCTGCCAGTCCGTCCCGGCGGTCGTCGGATGGGCGAAACGGCCATAGCGCGGAAGGACCTCGTGAAGACGCACGAACGCCAGATCCTGATCGGACTCGTCCCGCACGAAGATCAACCCGCCGCCGCTGTGCGGCCTCCAGGTCGCCTTCCAACCGTCGCCCGTGCGCTTTGCGACGGGGTCCGAGAACATGACGGTCATGGGATGCTTTCGCGGCAGGTAGGACCCTCGGGCAGCTTATCGACGCAGCCGATCGAACGCGCGAACGGGCAGGGCTGCCGGGGCAGGAACGCGCGGACGGGTGGCCGGGGTCGGCCGGGGAGGAGCGAGGACGGACTCTCGGCGAGGCTCCGGCCGCCCCCGGGAGCGCGACGCGGCGCTCCAGGAAGCGACGTTCCCCCGTCCGGGGGCGGCCCGGCGACGCGGAGGAGCGACGCCACGCTCCCCGCGGCTTGGTGGCATGCCTTCGCCTCGCAGCGCCAGCGGAGAGGCGTAGGCATGGAGTGCGGCGTGCGCTCCCCGAGACGAACAGTGCGGACGTCGCTCCAGCATGCCGACTGCCGAAAAGCGGCTGAAGGCATGCCACCCAGAGCTGAAAGGGGGATCGCGCCCCATCAGCATGCCACCCCGCCCGCCGCCACGTCACCCAGCACTGGCGAGACGCCAGTGCCACCCAAGCCACTCACTCACCAGTGCCACCCGCCGGGGGCGTCGCCCCCCGCCCCGGCCGCCCGCCCGCAGTGACAGTCGTGACGGAGAGGGCGTCATGTGCCACGCGCAATGTTGCATCATGTGTCACGCGCATTACGCTGACGCAACGAAAGGCGCACCCATCAGTGCGATCCGATACGCAGTGCCGATCGAATAGCCGGCAGGTCGGCGCGAGCGTTCCGGGGAAATGCGTTTCGACAACTCTCGACAGGATTTCTGCGTCGAAGCGATACCGCAGCCGCGTCGCAACAACATTCGGAGCGATCGGAATGCGAGCGCCGCCGGAACGACGGGCTGACCATTCGCGGCGACGTCGACCCGCCGCGTGACGAAATCAAGAACGCCGGCGACCGATGTTTTTGACATCACACGACAGGGATAACACCCAGCCGTGATGCATGAAGTTACGTTCAGCCATTGCGGCCGGGCGATTCTTAGAACCTTCCACGAGCTCTCGCCCGTCATGCAATTGAAACGAATCTCGTTGTTCCTGACAGCGATCGCAACAATCACGCTCGGCGGAATCGCCCTGGCTCAAACGGCGACGACGGAGCCCGTCGCGACGACCGCCGACGACACCGTGAAGCGTATCGATGCGGCGGACGACTCCGAGCCGATCGGAGAGAACTCGCCGACCACGGTCGTCGAAGCGCGCGGACGGGCCAGGCTTCTCCACGATACGCTTCACGGCTCCCTGCAGGTCATGCACCGCGACTACTTTCGTGAGGACGAAGGGCTGAAAGTTCCGTCCCGTTCGCTGGAAGACGTCTTCAGCGAGTTGGCCAGAATCCATGGGGTCAAGTTGCACTGGATCGCGGTCGACTTGAAGCCGATGAGCGTGGACAACAAAGCGGAGACCGAGTTCGAAAAAGAAGCCGTTCGCGTGCTCAGGTCCGGCGAGGAGGAGTTCGAATCGGTCGCCGACAGCGAATTCCGTTTCGCGGGCCGGATTCGCCTGTCCGCGACGTGCCTGGGTTGCCACGCCTCGGGGCGATCCAACAACGACGACCGAGCGGCCGGACTGGTGATCACGATGCCCTTGAAGCGAGCCGACTAAGAGTCGGCTGGGGCGGCATGCCTGCTCCTCGCAGCGCCGGCGGAGCGGCGTCGGCATCCCGTGCGGCGCGCCGCCCCGCCCGCCGTCACTCCAGACCGGCGATCGCGGCGTCCTGCGGGAAGGCCGCTTTCGCGACCGCCAGCAGCGCCGGCCGCAACGCCTCGGAGTCGTCCCGGCCGGTCTGTTTCCCGCCCGCCACCACCGCGACCAGGTCGCACTCGAAGCAGACCCACACGTCCGCGACGGTCCCGTCGCAGCCGGTGAACCGCAGTTTCACGCCGTAGGTCGGCAGGCACCGCTTGCCCGTGTGCGGAGAGAGCCAGTCGCCCGACCGCAGCGCCGCCGAGAGCGCGGCGGCCTTCCCCCCCGGGACCGCGACCGGGCCGGCCGTTTCGCGGTAGTCGCCGACCCAGGCCGGCTCCGGCGGCGGGGCTTCCCCCGCGGGCGGGGCTTCCCCCGTGGGCGGGGCCGGGGTCCGGGAGCGGTGCGACACGCGGTACGCCTCGACTCGCTTCGGGTTCGCGACCGCGGCGTACGCGTTCGGCCCGCCGAAGAACGTGACGACCGCCCCCGGCGCCTCCGCGGCGGCCGGCGGGTCCGCGGCGGCCGGCGGGCCGGCGAACCCGACGCCCCCGCATCCGGCGGCGGCGGTCAGCCCGAGGCCCACGACCAGCCCGGCGGCGGCCGACCGGAGGGCCGGCGGGAGGTGGACGAGACTGCGGAACATGGCGGCGACTCGGTGAGGAGGAAACGGGAGACGACTGCGGACGCCGCGTCCCCGCCGCGCGTTCCCCCGAACCGCAAAGATTTTCGCCGGGCGCCGTCCGCCGGGCGCCGGGCTCGCCCGCCGGAGTGCAGCGGAGCGCAGGCGGGTGGGCAGGCCGAACGACGGGCGACGTGGACGGGAGGCCCGTTCGGCGGACGCCGCCCCCCCGGGGGCGGCCCGGCGACGCGGAGGAGAGCCGCCACCCTGACCACGGGCCGACCCCGGCCACCCGCCGGGTGCCACTGGCTTTGCCAGTGCCACGGGGGCGCACGAGCGATTCGTCACCGGAATGATGTGGGGAAGTCGAACGCACTGGCAGAGCCAGTGGCACCCAGAGCGGCAAGGTGTCGATGGCCCCGCACCAGTGCCACCCGCCGGGCCGACCCCGGCCACCTACGAAAAGGAGTCACCCCCGCCCCGGCCACCCACGCGTTGACTGGATCGAAAAAAAGGTCGCCCCAGCCACCCGCCCACTCACGCGGATGGACATGCGGTCGGTCACGTCGCCCCAGCCACGCGTCCGTTACTCTAGCCGGGATACGGCACGCCGTCACGGTGAGCGATATCACGCGGGCCCTCCTGAGACAGGGACTTCTTAAGAACCAGCCTGGCATCAGACTTATTCTTCCCGACCAAGTCTATGTACACAACTTGTTCGAGTAGCCCGCTCGGCTTGAAGTCTTTTACACGGACGGGAATCAGCTTCCTTTTGCCAACGTCGGCGTCTTGCAAGAGTGCCGCCTGCCACTCCTTCGCAGCCATCGCAGACTCCAGATATTCTGGAGTGAGAATAGCGATCGTCCTATCTGCAGACTGTGTGGCCTTATGCATGAGGTCGACAAAGCTCGAACCGGGCAGGAAGTCCCAGCACTGGACAACGGTGCTAAAGCCCAGTCTTTCCAGCTCCAACGCGACCCACTCTGCCCAAGCGGCGTCCGCTCCCGTGTAACTCACGAAGAAGTCAACTTCTCCGCCTTTTCGTGCAGCTGGGCCTTTCAGAGCCACACCACAAATAGTGACTCGTTCAGACTCCAGACCATGAAGCCTGGCCATCACTCGCCCAGCCGCTACCGCTTGATTCTCGTTGAACGCGAAGATTGCAACCTCTTTAAGAGGATCAGCGAGCGCAGACTTCACTCCACGCTCCAGTTGACTGCTCGAACCAAGTTTCGCGGTGAGGAGGGGCCAGCTCGCCTTCACTGCAGGCGGCAACTCACCAAGATCATCCTCGTCTGTGTAGTGCCAGATAATCCTAAGAATCAGCCGAAGATCACTCTCAGACTGAATCGCTTCCCCACGGTCCTTTAGGAGACTTAACGCTTCGTCCTGCGAGAACACGCCTTGAAGACATTTTAGTCGCCCGTCGCGAATCGCCTTAGCATCCCCTGAAATATCGTAGAACCCGGCTGGCTGCAGGTGGTCGCGAATCAGTGCCTTCACTTGTTCAACGAATGCTTTCCTTGTCGCCTCTACCTTCTGTGAACTGACACTTGTAGCTTGATCGCCTTGTTCTTCCCGGAGCCGAATGTAGTACTCAACAAGCTCCGGAAACGCATCTAAAGCGGATGATTGCGCGGCCGCGACATCCTTAGCCTTGGACTTCTTCGAAAGTTTGCCGGAAAGATAATTATTAACTCTAGCCCGCAGGTGTTCGTTCGGAAGGCTGCTAAGCATCGCGCCGAAACGGTTTTCTAGATCATTCCTCGAGATCCAAGTATCGTCCTTCGTCAGTAAGTCCTTCGGCGTGAGAAGTACGTAATCACCCCGATGCACTGGCAGGTCGTAGCTCTTCGCGGCCCAGAGCTCAGTCGCCGGATTAAATACTGCTTTCTCCACCGGGAAAGAAGACACCACAGAAGGAGAAAGCCTCGCCCTAGCAAACCTTTCCGTATACTCGCACAGATATCCCTTAATCAGATTTGTAGTCAAATCGCTGATCGAGTCGCGCCCGACTCCCGAACGCACAAGGGCTAACTTTTCAACGTGGCGGCCTTTTGTAACCTGAGGAGCCTGACTTGACAGTAGCGTCGCGATATTTGGAAGCAAGTGATTGGCAAACACTCTGCCCAAGCCGCGACCACTGCACCCAGTCTCGCTGTAACCGAACCAGTTCTGCTTCACCTCCGGGAAATAAAACCACTCTCGTTGGAGCCCTACGTCCACCGCCGCCCGCTTAGCGTTGTCTCGAAGGAAAGCCAGGTAGTTCACTATCCCTTCATGCAACTCTTGGTACTCAGACTTCTGGCTGTGAAACAACAGAAACGGATCAATAAACAGAGGCAGGTCATTGACCAGCGAAATATTGAAGGCCCCGTAAGCGTCTAATTCCGCTTCCGCAACCCCGAAAACTTCATCGAAATATCCACTCATGCCATCAACTCAGATAGTAAAGGCTCTGGAATTCACCCGAGCGGGTGGCTGGGGCAAGAACGGAGTGCAGCGGAGCGGAACGGAGTGGATGCCCCAGAACCAGTGACGTGCGAACGAGAGACCTGCCGCGTCGCCCTTTCTGGGGCATCCGCTCGCTCGCCGTCGGCTCGCTCGGCTCCTGCCCCAGGCACCCACGCTTCAGGTTGATCGGAATGAAACGAGACCGGCCCCGCACACCCTGCGAACAGGATGGACGGGGCCGGGGGGCCTTGGGCAGTCGGGCTGCTCGGCCTCACTGGCAGGCTTCGCAGGTGGGGTCGTTGGGGTCGCAGGCGGCGCCCTCCTGCACGGCGCTGGCCGGGAGCGGGGTCTCGTCGGCGATCGCCGTGGCCGGCGACGCGCCGCCGAGCGGCGACGGCGAAGCGGGCGAACCGGCGGGGGCGACGACGCCGCGCTCGATCGCCACGTTGTCGCTCTCGCTTTTGTTCTTCATCCAACGCGGTTGGACGCCGAACTTGTTCACGTCCACCGTGCTCTTCTCCACCTGCGTGGCGGCCAGCGTCCGCAGGTAATACGTCGTCTTCAACCCGCAGGCCCAGGCCTCGATGTAGATGTCGCTCAGCTTTTTGCCGCTGGGGGCGGACATGTACAGGTTCAGGCTCTGGCCCTGGTCGATCCACTTCTGACGCTTCGCGGCGCAGGCCAGGATCCAGGCCGGGTCCACCTCGAACGCCGTCAGGTAACGGGCCTTCACGTCCTCCGGCACGTCGGCGATCTCCGTGAGGGCGCCGTCGTAGTACTTGAGCTGCTCCAGCAGGTCCGCGCCCCACAGGCCGCGGTCCTTCAATTCCTTCACCAGTTCGATGTTCACCTGGGTGAAGTCGCCGGAGAGGTTGCTCTTCACGTAGAGGTGCTTGTACATCGGCTCGATGCTCTGGGCGACGCCCACGATCGTGCTGATGGTCGCGGTGGGGGCGATCGCCATCACGTTGCTGTTCCGCATGCCGTGCTGGGCGATCAGGGACCGCACCGGCGCCCAGTCCAGGCGGGCGTCGCGGTCGACGTTCACCTCTTCGCCGCGCTCCTCGGCCAGCAGATCGACGGTGTCGATCGGCAACAGGCCGCGGTCCCACTTGCTGCCCTGATAGGAGGAATAGGGGCCGCGCTCGGAGGCCAGCAGGGCGCTGGCGCGGATCGCCTCGTAGCTGATCCGCTCCATGCTCTCGTCGGCGAACTCGACGGCCTCGTCGCTGGCGAACGAAATGCCCAGCGCCGCCAGGGCGTCCTGGAAGCCCATCAAACCCAGACCGACCGGGCGGTGCCGGGTGTTGGCGTTCTTGGCTTCCTTGGTGGGATAGAAATTAATATCGACCACGTTGTCCAGCATGCGGACGGCCGTGCGGACGGTCTCCGCCAGCAGGTCGTAATCGAACCGCATCTCCCCGTCCGGGCCTTCCACCACGTGCCGGCGGAGGTTGATGGAACCGAGGTTGCAGACCGCGGTCTCCTCCCGGCTGGTGTTCAGCAGGATCTCCGTGCACAGGTTGCTGCTGTGCACCACGCCGCAGTGATCCTGGGGCGAGCGGATGTTGCTGGGATCTTTAAAGGTAATCCAGGGGTGGCCGGTCTCGAAGACGCGGGTGAGCATTTTCCGCCACAGATCCACCGCGGGGAGGCGGCGGGAGAGCTTGATCTTGCCGCTGTCGGCGAGGGCTTCATAGTGCTCGTAGCGCTCCTTGAAGGCCTTGCCGTAGAGGTCGTGCAGATCGGGCACGTCGTTCGGGGAGAACAGCGTCCAGTCCTCGCCGGCCTGCATGCGCTGCATGAACAGGTCGGGAATCCAGTTCGCCGTGTGCATATCGTGGGTCCGCCGCCGGTCGTCGCCGGTGTTTTTTCGGAGGTCCAGGAATTCTTCAATATCGAGGTGCCAGCTCTCCAGATAGCTGCAGACGGCGCCCTTGCGTTTGCCGCCCTGATTCACGGCGACGGCGGCGTCGGAGACGATCTTCAGGAACGGGATCACGCCCTGGCTCTTGCCGTTGGTCCCGGAGATATGACTGCCGGTGGCGCGGATGTTCGTCCAGTCGTTGCCCAGCCCGCCGGCCCACTTCGAGAGGGCGGCGTTGTCGCCGATGCTCTTGAAGATGTGCTCCAGGTCGTCCTGCACGGTGGTCAGGTAGCAGCTGGAGAGCTGCGGGTGCAGGGTGGCGCTGTTGAACAGCGTGGGCGTGGCGCTGGTGAAGCGGAAGTCGGAGAGGACTTCGTAGAACTCGATCGCGCGGTCGGACTTGTCGGCGCCCTCGGCGCTGGCGAGGCCCATGGCGACGCGCATCCAGAAGAACTGGGGCGTCTCGATCCGGCGGCCCTCGACGTGGAGCAGGTAGCGGTCGTAGATCGTTTGCAGGCCGAGGTACTTGAACCCGGCGTCGCGCTCCGGCTTGAGGGCCTTGGCGAGGCGGGGGGTGTCGAAGGTGCGGACGACCGGGTCGAGCCGGCCGGCGGCGACGCCGTCGATCAGGTAGTGCTCGAACTGGTGGCGGTAGAGGGCGTCGAGGTCCTCCGGGTCGCTCTTGTGCGTGCCGAGGGCCTCGTTGTGGATCACCATCCGCATCAGGCGGGCGGCGACCGTGTCGTGGGCCGGGTCGCGTTCGATGCGGCTGCGGGCGGCGAGGATCATCGCCCGGTCCAGTTCGGCGGGGCTGATGCCGTCGAACATGCTGCGGAGGACCTCCTCGGTCAGCTCCTCGACGTTCACGTCCCGCTCCAGCCCCCGCGCCGCCTCGGCCAGCCGCCGACGGATGCGGGCCTCGTCGAACGGAATGCGGGTGCCGTCCTCCAGCGTGACGCTCAACCGCGGGGCGGCGGCGGCGTCGTCCTGGGTGACCTCCGTCCGCTGCAACGCCCGCTTCTTGGCGTGCTCCGCCCGGTAGGTAATGTAGGCCCGGGCCACGCGGTAATGGCCGGAACGCATGAGGGCGATCTCGACCCAGTCCTGGACCTTTTCGACGTCCACCGGCCCGCTGGCGGCGAACGGGGCGATCTCCTCGGCGACGCCGGCGGCGATGCGCTCGACGTCGGCCTCGGTCTCGGGATCGAGGGGCTGGCCCTCGGCGAGGTTCAGTTCGGCCCGGAACGCCTTACGGATCGCGTCGGCGATGCGGCCGGTGTGAAACTCGACCTGCCGACCGTCACGTTTGCGGACAAGCCAGGTTTCAGTCGCGGGAGGCATAAAGTAGTCCGAGGACGAAGTAAGAATGGTTGCGGCTCGCACCGCGGAGGCAACACGCGGACACCTACTGTCGTATCCGCTGACCCAACGAGAAGGCGTGATTTCGGCATCGCCGCTCATCTCCCCCCTTTCACGTAGCGGAGTGATCCAAGGAATGGATCCCTCTGCCCACGCAGATGGGGTGATGTTTTGCGCGATGTCGCATCACGGGAACGCGGGCGACTTTAGGGCCGCCGCAAGGTAGGCAGCAGACCCCACAGTCCACCATAGGCGCCTCCTCGCGCCAATCGAGGCCACTAGTCCTTGTGGTCGCCATGTCACGTTTGTGTGGAACGTGTCGATCGCACCGACAGAGAGATCCGCGGCCGAGCAAGGATTCGTTCGTACAGTATCTAACCGCAACAGTCAACTCCTGTTCACTCCTGAACGCACAGTTTGAACCGCGTTTTCCGCGCAGCGAACCGGCCCGGGATCGCAGGGGCGATCCCGGGCCGGTCGGAGGGGCGAACGAAGCCGCGGCGGGGTCGCCGGGTTACTTCGCGGACGACTCGGCGTACGCCTTGTAGGCCCCGGCGACGTCGCCGGATTTCGCGTCGCCGTCGTGCACGTAGACCGCGTAGCGCAGTCGCAGCGGTTCTTTGATCTCGACCGGGGCGGCCTCCTCCTGGCCGCTGGTGTAGGCCTTGGGGCCGAAGGGGCTGATCGCCATCAGGCCGTAGCCGCGGGCGTGGTAGCGGGCGGGGCGGAAGTTCTCCGGGTGATCGAACAGGGCGACGCCGCCGCCCGGTTCGCCGTCGGTAGCCGGGGCGCTGCAATCGCACCAGGCGGCGAGCTTGCCCCAGGCTTCGCTCTCGCCCTCGCCGCCCTCGCTGTTGGTGATCACGCCGCGGCCCCGCTTCACGTCCAGTTCCGGGGCCATCCGCACGCCCACGAAGCCCTCCTTGGTGTCGCCGATCGTCGCCGTCGTGCCCTCGGCCGGCGGGGAGAGGGTGATGTCGTAGGTCAACAGCGTGCCCTTGGGCGACGGGGCGTGCACCGCGATGGTCGTCTCCTCCTTCAACACCGGCTCGCCCTCCGGGGAGAGCCAGTGGTTCACGGCGGTGATCGAACCGGCCTCGCGGTCGAGCTTCACCTCCTTCGTGTCGATGCGGCCCGCCTCCACCCAATGCTTGAACGGGCCAAGCATCTCCGCGTCGTCCCCTTCCCCCTTGTGCAGTTCGACCTCGTCCACGCTGATCCACACGCCCTTGTGGTGGGGGTGGTCGTCGGAGGCGTAGTCCAGCACGTTCACCCCGCTGGGGGTGTACAGGGGGAAGACGAACGGCTTGGGCAGCGGAACGTAATCGTGCTTTTTCTGGGGATCGATCGCCGCATGCCAGACCATCAGGGGCCGCTCGCCGACGCGGACGGACGCGGCGATCTCCGTGCCGCTGAGCACGACCGGGGCGTCTCCCGGCGGGGCGGCGAGCAACGCGGACAACAGCAGCGGGGCGGCGAGCATGGCGAACCGGAGGGATTCGGGGGGATGGGCGAACGCCGCGATTGTGCCGATCGGCCCCGCCGCATGCGACCGGGGCCGGCCGGGAGAGCCGATCACGGGGGCCGGTCGGGGCGACGTCCGGCCCCCTCGGGACTATTCTCCGCGGCATGCCCCGCCGCCCGCTTCGTGCCCGTCAGCCGCTCACCTCCGGTTCGCCCCGCCGGGCGAAGCCGGAGGAAGAGGAACGCCCCCCGCAGCGCCTCTTCCCGGCGCCCGGGCCGGGAGTGTCGTTCGACCGCCCGCCGCGCAAGGGGGACTGGGAATTGGCCCTCTCCGGCGACCTGACCGATCGGCAGGCGGAGATCATGGACCAACTGATCGAACTGCCCCGCGGCAGCGCCGGGACGCTGTGGTTCGACTCCCCCGGCGGCAGCGTTTATACGGGGCTGGCGATGGCCTCGGTGCTGCGATTGCGGGGCCTGCGGGCGACGGCGGTCGTCGCCGGGGAGTGCAGCAGCGCCGCGATCCTGCCCTTCGCCGCCTGCGAGCGGCGGCTGGTCACCCGGCACGCCACGTTGTTGTTTCACCCCGTCCGCTGGCACAGCGAGGAGGACGTCAAGCGGGAGGAGGCCGTCGAGTGGGCCCGGCACTTCGATTATATGGAGCGGGATATCGACGATTTACTCTCGAAGCTGCTCCCCATGGAGCGGGAATCGCTGGAAAAGTGGACCCGCCCCGGCAAGTTCGTGACCGGCGCCGAGCTGGTCGAAGTCGGCCTCGCCGAAGCCGTGGACCTGTTCGCCGGCGATCTGTGGGCTCAGACCGGCCCTCCCCCGCGGGCCAAGCGGACGCGTTAGACTGGCCCCGGCTCCTTTCCCGACGCCCCCGCCATGACGACGACCCTCGCCCCGCCGAAGCCCGCCCCGATCCCCGACGCCGCCGTCGCCCCGGCCGCGAAGACGATGACGGAGGCGGAATATCTCGCGTTCGAACGGGCCGCCCCCGTCGACGGTCCCCGCCACGAATTCGCCGACGGAGAATTGATCGAAATGTCCGGCGCCAGTCGTCTTCACAATCTGATCGCCCGCCGAATCTGTCGGATCTTCGAGGACCTGCTCGCGGGTCGCCGGTTTGAAATCTATCAGTCGGATATGCGGCTCCGCGTGCCTTCAGGGCGGTTCCGCTATCCCGACGTGACCGTCGCCCCCGCGCCGCCGGAACTGTCGCCGGGCGAGGAGCAGGACACGCTGCTCAATCCCGTCGTGCTGGTGGAGGTTCTTTCCCCCTCGACCGCAACGATCGATCAGGTCCAAAAGCAAGCGGAGTACCGCGAGATCCCCTCGCTGACGGATTATCTGATCCTGTCGCAGGACGAGCCTCGCTGCGATCACTACAGCCGGATGGGGGCGGAGGCGTGGAAGCTGGTCACGTACGTCGGCCCGGAGGCCGTCCTGCCGTTGAGCGGGCTGGGCGAGGTGCCGCTCGGTTCGCTGTACCCGCCCGTGGAGTGAGGGCGGAACGGGCCGGGCGGAAGGCTGCGGGTTGAACGCTCCGGGTTGAACGCTCCGGGGCGGCGGGACAGGCTGGCATCGCCCGCCCCCGATTGGTTCGCCGCCCGATGCACCTCCTCTTGCCCTCGATTGATCGCACGGCTCGTCGCCGGGTTTCTGCAGGAATTGTGATTGCGGCGCTCGCGGCGCTGGGCGGCTGCGAAGGGAACGCGACCGTGGCGACGCCGCCCGATTCCCGCCCGGCGCCGAGCCATCACGCCGCGGCGCCGCCCCCGTCCGCGGCCCCGGTCGCCCCCGCCGCCCCTGCCCCCGCCGTGCGGGAGGCGACGCCGCGACGCAGCGATCCGCGGCCGCCCGTCCTGCAATCCACCGTCCCGCGGCGGGAGGAACGGGCGGCGGAGCGGCGGGGCGTCGCCTCGCCCCCGCGCGGCGGCTCCGGCATGACGGCCGTCCCCGGCGTGACGACGGTTCCCGGCACCGATCCGTTCGATCCGGAGATCGATCCGTCCACGCTGTCGCGGCCCGAGCCGATCGCCCCGGCCGCCGCGGAACCCCCGCCGGAACGGATCGACGTCCCCCTCACCGCCGCGATCCCGCCGGACAAACAGGCGATCCCCGACGACCTCGCCCTGCCCGTGGGAGCCGTGCTGTATTACCAGGACGGCCGCGACTGGATCGAGGTCGAATTAAAGATGCCGGCCCCGCCCGCGACCGAGGGGGGAGAAGCCGCGACCGAACTGCGGGTGCACCGCACTGACCGGCCGGCGATCATCCCCGACGTGCGGGTCCGCCGCGATCAACTGGTCGTGACCAAACTCCTCGTCCGCCGGCTCGAAGCGGCCCGTTGACGACGCTCGTGAAAAGCTGTCGCGCCCCCGCCCCTGATTCTCCCCTCTCCCCCTTGGGGGAGAGGGGTCGGGGGTGAGGGGGTCCGCGTAGCGGTTCGCCTGCGCCCGCGGCGTCCCCGGGCCCCGCCCGGCTGCGCCGCACCCTCACCCCCGGCCCCTCTCCCTCAAGGGAGAGGGGAGAACGAAAAGCCGCAACGGCTCGCCGCGTCCCGCCCTACTTATCCAGGATCGCCGCCCGCTGCACGCGCAGGTGGCGGGCGAGTTCGCGGTCGCTCTCCTTCGCGGCTCGCTCCCTGAGGGCCTCGGCGCTGGCCTCGCCGCCAATTTCCGCCAGCAGCGAGGCCACGTCCCGCCGGGTCGCGGGGTTGGGGTCGTCCAACAGCGGGAGCACCGCCGGCTCCGCGGGCGCCCCCATCGTGCGGACGAACGCCAGCGCCTCGTCTCCTTCCCAATCGTGCGTCAGCAGCGGGGCGGCGACGCGGGCGTGGTTCGGGGTCGTGGGGTCCAGGCTGCTCAGCACGTCCTTGCGGCCGAGGCCAGTGCCCTCCCGCAGCGCCTCGCCGATCGCGGTGAACTGCTCCGGCGTCTCCGCCCAGACGAGCAGCGTCTTGGCGGCCCGGTCGACGACGAAGCCCCGCTCCTCGACGGCCTCGGCCAGCCGCGCGGAGAGCGCCGTGCGGATCTGTTCCCGCTGCTCCGGCGTCACCGTGGAGGGCTCCACGCCCTCCAGATACTCCACCGCCTTCTTGCGGGCGACCCAGTCGGATTCGGTCGCGGTTTCCAGCACCCGCACCGCCCAGTCCGGCTCGCTCTCGCCCTCCGCCGGCTCCCGCAGCGACAGCGGCCGCCCAGCGGTGGCGGCCCCCGCGACGGAATCGGCCCCTGCGGGGGGAGCGGTCATCGGAGCGGGGGCGTCCCCGGCCGGTTCGTCGTTCGTTTGGAAGCCGAAAGGCGTGCTGCCGACGCCGTCCGGGCTCGAGGGCAGGCTGCCAGGAATCGGCGGCTCCGGACGGACCCCGCGAGGCGAATTCCCCCCGCCGCGGAGCCGTTCCGCCCGTTCCCGAGCCTGCTCCGCCCGTTCCCGGGCCTGCTCCGCCATGCGGCGGTTGTAGTCCACCATCTGCTGATCGTACGCGGGGGTCTCCTCCGAGGCGGGCCGGGAGGAGGAATAGGACCCTCCGGAGCGGAAGACGGACGGCCCGGACGACTCGCGGGACGCCTCCGGCCGGGAGGGCGCGCGCTGCGGGTCGAACTGCGGCCGGAACGGGGCGGGGCCGCCCGCGACGGCTCGCTCCTCGGCCGGCGTCCCGATCGGCTGCCCCGTCACGAGCTTGCCCGCGACGAATCCGATCCCGTACCCCTGCGAGAAGCACCCCGTCAGCCAGGGCAGACAGAGCAGCGGGACCCAGCGGACGGCAGCGGCGCGGCGGGACACGGGCGGGCTCGACGACGAAGGGGCACGGCGGCACGACGTCGGCGCCGCCGTTCCATCGGCCGGCGCAGATTCCGAGGCAGTTTGACGCCCCCCTGCGCCCGCGTCACGCGCAGGCGTGTCCGTGGGTTGAGATCTCACCGGCTGCGGAGCGGCACGGGGCGAACAAGCCCCGATCGTTCTTTATGAGTTTTTGAGGCGGCCGCCAAACTGGTGTTGAGGCAACCATTGCTTATGCAATAATCCCCCCGGAACCCCCTCGCCCCGCCTCAGCTGCGCCCCCCTGTGCTGAAGTACGACTTCCACGACAGCATCCCCTACTTCGTCTTCACGGCGGCGCACGCCATCGAGAAGGCGATGGGCGCCGCGTTGGAGGGCCACGGGATCACGTTCCGCCAGTGCCAGATGCTGGGGATGCTGGCCGCGCACGGTTCGCTGTCGCAGGCCCAGGTCGCGGAGATGATGGGCGTGGAGCCCAGCAGCGTGGCCCGGTTGGTGGACCGCATGACCCGCGACGGCTGGATCGAACGCCGCCCCGACCCGCACGATCGCCGCAAGTACCAGTTGTTCGCCACCGACCGGGCCGAGCCGATCTGGGAGGGGGTGCAGGAGGTTGCGGCGACGGTCCGCAATACGGCGCTGGAGGGTCTCGACGAAGGGGACGTGCCGGAGCTCAAGCGGATGCTCCGCCACCTGCGGAACAACCTGACCGACGATCCCGGCCGCTACCCGGACACGCCGAGCCCCGACTCCGCCCTGAGCGACGACTGCTCCGCCCTCAGCGACGACCGGGCGCCCGCCGCCGCTTCCGCTTCGCGTTGACTCTCGCCCGCGTCCTTCGTTCGCCGGTTCTTCCCCGCCCCCGTCCCGCATGTCCGACACTGCCACCCCCGTCATGATGCCGACCGGGCCGAAGGACGATCTGTACAACCGCCCGGCGAAGAAGACCGCGGAGCCCGCCTCGGCGAGGACGCCCGAGCCGCCGGCGACCGATCCGCCCGCGGCCGCGACGAACCGGGCGGACGCGGGCGATGACGCCGTCCCGGACCGCTACGCCCGCCCGCCGAAGTCCGACCGTCGCAAGATCGTCGACGGGGCGTTCTCGCTGGCGCTGGTCGCCGCGGGGGTGACGGCGCTGGTGGTGCTGAAGAACCTCAAGGAGCCGGCCCGGCCGGTGAATCGCGTCTCCCCGGCTCCGTTGGTCGAAGTGGCCGACGTCACCCGGCACGTCGGCGGGTTGGACGTGCTCAGCGACGGGATCGTGGTGCCGTACCGGTTGGTGAACGTCGGGGCGGAGGTGGGCGGCCGGGTCGTTTCGATGGACCCCGCCCTCCGCAGCGGGCGGTACGTCACCGCCGGCCAGCCCCTGCTGACGATCGATCCGGAGACCTATCGGCTGGAGGTGAAGCGCCTGGGGGCGGAGGTGCGGTCCGCCGAAAGCAGCCTCGCCGAGTTGGCCGTTCAAACCGAAAACGCCAAGGCCAGCGTGCTGATCGCCCGCAAGGACGCCGAACTCGCCGAGGCCGAGACCGCCCGCGAGGAACGCCTCCTGCAGCAACGCAGCGGTTCGCAGGCCGCCGTCGAACAGGCCCGCCGGGCGGAGCTTCAGGCCAAAGACAAACTGCAAACCGCCGCCAACAGCCTGCGGCTCCTCAACGCCCAGAAGGAGCGCCTGGAGGTTCAAAAAGAACTGACGGAAACGAACCTCGAACGGGCTCAATTAGATCTCGACCGCACGGTGGTGACGAGCCCCGTGGACGGGGTGATCGTCACCTCCGACGTGGAGCGGGGCAGCCAGGTGCAGCAGGGCGGGGCGTTGTTCACCGTCAGCGACTCCGACAAGGCGGAGGTGCGGACGAACCTGCGGGTGAAGGACGTGGCCTGGATCCTCGCCCATCCGCCCGAGGGCACGCGGGCGACGGACCGCACGCCGGGCCTGTCCGCCGCCGCCGCCGCCTACGCCCTGCCGTCGGTCCCGGTGACGGTGAACTATGAACTGGCGGGCAACACCTATACCTGGCGCGGCACGCTGAGCCGCGTGGACGGCGCCGGGCTGGACGAACGCACCCGCACCGTGCCCTGCCTGGTACAGGTGGACGATCCGCAGAGCGTGTCGATGGCCGGGGGCAGCGGCGCCCTGCCGATCGCCGCCCCGCCGACGCTCGCCACCGGCATGTACGTCAACGTGCAGGTGCACACCGAACCCGCCGAGGCCCTGCTGGAAGTGCCGGAAGAGGCCGTTCGCCCCGGCAACCGCGTCTGGGCGGTGCGGGACGGCAAATTAATGATCGTGGAACTGCCGGTCGCGGCGATCGTCGGCGGCAAGGTGCTGATCCCCCCGACCGGCGCCGCCCTGCAGCCGGGCGATCGAGTCGTGACCAGCCCCCTGCCCTCCGCGACCCCCGGCATGAGCGTCCGCGTCGCCGGCGACCCCACAAACGAAGGCGGTGGGGCGAAAGCGGAAGGCGGAGGGGACGCCGCCGCTCCCGTCCCCGGCCCCAGCGGCGTCGCCGCCGCCGAAGGGGAGTCCCCCGCCCAAACCGCCGGCGGCTGACGCCCGGCACCCTGCCGCCCCCGTCGTTCCTTCCGCCCTTCGCCTTCCCCCCTCCGTCGTACTTCGATGCAGTCGCTCGCCCGCTGGGCCATCAAAAACACCCCGGCGATGAATACGCTGATGGTCGCCCTGATGGCGGTCGGCGCCGTCTGCCTGGGGTCGATGCGGCGGGAAGTGTTCCCCGAGTTCGAATTGGAAGTGGCGCTGATTATGGCGCCCTATCCGGGGGCGGACCCGGACGAGGTGGAAAGCGCCATCGTGCAGAAGGTCGAGGAGGCGGTCTCCTCGCTGGACGGCATTAAAGAGGTCACCGGCATCGCCCAGGAGGGGCTGGGCAGCGTGCTGGTCGAGATCGACCCCTCCGAGCCGGACGTGAAGGCGGTCGTCGACGAAATTGAATCCGCCGTCGCCCGCATTAGCACCTTCCCTGCCGCCGTGCAGGCCGAGGGGGTGGAGGTGCGGCAGCTCACCTTCCGCGAAACCGCCGTCCGCGTCGCGGTGCTGGGGCCGGACCCCGCGACGACCGGCGCCGACCCCGTCGCCGCGGAGCTGCGCCTGCGGGCGATTGCCGAGGAGATCCGCGACGAACTCACCGCCCTGCCGGTCGTCTCCCAGGCGACCGTGCAGGGGTCGAAGGAGTTTCAGATTGACGTGGAGATCCCCGAGGACAACCTCCGCAAATACGGCCTGAGCCTCACGGACGTGTCGAACGTCCTGAAGCGGGAGAACCTCAACCTGCCCGGCGGCACCCTCAAAGGGGCCGCCCAGGACGTGATCGTCAAGGGCGAGGCCCGCGGCGAAACCGGCGAGGCGATCCGCCGGATCCCCCTCGTCACCGACGCCACCGGCGTGACGCTGACCGTCGACGACCTGGGCGAGGTCAAGGACGCCTTCGACGACACCAGCAGTTCCACCCGCATCAACGGGCAGCCCGCCCTGGTGGTGGCCGTCGAACGCACCGCCGACGAGGACTTATTGCAAATCGCCGCCGCCGTGCACGCCTACGCCGCCACCCGGGCGATGCCCGAGGGCTACGACCTGGTCACCTGGGACGACCGCAGCGTCGAGGTCCGCGACCGCATGGAGCTGTTATTAAGGAACGGCTGGCAGGGCCTGGTGCTGGTGTTCATCGTGCTGGCCGTATTTTTAGAACTGCGACTGGCGTTGTGGGTCGCGCTGGGCATCCCGATCTCCATTCTAGGAGCGGGCATCATGCTGTATTTCGGCGGGCAGACGTTAAATATGCTCAGCATGTTCGCCTTTTTAATGGTGCTGGGCATCCTGGTGGACGACGCGATCGTCGTCGGCGAGAACATTTACGCCCACCGGGAGATGGGCAAGAGCTATATGCAGGCCGCGATCGAGGGCACCGGGGAGGTGATCCCTTCGGTGACGACCAGCGTGTGCACCACGATCATCGCCTTCGCCCCGCTGATGTTCGTGCTCGGGGTGATGGGCAAATTTATCGCCATCCTGCCGATCACGGTGATCGCCTGCCTGATTATTTCGCTGCTGGAAAGCGTGCTGATCCTGCCCTGCCACCTCGCCCACGCCCCCGGCGAAGGGGCGCTGGGACGGCTGCGGGCGAGGATGTCCGGGGCCTGGACGCCGATCCGCTACCTCCTCGCCGCGGTCCCGGTCGCCGCGGCGGCGGCGCTGGCCGCCGTGCTGCTCGACTTGGAAGGCCTGCACGTCGTCTTGCCGCCGGGAGTCCGGGGGGGCTTGGGCGCCGCCACCGGCAGCGTCGTCGCCCAGGTGATCCTATGGACCGTCGCCGGCCTGCTGAGCTGGTTCGGGCTGTTCTTCGCCGGGGCGTTCGGGCCGCTGTTTTATCTCTCCGCCCGGGCCAACCGGCTCGGCACGGCGGGGCTGGGGCGGTTTATCGCCAAGGTCTATGAACCGGCGCTGCGGTGGAGCCTGGACCATCGCGGCATCGTCGTCGCCGGCAGCGTCGCGGCGCTGCTGACGAGCTTCGGCTTCGTCGGCGGCGGCTTCGTGCGGCAGGAGTTTTTCCCGGAGATGGACTCCAACCGCGTGCAGGCCAACGTCATCTTCCCCGACGGCACCCCCGCCCGCGTCACCGACGCCGCCGTCGAAAAGATCGGCGCCGCGCTGGAGCGGGTCGGCGAGAATTATAAAAACCGCACGGTCGACGGCCGCAGCCCCGTCAAGCTGGTCCGTCTGGGCGTGGGCTACGCCAGCGGCGAGGGGCCGGACCAGCAAACCCAGAGCAGCGGCGGCCAGCTCGGGCAGGTGTTCGCGGAAATCGTCGACCCCGCCCTGCGGACCGTCACGTCCAAAGAATTGATCGACGCCTGGCGCGAGGAAGCCGGCGAGATCGCCGGCGCCGAGGCCGCCAACTTCGAAGCCCCCTCGATGGGTCCCGGCGGCAAGGCGATCGAGTTTAAGTTGATCGCCGATAAAAATGCCGCCGACCTGCTCGAAGCGGCCGCCGCCGACGTGAAGGCGCAACTGGCCGACTTCCCCGGCGTCTACGACGTGGACGACGACAGCCGCCCCGGCAAGGCGGAGATTCAACTCGACCTCAAGCCGGACGCCGTCAGCCTGGGCGTGAACCGGGCGGACCTGTTCGAGACCGTCCGGGCCAGCTACTTCGGCGAGGAGGTGATGCGGGTTCAGCGGGGCCGGGACGAGGTGAAGATCATGGTCCGCTATCCCACGGAGGACCGCCGCAGTCTGGCGGACTTCGAGGAGATCCGCGTCCGCACCGCCGACGGCGTCTCCCGGCCGATCACGGAGCTGGCGGAGATCACGATCGACCGCAGCCCCAGCGAAATTAACCGAATCAACCGGCGGCGGGCCGTCACGATCACCTCCGCCGTCGACGTGACCGAGGGCAACGCCCAGGAGATCGTCGACTCGCTGCGGACGGACGTGCTGCCGGACGTGCTGGCGAAGTACCCCGGCGTGGACGTGACCTGGAAGGGCCAGCAACAACAGCGGGCCGAAAGCATCGGCAGCATTTTCGTGGGCCTGTCGATCGCCCTGTGCTGCATGTTCGCCCTGCTCACGTTGGAGTTCCGCAGCTACACCCAGCCGCTGTTAATTCTCGGCATCATCCCCTTCGGCGTGGTCGGGGCGGTGCTGGGGCACTGGGTGATGGGCCTGCCGCTGTCGTTCTTCAGCATGATGGGGATCGTGGCGCTCTCCGGCGTGGTCGTGAACGACTCGATCGTGCTGGTGGACTTTATTAATCACCGGCTCGAGGCCGGCCAGCCACTGCGGCAGGCGATCATGGAAAGCGGCGTCCGCCGGTTCCGCCCCGTGCTGCTGACCAGCGCCACCACGGTCGCCGGCCTGTTCCCGATGCTGCTGGAAACGAGCTTCCAGGCTCAAATCCTCGTCCCGATGGCCGCCAGCCTGGCCTTCGGCCTGACGATCACGACGGGCCTGGTGCTGATCTTATTGCCCGTCTACTACAGCCTCTACGGCCGCGCCGTGGGCGTGGAGGAACTGCGCGCCGGGGAGAGCGACGCGGCCCATTAACGCGTTCTTTAAGGCGACGCAGCGTCCCGCTGTGAGCCCGAAGCGCGAGCTTCGGCGGAGAATCAATCGCGGGACGGCTGCGCCGCCAGCCGGAGCGTGCGCTCCGGGTTACCCGTTTCACGGACCGTGACGGGCGAAGCGAACAGAGGGGAACGCCGGCGCGACCGGTTCGGTTCACGCGTCCCCCCTGCCGCGACAGCCCGCAGGAGCCGCGAACGACGGGCGGAGGGCGTAGGATGCCCTCGTGCCGGACCGTCTCGCCGCCGCTCGCCGTCCCGTCCGCCCCGCCGTCGGTCCGCGGTTGCGGGTGTTGTTGGGCGTCGCCTTCGTGCTGCTGGCCCTGTTGGGCGCGAACAGCGCCTATCTCGTCGGGGTGCGGGCGCTGGGGATCTTCGGGGTCGATCTGCTGAACTGGTTCGTGCCCTGGATGCTGCTGGGGCACGTCGCCCTGGGGGCGCTGGTGGCCGGGCCGCTGGGGCTGTTCGCCCTGCTGCACGGGGCGACGGCGTGGCGGCGGGGGAACCGGGTCGCGGCACTGGCGGGGGCGACGCTGGTCGCGGCAAGCGCCGGGCTGTTCCTCACGGGGGCGCTGCTCTGCCGCGTCGAGGGATTTGAGTTCACAGAACGCCTCGCCCGGCTCGATCGCGGCCTGATCTATTGGCTGCACGTCGCCCTGCCGGTTCTCTGCCTGATCTTATACGGCCTGCACCGGCGGGCCGGGCGGCCGATCCGCTGGCGGCTGGGGCGGAATTACGCGCTCGCCACCGCGGCGGTTGTGGCGTTGATGTGCGGCGCCCACTCGCTCGACCCGCGAACCTGGCGGGCCGTCAGCCCGGAGGAGGGGGCCGAATATTTCGAGCCCAGCCTCGCCCGCACCGTCGGCGGCACGTTCATCCCGGCGGAGCGGTTGATGACCGACGACCGCTGCGCCGAGTGCCACCCGGACGCCGCCGCGGCCCACGCCTTCGGGGCGCATAAGCACAGCTCCTTCAATAACCCGTTCTATCTCGCCGCGGTCCGCAAGACGCGGGAGGCGATGCTGGCACGCGACGGGAACGTGCACGTGGCCCGCTGGTGCGCCGGCTGTCACGACCCGGTGCCGCTGGCCAGCGGGGCGTTCGACGACCCATTTTATCAGGACGTGACCGACCCCACCGCCCACGCGGGGATCACCTGCGCGGTCTGCCACGGGATCACGGAGATCGGCCTGCACGGCGGCGTCCGCGGGAACGCCGATTTTCTACTCGAAGCGGCGGAGCCGTACCCCTTCGAGGGCTCCGACGAGCCAATCCTCAAGTGGCTGAACCGGCAACTCGTGCGGGCCAAGCCGGCGCTGCACAAGCGGTCGATGCTCAAACCGCTGCACCAGTCGTCGGAGTTCTGCGCGACCTGCCACAAGGTCAGCCTGCCCGAGGCGTTGAACGACTACAAATGGCTGCGGGGCCAGAACCACTACGACTCTTTCCGCCTGTCCGGCGTCTCCGGCGGCGGGGCGACCGGGTTCTATTATCCGCCGCAGGCCCACGCGAATTGCAACGCCTGCCACATGCCCCGCACGCCCAGCGGGGACGTAGCCGCGACGCCCGGCCCGGACGGCGTCCTCAGCGTGCACGATCACACCTTCCGCGGAGCGAACACCGCCCTGGCTTGGCTGCACGGTTCCACCGACGCCTATCGGGCTCATAACGACATCCTGCGGGACAGCCTGCGGGTTGATTTATTCGGCGTGCGGGAGGGCGGCGAGGTCGACGGCGCTCTCACCGCCCCGCTGCGGCCGGACGTGCCGACGCTCACGCCAGGGGAGACCGTGTTGTTGGAGGTCGCCGTCCGCACGCTGACGCTCGGCCACGCCTTTACGGAGGGCACCGCGGACAGCAATCAGGCGTGGGTCGAAATTGTCGTCTCTAGCGGCGGCCGCACGTTGTTCGCCAGCGGGGCCGAGCCGGCGATGGACGACGTCGATCCCGCCGCCCATGTGTTCGACACCTTCCCTGTCGACCGCAACGGCAACCGCATCGCCCGGCGGAACGTGCGGGACCTGTTCGCCGTGCTCTATAATCACCAGATCCCCCCGGGGGCCGCGGCGAGCCTGCATTATCGGCTGCCGGTCCCGGGGGATTTGACGGCCCCGCTGACGGTCACGGCCCGGGTTCGGTATCGAAAGTTCCGGCCGGACTTCATGCGATTTGTGAGAGACGCCGCCCGGCCGGACGACCCGCCGCTGCGCAAGGATTGGGAACGCCCGCCGATCGTCACGATTTGTACCGACTCCGTCACCTTCCCGGTCGCCGGGCTGCCGGAAGAGTTGAACGCTGCGGTGAACAATCCGCCCCGCGACGTGCCGGCGTGGGAGCGTTGGAACGACTACGGCATTGGGGCCCTGCTAAAAGGCACGGCGGAACTGCGACAGGCCGCGGACGCCTTTTCACAGGTGGAGGAATTGGGGCGGGCGGACGGCTCGCTGAACCTCGCCCGGGCCCTGCACGACGCCGGGGACGTGACCGGAGCGACGGCGGCCCTGGATCGGGCCGTGGGGCGCCCCGAACCGCCGTCGAGTTGGCGAACGGACTGGCTGCGGGGCGTATTGAACCGCGAGAGCGGCCGACCGGCGGAGGCGGTCGAAGACCTCCTCAACGTGCTCCGCTGGGATCGCCCGCCGACGGAGGAGATGACCGCCCGCGGGTTCGACTTCGGCGCGGACGACCGCGTCGCCAATCTGCTGGGACGAACCTATACCGACCTCGCCCGCCGGGCCGTCGACGAGGCGGAGCGGAACCGCCTGCAAACGCTGGCGATCGACGCCTTCGAGCGGGTTCTGGAAGTGGACGTGGAGAACGTCACGGCGCTGGACAACCTTGCCCGACTGCACCGGGAACGGGGCGAGTCGGAGCGGGCGGACGAACTGCGGGCCCTGCACGCCAAATATAAACCGGACGACGTCGCCGCCGCCCGGGCGCTGCGGCTGGCCCGGGAAAAGTATCCCAACGCGGCGAAGGCCGCGGAGGCGACGGTGATTTACGACCTGACGCCGCCGCCGCCCCGCGCCCCGCGAGAGCCGGGACCGCCGGGGAGCGTCACCCGGAGGCGGGAGGTCTCACGTGACGCTCCCTGACGGTCGCGGCTCCATGTCTCGTCTTTCTGTACGGACGTTACGGCGGACGGGCGCGTTTGTGATCGGGTGCTTCTGTTGCGGCTGCAAACCGCCCCCCGCCCCGCCGTCGGCGGCGGCTCGCCCCGCCCCGGTTCCGCCCCGCGTGCCGCTGATCGACGTGACGGCCGCCGCCGGGCTGGCCGGGTTTCAGCACGACACCGGCGCCCGGGGCGAGAAGTTATTGCCGGAGACGATGGGCGGCGGAGCGGCGTTCTTCGACTTCGACGCCGACGGCGACCCGGATCTCCTGATGACCAACTCCGCCCGCTGGCCATGGGAGGACGGGGCGGAGTTCGAGCAAGCCTCAGAAAGTCGTCCCGGTTCGCCGCCGCCGTTAGGCGGCGCGGGGCCAAGCGTGGCTTTCACGCCGCCTAACGGCGACGGCGAACCGGGGCCGCGGCTTTATCAAAACGACGGGACCGGGCGGTTTACCGACGTCACCGCCGGCAGCGGATTGACCGGACCGGCGTACGGGATGGGCGTCGCCTGCGGGGACTATAACGCGGACGGCCTGCCGGACCTCTATCTCACCGCGTTGGGCGAGAACCGCCTGTATCGCAACGGCGGCGGGGGGCGGTTCGAGGACGTCACCGTCGCGACCGGGACCGCCGGCGCCGCGGAGGACTGGACGACCGCCGCCGGCTGGTTCGACGCGGACGGCGACGGCGATCTCGATTTGCTGGCGCTGAATTATCTGGAGTGGAGCCGCGAGGCGGATCTCGCCCAGCCGTTCACGCTGACAGGCCGCGAACGCGGCTACGGCCGCCCGCGGGCGTTCGGCGGGACCCTGCCGCGGCTGTATCGCAATGACGGCGACGGCCGGTTCACGGAGATCGCGGAGGCCGCCGGCTTTCATGTCTTCAATCCGGCGACGGGCGAACCGCTGGCGAAGAGCCTCGGGCTGACGTTCGTCGACGTGGACGAGGACGGCGACGCGGACGTGTTCGTCGCCAACGACACCGTGCGGAACTTCCTGTTCCTGAACCAAACTGCCGAGGGCGAGCCGGGGCGGTTCGTGGAGGCGGGGGTGCGGGCCGGGGTCGCCTACGACGAAGCCGGCGCCGCCCGCGGGGCGATGGGGGCGGACGCGGCGACGCTCCGCGGGGACCGGGATCTGGGGCTGGCGATCGGCAATTTCGCCGCGGAGATGACGGCCCTGTACGCCTCCCGGCGGGGGGCGGCGCTGTTCGCCGACGAGGCCGCCGCGGCCGGGCTGGGGGCGGCGACGCGGCCGGACCTCACCTTCGGCGTGCTGTGGGCTGACGTGGACCTCGACGGCCGGCCGGATCTGCTCGCCGCGAACGGGCACCTCGAACCGGAGATCGCCCGCGTCCAGCCGGGCATGACCTACGCCCAACCGCCACGGCTGTTCTGGAACGCCGGGCCGACCGCGGCGCCGGAGTTCCTCGCCCTCGGCCCTGCTGCCGTCGGGCCGGGCTTTGAGAAACCGTTCGTGGGCCGGGCCGTGACGGCGGCGGACGTCGATCTGGACGGCGACCCGGACCTGCTGTTTACCGAGCTGGGCGGCCCGCCGCGGCTGTTTCGCAACGATCTAGCCGTCGGCCGGCACTGGCTGCGGGTAACGGTCGTCGGCGCCGGGGAGAACCCGGGGGCCATCGGGGCGACGGTCGTGGCGACCCCCGACGGGGGGGCGGGGACGCCGGTTCAGACAAAAACGGTGAATCCGACCCGGGGCTATTTGTCGCAGGTCGAACTGCCGCTGACCTTCGGCCTGGGCGGGGCGGAGACGGTCACGTTGCGGGTCGTCTGGCCGGACGGGGCGGCACGCACCCTGACCGACCTGCCGACGAATCAGGCCGTCCGCGTCGAATGGCCCGCTCCCTGACCGCCCCCGTCCGCGGGGCGGACGCGGCTCAGGCGGCGATCAGACCGGGCGTCGGCCCGGGCGGCCGCGGGATCAGTTCGTCCGCCGGGGCGACGGCCCGGCGCATGGCGGCGAGGCTGTCGCGGGCGAACTCGGCCTGCCGGCGCCGGACCAGCGGCCCGGCCAGCTTCGCCAACGGGTGGGCGAGTTGGCTGTCGGCCCGCACGTCGTACCAGATGCGTCCGTCCGCCTCCCGGGTCAGGGCGAAGCGTTCCTCCCCGCGGCAGACGTGCCCCGGCAGGGTGACGTAAGCCACGCTGAAGCAGTCCGGTTCGTCCCGGACCTCGTGGATGCGGACCGGATTCGACCACCACAGCCCGCCGCCCCGGGCCAGGATGCACAGGTGGCCGCCGGCCCGCGGCGGGGGCGGCGGCCCGAGGCAGTCGCCGGCCCGCACCTCGACCCAGTCGGGGAACTGGCCCCAGCGACGGAGCGTGTCGCGGGCGGCGGCGAAGGCCGTGGGGCCGCGGCCGAGATCCACCCGGTGTCCCGTCCGCAGCAATCCGCCGCAGGTCCAGCGGTCGCCGGGCCCCTCCAACCCGCCGGGGCGGTGGGTCGGGTCGGAGCCGGCGGCCGCCGTCAGCAGGCCGGCGAGGCGATCGGCGGTGGGATGGGTGAGGCTCGGCATCGGGTTTCCCTTGAACCGCCGGCTTCGCAGTGGGTTCACGCCCGCTTCGTCCCGGCCGCCCCCCGTCGGCCTGTGAGCTCTGAACCGCGCTTCGAACTTCGGTCAAGCGCGATTCTCGACGGCGAGAAAATCTGCCGCAGCATTTTGATGCGTGATCGGCACGGCATTCGCAGATTCCGCGGACGACACCCAAGGCGGTCGGACCTGCCTCGAACAGGCTCCCGCCCGTTGAGCAGCCGACCCGCGAGGGCTACCATCCGCATCGGCCGCCGTCATGGATCCGATTTCTTCGCCCCCTCCCTCCACGGAGCATTCGCCCGTGCCCACCGCCGCCCCGCCCGAAGCCGCCCGCGGCATCGGTGCCAGTGTCGAAACCCTCTCCCCCCAACAGCGGGAGATGCTCGAGACCGGCCTGCGGTTCGTCCGCAGCAGTTTGACGATGGACGTCCAGGAACCCACGGACACCGTCGTCGCCAGCCGCACCGCCGCGCTGAACCAACTCGCCGAGCTCGAACGACACTTCGGGATGAAGCCCCGATAACGGGCTGAAACTCCCACAGACAAGAGACAAGAACCAAGGGAACCCGACCGCGGGCCCTTGGTTCTTGTCGCTTACCGCTTCTCCAATCAGCCTCCGATCGCTCAGGCGGATGCAATACCACCGCGTTCGCCTTGCCGGCCTCGCCTGCACGCCGCCGGAGGAAGTCGTCTCCAGCGACGATCTCGAGGCCCGGCTCGCTCCCGTCTACAACCGCCTGCGGTTGCCGGCCGGGCGGCTGGAGTTGATGACCGGCATCCGCGCCCGCCGGTTCTACCCGCCCGGGACTAAGCCCGGCGAAATCAGTGCCCGCAGCGCCAACGCCGCCCTGGACCGGGCCGAGCGGGACCACGGGCTGAAGCGGGCGGACGTCGCCGCCCTGGTGCACGGCAGCGTCTGCCGCGACCGGCTCGAGCCGGCGACCGCCTGTGCGGTGCATTCGGCCTGCGATCTGCCCAACGGCGCCGGGCTCGTGCTGGACCTGTCGAACGCCTGTCTGGGGGTGCTCAACGGGCTGCTGTTCGTCGCGGACCTGATCGAATCCGGCCGCATCCGGGCTGGGGTCGCCGTGGGCACGGAGACCGGCCGCGATCTGGTTGAAGGAACGATTGAGTCATTGTTACAAGACCCGGGGGCGTCTCGGGCCGACGTGAAGGCCGCGTTCGCCAGCCTGACGATCGGTAGCGGCTCCGCCGCGGTCGTGCTGTGCGACGAGGAGCTGGCGCCGAACGCCCCGAAGCTGCTCGGCGGTGCGGTGCGGGCGGACACCTCCCACGCCGCCCTGTGCACCGGCGGGGACGAACTGGACGCCCGCGGCCGCCCCCGCATGACGACCGACAGCGAGGCCCTGCTGCACGCCGGCGTCGCCCTCGCCCGTCATACCTGGGACGATTTCCGCTCCCAACTCGGCTGGACCGCCGAGACCCCCGACCACGCCGTGACCCACCAGGTCGGCAGAGCTCACCAGAAACTTCTCTTCGAGGCGCTGGGGATCGACCCGGCCCTCGACCACCCCACCGTCGCCGAGCACGGCAACACCGGCGCCGCCGCCCTGCCCACGGCCGCGGCGATCGCGGCGGACGCGGGCGCGTTCCAGCGGGGCGAGAAGATCGTCTGGCTGGGCATCGGCAGCGGCCTGAACTGCGTGATGCTCGGCTGGGAGTGGTGAGAGCCGGAGGCGCTCCCCCCGGTTCGCCGTCGCCGCCAGGCGGCGCGCAGTCCGGGGGCACTGGCATCCCGCGGCGGCCCCCGGTGCAATCGGCCGGTCGCTCGCCCGCTTGCCCCGAAGGTCGTCATGCTCCGCCCCGCCCTGCTGTTCTCGCTCCTGCTCGCCCCCGGGGCGGTCGCGGCGGAGGCCCTGCCCAACGTCGTCCTCATCATCGCCGACGATCTGGGCGACGGGGACCTCGGCTGCGAGGGCCATCCGCACCTCCGCACCCCGAACATCGACCGGCTGGCCGCCGAGGGGGTGCGGTTCTCGAACGCCGTGCTGACGATCAGTTCGTGCAGCCCGAGCCGCGCCAGTTTATTAACCGGCAAATACCCGCATGAAACCGACGCCGAACAACTTCACTGGCCCCTGCCCGCCCGCAACGAGACGTTCAGCGAGCGCCTGAAGAACGCCGGCTATTTCACCGCGGCGGTCGGCAAGTGGCATCTCGGCAACGAGGTGAAGGATCGGTTCGATCTGGTGGTCGAAGCCGGCTCCGGCGGGTTCGTGCTGCCGACCGGCCCGGACGGCCAGCCGCTGGAAATGACCACCGGCACCAACCCCAGCGGCTGCGACGACTGGGTTCCCGTCCTGAAGAACCGTCCGCGAGACAAACCGTTCTTCATGTGGTTCGCCGCCCTCGATCCGCACCGCGACTACGCCGCGGAGACGATCCCGAACCCGCACACCGCCGCCGACGCCGTCGTCCCCCCCTTCCTGCCGGACGTGCCCGCCACGCGGAACGACCTCGCCGCCTACATGGACGAAGTGACCCGGCTGGACGGCTACGTCGGCGACGTGCTGGCGGAACTCGATCGTCAGGGCGTGGCGGAGAACACGCTGGTGATCTTCATGAGCGACAACGGCCGCCCCTTCCCGCGGTGTAAAACGACGTTGTACGACAGCGGCGTGAAGACCCCGCTGATCGCCCGCCTGCCGGGCGTCACGCCGGCGGGGACGACCTGCGAACGGCTGGTCAGCAGCGTGGACGTCTCCGCGACGATCCTCGACCTGGGCGACGCCGGCCCCCTGAAGCACGGCCGCGGCGAGAGTTTTCGTCCGTTGTTGAAGACGCCGGACGGCCCGGCGATCCGCGAGTTCGCCTTCTCCGAAAAGAACTGGCACGACTACGACGCCAGCCAGCGGAGCGTGCGGACGACCGATTATAAATACATCCGCAACCTCGCCCCGGAGCTGCCGAACACGCCCCCGGCGGACGCCGTCCGCAGCCCCACGTTCCGGGCGATGCAGAACCTGCGGCCCTCCCTCACCCAGGAACAGGCCGAAATCTTCACCCCCGGCCCGGCCGAGGAGCTGTACGACCTGCGGGCCGACCCGCACGAGTTAAACAACCTCGCCGCTGATCCGGGTCACGCCGCCGTCCTAACCGACCTGCGGACGGCGTTGGATGAATGGAACGTCGAGACCGCCGACCCGAACCCGCCCCTCCGCAGCCCGGACGAGTTCGACCGCGAAACCGGCACCCCGAAGCCCCCCCGTAAGCGGCCGCGCCCGACGAAGGCAGAGATGTTTCCGGATCGGCAATGAGATCCGCAACAGAACAACACTTTTGTTCACGTGTCGTTCGAGTAAACTGAGGCCTACAAGAACGGCTCACGCCCACCCTGCCGCATCGATAGCCATGTCAGACGATAGAGACAAGAAACCTCCCCCGAGGAATCCTCCGCAAGCACCTCCACAAGAATGGGAGAAAAGAGGCGATGATAAATCGCCTAAGCCGCGATCCTAATCATCGGAAGCCTTCACGATGCCGCTCGTCGCCGTCTCAAAGAGTGACGGAGCGAGCGGCATGAGGGTCATCACTGTTCCCACGGCAACAAGTACTGTTGCCAACCACAGCGAGCGGTTTTTCTTACCAGCCAACTGTTCGAGCAGTCCGACGGTACTCGCGAGCGAAGTCGCAACGGTCAACCTAACGTCGTCCTCAGGATCATAGGTTAGCAGGCGGGAGGAAGACACGGGGGCCGCCGAACTGATCGGCCGTCGAGTCCAGACTGTTGAAGATGCGGCGAAAGCAAAGCACACCAGTGATGGCACGCAGTATTGGATCATCTCCCACCTTTCGTTCTCTGAGACAAGTTGTAATACGGCCAGAACTGCCACAAACAGGCCGGTCGCGTACTTGAACAAGCTATCTGCCTTTGCATCAAGGCGGTCGAGATTTTGCAGCTTACGTTCGTATTCAGACCTCGAATACTCAAGCCTGAACTCAATGTCTCCCGGGACAGATCGCCCAGCCACTCCGTAGAATAACACCTCACGATCATCCGGCCTTACGACTTTGCTCCGCCTGAACAGGCTGACCGCTTTTCGTTTCCAACTTCCGTCTTCAGACAACCTGAACACCCTCAACTCCTTTTGAATTGCACAGAAATAAGTACATCTCCCACGTGAAGTAGATCGGCTTCTGCCGAGCCTCACCCCCACCCCGGCTCGGCGATGCCGCTGCGGTCGACGCTCCAGGGGCGCCACAGGACTGACAGCGGGGCGACGTCGATGTCGCTTTTGCGGGGGGCGATCGTTTTGGACGTCAGCTTCAGGTTGCTGGGGTTCAATTCGTCCTCCACCGCGGCGATCTCCGCGGCGAGTTCCTCCTCGATCGCGGCGAGGTTCTCTTCCCGTTCCAACTTCATTTCCTCGGCCTCGCCCACGTCGTCCGCCTGGTCGCTGGCCCGGCCGAGGCTTCGCATGCCCGTGGAGGCCCGGCGGACGTTCGTGCTGCTGAGTAATTTCCGGCCGAACAACGCCCCCAGCAGCGAGCCGCCCAGGCTGAGGTAGCTGTCCTGCTTGGCCCGGTCGGCCTGCTCCTGCTCGCGGGCCACGCGGCGGCGGGCGGTGCCGACCATGCGTTCGGCGGTGCGAATCTTCGAGCCGTACCGCGTGCGGAGTTTCTCCACCTCCCGGTCCCGATGCTCCCGAGCGGCTTGAGTCAGGCGGACGCGGAAGTCCCGCTCGTCCTCGCCGGGCTCGCTGACTTCGCCTAGCTCCCGGCATTGATAAACCGTCAGCCGCCGCTCGCGGTACAGGTGATCCTTCAACTTGCCCTGCCAGGAGCCGTAATTCTTCGCCCCGGCGAGGTGCGCGGGGGCCGGGGCGAACTCGACCCGCGACAGGTCGTACGCCCTATCAAGCGGCGCCGGGGCGCCGGCGGGCACAGTCTCCAGCCCGTCGCCCCACGGGTCGGCGGGAATTGAACCGCGGACCGGCGTGCAGACGCTCACCTCCCGCCATTCATCGAGATGATACGTCGAGCTGACGTAGTGCAGCTTCGCCGTGCCGTACAGCGCCGGCCGCAGCACGGTGCGGCTGCCGGTCGGCACGCGGTCGGCCGCGAGGGCCAGCTCCTTCACGCCCGCGGGCAGCACCGGGCGGGCGGTCGGGGGCGAAGCGGGAGCGCCTTGTTCCTCTTTAACGCCGAGGCCCCGCGGGGCCTCGGCGTGACGCTTCTGCTCTTTCATCAATTCGCCGATCTGCCCGCGGGTCAGGGGGCCGGCGAGGTAGCTGAGGACCCAGCGGGTCGTGAGGAACGCCGGGCCGTCGTCGTGGACGTTGTTGACGACGAACTGCCGGCTCTTCAATCCGGCTAAGGCCTCGTCCATGCGGGCGTGATCGAACCTCGCCCCGGCCTGCAGGCTGGCGCCCTCCAGCCCTTCCAGCACCCGCATTTTATCCCGCTCCGTCTGGAGCCGGCCGAGGAACCAGGTGCCGGCATTCGACAGCGCTTTATAATCCACGTCCACCGGGTTCTGCGTGGCCAGCACGAGCCCCACGCCGTAGGCCCGGGCCTGTTTGAGCAGGGTGAGGAACAGCCGCTTCGTCGGCGGCTCCCCGATCGGCGGGAGGTAGCCGAACACCTCGTCCATATACAGCAGCGCCCGCAAACTGCCCGTGCCCTTCTGCTGCCGGGTCCAGGTCAGAAACTCGCCCAACAGCAGAGTGACGAAGAACATCCGCTCCGCCTCCGACAGGTGGGCGATCGACAAGATACTGATCCGCGGCCGGCCGTCGGCGGTATAGAGCAGCGAGTCGATCTTCAGCGGCTCCCCCTTCAGCCAGCCGGCGAAGGTGGGCGAGGCCAGCAGGTTGTTCACCCGCATCGCCAGGCCGGTGCGGTCCTTGCGGGGGTAGAACGACTCCAGATCGAACACCCCCACGCGGTCGAACGGCGGGTCGGCGATGCGGCGGATGAGGTCGGCCAGGCTCAGGTCCTCCCCGCCCCGCCAGGCGTGGTCGAGCACGTTGGCGAGCAGAATATGATCCCGGCTGGCGACCGGGTCCGGGTCCAGCCCGATCAGCGAGAGCAGTCCCGCGGCGCTGGCGGAGACTTTTTCCCGAAAGGCCTCCGCATCCCGGCGGACGGCCTCCGGCGGGGCGGCGAATGATTTGAGCACCGTAATCGGCACGCCGGCGTCGCTGCCGGGGGTATAGATCGTGACCTCGGCGCTGCGTTTGTAGAGGCCGACGCGCTCCGGGTCCTGATCCCACTCCGCCAAGCCCTGCTTCCAGCGTTTCGCCGTGCTGGCGGCGTATTCGTCCGGCGTTTCCCCGGCGGCGATCGCGGCGGAGGCGTCCACCCAGGGGCGGAAATCGCTCGGTTTTAAATCCGGAAAGGCGAGGGCGAGGTTCCCCAGGTCCCCCTTCGGGTCAATGCAGATCGCCGGCACGCCGTCGATCGCCGCTTCCTCCAGCAAACTCAGACAGAGGCCCGTCTTGCCGGAGCCGGTCATGCCGACGACCACCGCGTGCGTCGTCAGATCGCGGGAGTCGTATAGGTAATAGTCGTCGCCCGTCTTCCCGGTGGCGGGGTCGTGCTCCCGGCCGAGATAAAACTGGCCGAGCGTCTCGTAAGCGGGCAGCGAGGGCATCCGGCGACGACCGCGGGCGGGGGGAACGGCGAACCGGCGTACGATCGGCTCCCCCGGGCGGAACGCAACCCTGCCCGCGGCCCCCCGCTACCGCCGCCGGAGCAGCCGGGCGGAGCGGCCCGGAAAGTCCGAGAACAGCCCGGTCGCCCCCGCGGCGATCAAGGCCTCGTGCAGGGCGGCGAAGCCCGCCTCGCCCTCCTGCCCCGCGGGCATCGCGTCGAACCGGGCGGTCCAGGGGTGCACCGCCAACCCGGCGGCCCGGGCCCGCTCCGCCAATCCCGTCGAGCGGAGGGCGCCCTCCTCGAACCGGACCACCGCCGGCCACGCCGGGCCGAAGCCGTCGCAGACCGCGACGATCTCCGCCCACTCCGCGTCGCTTTTGGGCGCCGAACTGGTGAGGTACACGAGGTTCAATTCGCACCCCAGTTCGTGCCGCACCCGCTTCAACTCCTTCAGATCGAAACACTGGAGGAAGCAGCGGTCGTCGCGGGTTGTATAACCCCGCTCCGCCAACGTTCTGAGAACGGCGGCGGCGAGGTCCAGCCCCGCGGCGGCATGCTCCGCGGGCCGCTTCAATTCCGGGTAGATGCCGACGGTTCGGCCGGAGGCGGCGTTCAAACCGGCGATCAGGTCCAACTCCTCCGCCAGCGTGGGCACTGCGAACTCGCCGGTGTGCGGCGGGAAGCGGGACGGGAACACAGCCCGGCCGGTCTTCGGATCGAATCGTTCGGAGACCCGCAGCGTTTTGATTTCCGCCAGGGTGAAGTCGAGGGCGGAATAGCGGCGGCCCGGCGGGGCGTTCGGCGCCGCCCGGTCCGGGAAGACCTCCGCGACGTTCGTGGTGGCGTCCAGGTGCAGATCGTGCAGCACGATCGGCACGCCGTCGCGGGTCAGCACGACGTCCTGCTCGATGTAGTCCGCCCCCAGGGCGTGCGCGACCGCGACGGCCTGGGTGGTGTGCTCCGGCAGGAGTCCGCTGGCGCCGCGGTGGGCGATGACGATCGGCGCCGCGGCCGGGCGGACCTCGGTGGCGAACGCCGGGGCGAACGCCGGGGCCAGACAGGCGGCAAGCAGGACGGACGCAATCATGGAGCGGGCGGTGAGAGCGAGACGAACGGGGGAGGGACTGAACGGCGCCGCACGGTATCCTGATGCGGCTTGTCGCGTGTGAATCCCCGATGAAGTTCGTCCCCGCCCCGCCCGATGCCGTTCGTCGACCTCTCCCACCCGATCCGCCCCGGGATGCCAGCCTATCCCGGGGACGACCCGCCGGCCTTCAAAGAGGCCGCGGAGTACCAGGCGGACGGCTACCGCGAACGGGAAGTGACGCTGCTCTCGCACACCGGCACGCACCTGGACGCCCCGGCCCACATGCTGCCGGAGGCCCGCCCGCTGGACGAGTTCCCGATCGAACACTTCTTCGGTCCCGCCTGCGTGCTGGACGTGACCGACCTGCCGCCGGGGGCGACGATCGGCCTCGACCTGCTGGCGGAGATCGAACGGCCGCTGGCGGAGGCCACGTTCCTGCTGATCCGCACCGGGCGGGCGCTGGAGTGGGGGGAGCCGTCGTACTTCAACGAGATTCCCGTGCTGGCCTCGCCGGCGGCGAAGCGGGTGGCGAAGCTCGCCGAATCGAACGGCGGGCGCCTGCGGGGCGTGGGCCTGGACGTGTGCAGCCCGGACCCCGTGGGAGCGGTCCGGTTCCCGATCCACCACATCCTGCTGGGGGCCGGCCTGCTGATCGTGGAGAACCTGGCGGACCTCTCGGCGCTGCCGACGAGCGGATTCACCTTCGCCTGCCCACCGCTCCCCCTCGCCGACGCCGACGGCGCCCCCTGCCGGGCCTGGGCCCAGTGGTGAGGGCGGCCGCGGGTCGTCCCGCCGTCGGTCACTCCACCATCGGTCACTCCGCCGGCGGCCGGGCGAACCGGGCGCACCACCCGAGCCCGGCCAGCAGCACGGCCAGCAGCACCCCGCCGGCCAGCGAGAGTTCGAGCACGAGGAACCCCGCCCCGACCCACCACGGCCCCCCGACCCGTCCCAAGTCCACGCCGTAATAGGCCGCCAGCCCCACGGTTCCCGCGGCCCCGAACAGCATCACGCCGCAGGCCCCGACGATCCAGAGGAACGCCGGCGTCTCGGCCGACAGCACGATCCCCACGACGACGAACGCCAACACCGGGCCCCACCCGACGAGCACGAGTTCCAGCGGCCACGCGGGCGACCCCGGCCCGATCGGCCCGCCGTTGGAAAGCAGCAGGACGAACATCGCGGCCGCGATCGACAGCCCGGGGACGCACGCCGCCGCGACGGGGCGGCGGACGACGAAGGCGGTGGCGGGGTCGTCGTCGGGTTCGGCCGTCACGCCGTCATCCTAACGCCGCCGCCCCGGCGTACGGGCGACTCAATCCGCCCTGCCGGGCTCCAGCGTTCTTAGGTAGGCGGCTGCCTGACGTTGCTTCTCCAGCTCGGCCAGACCGAGGGCCGTCCGGTTCTCCGCCCACGGGAGGCCGCAGGTCCGGTGCGGGTCGGCGCCGGCGTCGATGAGGACCTTCAACGCCTTCACGTTGTTATTCCGGGCGGCGATCATCAGGGCGGTGAGCGGCTCGCCGGGCGGTCCGTCGACCACGGCGCCGGCGTCGACGAGTCCCCTCACGGTCTCCGGCGTCCCGCCGCCGACGGCGAACTTCAGCGCCGTCATCTCGTCCGCCGCGCGGACGGCGTTGACGTCCGCCCCGGCGTCGAGCAGCAGCGCCGCGACCTTCTCCCCCTTCTTCCCGCCGCAGGAGCAGGCCTGCATCAGGGGCGTCATGTCGTGCGCCCCGGGCCGGTTCACGTCGGCACCGGACCGGATCAGCAACTCGGTCGCTCGTTTCGCGCCCGCACCGGCCGCGGAGCAGAGGGCGGTCGACTGGGAGTACCCCGCGACGCCGTCGACGGCGACGCCGTCGGCGAGCAGGGCGTTAATCGCGGCCAGGTCCGAGTTCGCCGCGGCGATGCCGAGCGCGTCCTGCGGGGAGTCGGCGCGGACGCCGTGGAACTCGGAGCGTGTCGGGTCGACCACGTTCGCTGACTTTCTCGAAAGGAGCGCTTACCGCCCCGCGTGCAGCACGCCGCTACCGAGCAGCGTGGCGATGTGGGCCGTCAGCAGCGGGCCGGGGGCACTGGGGCGGTCGGCGGAGAGGCGGGTCGTCAGACTCACCGGGCTCGTGCCGCCGGGGCCGAGGGAAGCGAGGTGATCCAGCAGCACGGTGCGGTCGCCGCTCATCATCAGGTGGACCCAGGCCCAACTTTCGGCGTAGTCCTGCCGGGAGAGGGCGGCGAAGTCGTCCATCGCCTCCAGCCGGGCCAGATCCGGCCGCCAGCCGCCCGCCACGGCCCGGGCCAGCAACTCCGGATAATCGCCGTTCACGGCGCCGGGGGTCGGCGTTTCGAAATACTCTGCCAAGCCCTCGTCCAGCCACAGCGGGACGCCGGGCAGGCTGGCGTGCAGCAGGCCGTGGACCGTCTCGTGCCGCAGGTCCTCGGCGGTGCGGTCGCCGAGATAGGTGTAGACGTGCAGGGCCGTGCCCGTCCCCACAAAGTAGGCCCGCCGCGGCGGCAGGCCGGGGTGCCGGTACTCGAGGAACCGGCGGTAGGCCGGTTCGTCGGCGAACAGGAAGACGGTCACGTCCTTCGTCGCCTCCGGCAGGGCGAGGGCTTTCGTCACGTCCGCCCGCAGTCGGCGGAGGTCGGCGATCAACGGGTCGTCCGCGGACAGTTCCGAATCGCTTTTGACGATCAGGTTCTCCACCCGCACGGAGTGCCGCCCCGGCGTCGGCGGGCCGGTCAGCGGGGCGAGCCCGGCGGAGCCCAGCCCCGGCGCCGCGTCCGTCCCGCCGGTGAGGCTCGCGCAGCCGCTGGCGAGGACCGCGAAGCACAGCGCCCCCGCCGCCGTGAGGAACGGCCGCACGGCGCCGAATCGATCGGCGGTCCGGGGGCGAACGTGCATCAGGCGGCCCGCTGCCAGAGGAGGGCGGGGGCGGCGGGAGGGTCGAACGCCGGGACCGGCGCCGCCTCGTCGCGGCCGGCGGGCCGCAGGTCGACGGGGTTCGCCAACATGACGGCGCCGTCCTCGTCGAGCTGAAAGTCCTCGGCCCGCGGTCCGTCGAGCGTGTACCCGCAGGCCCGCAGCCGTTCGCAGAGCCGGCCGGCGGCCCGGCGCTGCTCCGGGGTGGCTTCCAAGGGACGACCGGCGGCGAGGGCCAGCGTGCCGGCGTGGCGTTCCTGCCGGCAGACCAGCGGCTCGGCGATCGGAACCCCCCGCCGCCGAAGCGCGTGGCCGACCTCCCAGCCGAACCGCACCGCCTCCGGCGACCGCCGTACGAGCCGCACCGCCCGGTCCCCGATCCGGGGCGGAGCCTGCGTGGCCGAGCGGTCCTCGGTCGCGGCGAGCAGCCGGGCGGCCTCCTCGTCGGTCAGTTCGGCGACGCAGCGGGTCTCGGCGTCGAGCATCCGCATGCCCCGGCAGCCCCGCCGCCAGTGGCGGTCCCGGCGGGCGTGCCGCTGCCGCGATTCGGCCTCCCGCACGCTCTCCACCCGCGTCGCCCACTCCCGCCAGTCGCCCAGCAGCGCCGCGGGGTCGAGGCCCGTCGCCGCCCCCAGCGCCGCCCGATGAGCCGCGAGGAACCGCAGGCGGTCGGCGGGGGCGCTCTCGCCGGCCACGCCGTGGGCCAGCATCCCCAGCGACGCCGCGATCCGTCCCCGCCGGCCCGGCCAGCGGCGACGGACGTGCAGCGGGGAGAGGTCGATCAGCGTCGGCTCCGGTTCGTCCGCCGCGAGAGCGAAGCCGCCGTCGGCGGTCGGTTCCAGCCCCCGTAGGAACAGGTTGCCCGGGTGCAGATCGCCCGGGAACAGCCCCGCGGCGTGCAGTTTGGCGACGGCCTCGGCGACGGCGAAGGTCACCCTCCGCCGCACCTCCGGGGCGAGCCGGTCCGCGGCGGCGAGCGCCGCCGGCAACGGCACGGCGGGTTCGACGGAGGCGGTGATCAACGCCCGGGCCGGGCCGCGTCCGCCGCGGGGGCCGGCGTCGAAGCCGTCGAACTCCAGCGGCTCTGCATTCCAGGCGAACCGACCGGCCAGCAGCGGGGCGGCGGTCGCCACCCCCGCGGCGGCGACACGCGCCGCGGCCTGAGCCTCACGCAACGGCCGCCCCGGATCGAGCAGCGCCCGCACGCCCCCGCCCCGCCCGCCGGCGGCGATTTTCAGAAACGCGATCCGGTCGTTCCCGTCCGGCCCCGGCTCCAACCGCAGCCGCCAGACGGTGCGGTACCGCGACCGCTTCACGGCCTCCAGGCGTCCCTCCTCCCGCCAACGCTCCAGCGGCGGGCCGGCCGGGCCGAGCAGCACGTCTTCCCACCCCGGCGCCGCCCGCCACAGGCCCGTCACGCCCGGGACCGGCCGCAACCCGTCCGTGGGGCCGGCGGGAGGCGGCTGGGCGGGCATGAGGCGGGGGAACGGCGGGGCGATGAACGCGAGTCGGCGGGCGGGGCCGCCCGGACGTCAGATCAACGCAATCCTCACACAGCGTCGCCCGAATCGACAAGGGCGGTTCGCCGCGGGGCCGCCCCGCCGGCCCGGGTGTCGGCGGCGGAACGCCGCCTACAGTCCCTCATGCCCCCTCCCCCCGCCCCCGCCGCCGGACCGATCGCCGCCGGAGGAATCGCCGTGGTGGGCGCCGGGATCGCGGGGCTGAGTTGCGCCCGTGCGCTGCACGCCGCGGGGCGGACCGTGACCGTGTTCGACAAGGGCCGCAGCGTCGGCGGGCGGGCCTGCACCCGGCGGGAGGAGCCGGACGCCGGCGCCGTCCTGCCGTTCGATCACGGGGCGCAGTACTTCACCGTCAAGGACGAACGATTCGCCCGGGTCGTGGAGCGTTGGCGGGACGAGGGCGTCGTCGCCCCCTGGACCGGCCGCGTCGCCGCGGTGGAGGGCGACACGTTTGCGGTGAAGCATACGCCCGGCCTGATGGTCGGCGTGCCGGGAATGAACGCCCTGCCCCGCCGCCTCGCCGAGGGCCTGTCCGTGCATTCCGACCGCCGCGTGACGGCGCTGGAACGAACCGGTGCCGGCTGGACGCTGCGGTTCGACGAGGGGCCGCCGGCCGGGCCGTTCGAGCAGGTTCTCGTCACCGCCCCGGCGCCGCAGACGGCGGCGCTACTGACCGGGCACGCCCACTTCACGCCGGCGGTGCGACGGGCGGAGCATCAGGCCTGCTGGGCCGCCCTGCTGGCCTTCGACGCCGCCCCCGCCCTGCCCTTCGACGGCGCCTTCCTGAACGACGACCGCCTGCCGGACGGCTCCCCGAACCCGCTGGCCTGGGCGGCCCGAGAGACTTCCAAACCCGGCCGGCCGCCCACGCCGGAGCGGTGGACGTTGCATGCCAAGGCCGACTGGTCCGACGCCCACGCCGACCGTCCGCCCGCGGCGGTCTTGCCGGAGATGGTCGCCGCGTTCACGGCCCTCGTGCGTCAGGCGACCGGCGAAACGCTGCCGGCGCCGACGTTTCAAACCGCCCACCGCTGGCGGTTCGCCCACGTGAAAAACGCGGCGCCGGCCGAGGGGGCCGGCGAATGCCTGTACGACTCCGCCGCCGGGCTGGGGGCGGCGGGGGATTGGCGCCTGGGCGGCCGGATCGAGGGGGCGTTCCTGTCCGGCCTGGCGCTGGCGGAGCGGGCGGCGCCCTGACGGCCCGCGGCTCCGCGGCGGCCCCGCTGAGCTTCAATGACTGCGGGCCGTTTCCGTATCGGGACGCCGGGGCCGACCCCGCGGGGGCGTTCTCCGGGGGGGGGCGGTGAGACGCCCCCGCACGATGCGCGTTTAATTCCCCGAGCGACGGAATCGGCGGCCCGCTAACGTCTTCCTCGTCAATACGGCCGGGCCGGCGGATCGCCGCCGAGCCGACGCCGAACGCCGCCGCGTACGAGCGGGCGGCGCATTTTCCAGTTCCCCGTTGAGGAGTCCATGATGAGAAGCGCTCATCGCTTGTTAATCGCCGCCGCCGCGACGCTGGCGCTGACGTTCGCCGCCCCGTCCGCCCCCGCCCAGTTCGGCTACTACGGCTACGGCTCGCCCTACGGCTTCGGGTACGACGCCTCATACGGCTACAACCCCGGCGGCTTCGGCTACGGCTTCGGCAACTACGGCTATAACAACTACGGATACGGCGACCGGGGATACTACGGCAACGGGAACTACAGCCTCGGCGACTACTACGGCGACGACTACCGGGACTACGCCGACGACTATTACGGGTCGTATTACGACCGCGGCGAAGACTACGGCGAGTGGGCGGAGTACGGCGAGTACTACGACGACGACTACCGCTTCGGCGATTACGAGCGCGGCTACGGCAACTACGCCTACGACTCCTATTACAGCAACGACGCCTTTGATAACGACGGCCTGTTCGACGAGTGGTACGACGACGACGCGCTCGAAGACCTGGCGGAGGAACGTCGCGAACTGCAGGAGGAACGCCTTGAACTGCGGGAGGAACGCCGCGAGGCCGTCGAAGAGAGGCTGGACGACTGAACCGCCCGCCCCCGCCGTCAATCGCTCATCTCACCGTACGAAAGGATCACTCATGAAGACTCGCAACCTCACCCTGACCGCCGCCGCGCTGGCCCTTGCCGTCGGCGCCGCTCCCCTCCTGACCGCACAGGAGCGGCCGACCCGTCGGCAAGCCGCCGATCGCAGCCAGCCTCAAGCCGGCGAACGGCTTCAAACCGGCGAACGGATGCGGGACGGCAAAGGGAAGCCGACGGATCGCGGCACGCCGCAACACGCCGCCGTGCTGAAGCCGACCGGATTTATCAGCGTCGGCGCCGACTATGACGGCGACGGCCGCATCGACGCCGTGGAAACGATTTACGCCCTCGACTACGTCGCCGCCCGCGACGCCAGCCGCCAGCGGATGGACCGCGCCAGCCAGCGCCCCCGGAAAGTCGACGGCGAACTGACGAACCTGAGAAAGATCGAACTGTCCGGCTACGGCGGCCCGCACATGGTCGGCCGCGTGCGGACCGATCGCGGCACCGTCGCCAAGGTGGACTTCGGCCCCGCGGCCCAGGTCGAGGAACTCAAGCTGACCGAGGGCGATCGCGTCGACGTTGAAGGCCGACGCGGTCGCATTAACGACCGCGCCATGCTGCTGGCCTCCAAGGTGTCCAGCGACGGCAACACCGTGCAGATCGACCGTCCGAAGCCCTCCGGCCTCCGCCGCGTCAAAGGCGAAATTACCGGCCTGAAGAACGTCCGGTTCCGCGGCTTCGGCGATCAGTCCGTCATCGCCGATATGCGGCTGGTCAGTGGCCGCGAAGTGACCGTCAACCTCGGGGAGAAGACCAAGCTGGCCCCGTTGACCCTCGAGCAGGGCGACGAGATCTCCCTCATCGCCCGCCCCGGGTCCCTCAACGACGAGCCCGCCCTGATCGCCACCCTCGTCTACGCCGACGGCCAGACCGCCGACGTCGACGCCCGCGGCGAACGCGAGCGGAACAATATGAACCGCGACGACCAAAGCCGCAACAACGTCGAGCGCGGCAATGCGAACCGGAACCGCGGCAACGCGCTGCGTCCCCGGAACTGAGCGATTCGCCCGCCGTCCCGCGACGGTGACGCCTTCGCCTGCGGCCCCGGCCTCACCGCCGGGGCCGCATTCTTATGCACTCATGTCAAACGAACGACGCGCCACGGCCCGCGGCGCTACCGCGTCCACTTGAACCACGCGCCGAGGGCCTTTTTCGCCGTCGGCGTGAGCCGGCCGCGGTTATAGGCGTCGCCCAGCTTGCGGACCGCCTCCGCCTGCGTGGGATAGGGATAAATCGTCGCAGCGAATTTCGACAGCCCGATTCCGTGCGTCATCGCCAGGCTGAATTGAGAGATCAGCTCGCCGGCGGAGTCGCTCACGACCGTGGCGCCGACGATTTCATCGGTCCCCTTTTTGAGATGCACCCGGGCGAAGCCGGGCGGTTCGCCGTGCGGGCTTTCTAAGATCGCCCGATCCACCTCCGCGAAGGGCTGCTCCAGGGTGTCGATCTCGACGCCCTGCTCCCTGGCCCGCTGCGGCGTCAGGCCGACGTGGGCCAGTTCCGGGGACGTATAGGTGCACCAGGGGATGACCAGCTCACTCGCCTTCGCCCCGCCGATTAGCGGGACCCGGGGGGCGACGGCCGTGCGAATGAGGGTGCGGGCGAGAAAGTCCGCGGCGTGCGTGAACTTGAGTTTGCTGCACACGTCCCCTGCGGCGTAAATCTTCGGGTTCGAGGTTTGCAGCGAATCGTTCACCGAGACGCCGGTCTTCAGATCGTATTCAACCCCCGCGGCCTCCAGCCCCAGGCCGTCCACGTTCGGCTGACGGCCGACCCCGACGAGAATTTCCGCCGCCGTCACGCTCCCGCCGCCCTTGAAATGCACCGTTTTGCCGTCGGCCGTCGCTGCGACGCGGTCGGCCTCGGTCTCGGTGCGCACCTGCACGCCGTCGCGTGCCAGCGCCGCCTGCACGACCGCGGCGGCGTCGGGGTCGTCGTGGGAGAGGATTCGCGGCCCGCGTTCGAGCAGCGTGACCTTTGTGCCGAAGCGGGCGAAGCACTGGGCGAGTTCGCTGCCGATCGGCCCGCCGCCCAGCACGATCAGGCTCTCCGGCAGCTCCGTAAGGCTGAAGACAGTTTCGTTGTCGAGGTAACCGGCCTCTTTTAATCCGTCGATCGGTGGGGCGGCGGCCCGGGCGCCGGTGCAGATCGCGGCCTTGGCGAAGGTGAGTTCGCGAGCGGCGCCGTCGTCCCCGACCACCGTGAGGGAATCGGCCCCGGTGAAGGTCGCGTCCCCAATATAAACGTCCGCCCCGTAGTGATCGCGAAACTTGACGGCACTGTCGGCCGGGCTGATGCCGGCCCGGAGGGATCGCAGCCGCTCCATCACCTTCGGAAAGTCAACCGTATATCTGTCCACGTTCACCCCGTAGCCGGCCGCGTCCCGCACCTCCGCGACGCAGCGGGCGCTGCGGATCAAGGCTTTGCTGGGCACGCAGCCGACGTTCAGGCAATCCCCGCCCATCAGGCTGCGTTCGATCAGCGCCGTTTTCGCTCCCAGCGACGCGGCGATCCCCGCCGTCACCAGTCCGGCGGTGCCGGCCCCGACGATCACCACGTTATAGGGACCGTCCGGCGTGGGGTTCGTCCAGTCCGTCGGGTGCACCCGGCTTTGCAGCAGGCGATTGTGCTCGTCGAGCGGCTGGAGAGCGGCGAGGTCGGACATGGCGGCGGCTTTTCATCGAACAGGAGACGAACGACCGGAACGATCAGTCCGCGGCCGCGGCCGGCTCGGCGCGAAACTTCTTCAATGCGAACCGCGCCGCCCAGGGGAACGCCGCCAGCAGCGCGAACGCGACGATCGGCCCCGGCCAGAGCAACTGAAAGGGGTTCTGCTCCGCAATCTCCCGCACCCCCGGCAGCTGCGAGCCGGCGAAAATGAACACCGCCGTGCCGGGCAGCATCCCGAGTTGGCTGACCCACCAGTACGTCCAGGTCCGAATCGGCGTCAGCCCCATGCCGACGTTAATTAGCCAGAACGGCACCGCCGGGATCAGTCGGAGGGTGAACAGATAAAACGGCCCCTCGCGTTTGAGGCTTTCGTCGAACTTCGCCACCCGGTCCGGAAAGCGCCGGCGGATCGTGTCGCCGAGGAGGAACCGGCTGGCCAGGAACGCCAGCGTGGCCCCGCTCGTGGAGGCGAAGGAGACGGTGAGCACGCCCGCCGCCAAGCCCGTCCACGGGCCGTAGACTAGCCGGAAATACCAGCCGATCGCCAGCGTCAGGAACGCCGCGGCCGGCAGGCTGACGGCGGTCGCGGCAGTGTACCCCGCCCACACGGCCAGCGGCGTCAGCACGGGGCGCTCCCGCCCCCACTCCACCAGGGACGCCTGCTGCGCCTCGACGGCGGCGGCGAGGCCGTCTTTGTCGAGCCGGTCGCCGTATTGAACGAAGACGAACCCCACGAAGGCCGCCAGCCCCGCCGCCAGCGCCAGTTTGATGAACGCCCGGCTTCGGTTCCCCGCCGCAGGCGACGCGGCCGGGGCGGGCTGGGCGGCAGTCGGGGCGGCGTCGTCCATCAGGCGCCCGCGGCGTCGACGATCGCCCCGGTACAGCCGCTGCCGGCACCGGCCGTGCAGCCGAAACAGTGCGGGCCGGTGACGATCGGGCGGTTCAAGACTCTGTCCAACAACTCCGCCGCCGGGGCGTCGTGGACGTTGCGGGGACGCGGGCCGGCCGCGTCGGCGTTCGCCAGCGGCAGGGACAGCATCTGATTGAAGTCGCAGTCGGACAGGGCGCCGTCCCAGTTCACGCTGAGGGTCGTGCGGCACATCAATCCGGCGACGGCGGCGGGATTGAAGGCGGCCGTCAGCTTCTCCATGTACGTCCCGTATTTCCCCGTCTCCAGCAGATGGTCGAGGTACCGGGCGATCGGCATGTTCGTGATCGTAAACAGCCGGGTGAATTGCACCCCGAAATCCTCCGCCAGCCGGGTTTTATAATCCGCTTCGAGTTTGCCCTGCGGCGGCGGCAACGAGGGACCGACCGGGTTATAGACCAGCGTGAGCGGCAGCGCCGGGTCGGAGCCGTAGCCGAGGCCGTTCAGCAGTCGCAGCGCCTTGACGCTCTTCATAAACGCCCCGTCGCCCCGCTGGGCGTCGCAGTTCTCCGCGGTGTAGCAGGGCAGCGAGGCGACGATCTCCACGCCTTGTTGGGCGAGGAACACGGGGAGGTCTTTATAGCCCTTCGCGGTGAGGATCGTGAGGTTGCAGCGATCGATGACGTGCCGGCCGAGGTCGCGGGCGGTTCGCACCATCCGGCGGAACTGCGGGTTCATCTCCGGCGCCCCGCCGGTCAGGTCCAGCGTGCCGGCGCCGGAAACCTTCAATAACTCCAACACCGCGTCGGCGGTGGCGGCGGACATGTTCTCCGCCTTGCGGTCCGGTCCGGCGTCCACGTGACAGTGGGCGCAGGTCATATTGCACAACTTGCCGACGTTGACCTGCAACGTGTCCAGCGCCGCCGCGGCCAGCGACGGCAGCTCGGCGGCGGCGAGAGCGGCGTTGAAGTCCGCCGCCGGGCCGGGCGGGCGGGCGTCGGCCCCGTCGTCGACCCCGCGGGGCGGCGGTCCGGAGAGCACCCGCAACTGGGCGGCGGGGTCCGCCAACGCATGACCGCGGCGGAACAGCGTTTTCACCCGGGGCGGCGGCTGAACCAAGGAACACGCGACGAAGGGGGGATCGGAGCGAGTCACCCTATCCCGGCAGGCGTGTCGGTCAACGACGGGCTCGCCCCGGCGGGGCGCGCGGGCGAAGCGAACGTCGCCGGTCGCTAGACTGCGGGGGCTCGCCCCGCCCCGTTCGTTCCTCCGTCGCCCCGTCGCCGTGTCGCCGTTCGATTTCCTGCCGGTCCTGGCTCAACACGGCCCAGCGGTCGAAGGGGCTGGCAGTTGGCCCCTGCTGATCTTCTACCTGTGCCTGGCGATCGGGTTCAGCTTTCTGTGCAGCGTCGCCGAGGCGGTGCTGCTGTCGGTCACGCCCAGCTATATCGCCCAACTGCGGGACCGGGAGGCGCGGGGCGCGGAAACGCTGACCCGTTTGAAGAAGAACGTGGACCGCCCGTTGGCGGCGATCCTCAGTTTGAACACGATCGCCCACACCTTCGGAGCCGCCGGCGTGGGGGCGGAAGCGGCCGCCATCTTCGGCGACGCCTACGTCGCGGCCATCTCAGCGATCCTCACCCTGATGATCCTGGTCCTGTCGGAGATCATCCCCAAGACTATCGGCGCCACCTACTGGCGGGCGTTGGCCCCCACGATGGGGACGTTCGTCAGTTGGCTGATCTGGGCGATGTATCCGCTGGTGCTGCTGTCGGACGGGCTGGCCAAGCTGATCTCCCCGCAGGGCACGCACGGGGTCGTGACCCGGGAGGAAATCGCCGCGATGGCCACGCTCGGCGCCCAGAGCGGCAACCTCGAGAAGTCCGAGAGCCGCATCTTCGCCAACCTGCTGCGGTTCCGCGAACTGACCGTCGCGGACGTGATGACGCCTCGCACCGTCGTGATCGCCTTCCCCCAGGACCTCACCGCGGAAGAGCTGTTCGAGCGCAACCCGGAGATCCCCGTCTCCCGGTTGCCGATCTATAAAGACAAGCTGGACGAGGTGACGGGATTCGTGCACCGGAACGACCTGCTGCTGGCCCGGGCCCGGGGCGAGGGGGGCAAACGTCTGTCCGAGTTCCGCCGCGACCTGACCACGGTGCGGGACGAGGCGACGCTGACGGAACTGTCCGATCTGCTGCTGGGCGGCGGGTCGCACATCGCCGCGGTGACCGACCGCTTCGGCGGGCTGGACGGGGTCGTCACCCTGGAGGACCTGATCGAAACGCTGCTGGGCTTGGAGATCGTGGACGAACACGACGCCGCCCCGGACATGCAGAAGCTCGCCCGCCGCAAGTGGGAGCAGCGGGCCAAACGGCTGGGCATCGTGCTGCCGGACGACGCCCCGGCGAGAGCCGCCGCGGCGCCCGGCAAGCCGACCGTGGAGGACTCCTCTGCGAGACAGTCCTCCCCGGAAGACTCGCTCGCCGAGGACGCCCTCGTCGAACCGTAGCCGCTCTGAACCCATTCCCCCCCTCTCCCCCGTGGGGGAGAGGGGTGAGAACGCAGAGCTCAAACCGCGACCCAGTTGCCCCGCCATTCGCCGTTGTCCCAGCGGAACTGGGCCCGGCGGTGACCGGCGTGGTGGAGGTGCAGCCAGTCCAGCGCGTCGATCGTGGTTCGCAGCGCCGCGAAGTGGGCGCGGCCGGGTTCGCTCTCCGCCGTCGTGGGGTCCCGCTTCCGTACGGGGGCGGGCAGGTTCGGCTCCGGCGAATCCGTCGGGACGCCGGGCACATGCGGGGCGAGATAGCAGCGCCGGGCCGACGGCTTGGTGGCCGTCCAGGCGGCGTCGACCAGCGGGCCGTCCGTCAGCACCCGGGCGGTTCCGCTGGCCCGCACCTGCAAGCGGGCCTGCGGATCGTAGAACGTCCAGGCGACCCGGGGATTGGCCCGAATTTCGGCGACCTTCGGCCCCAGCGCATCGGTGTGACAGCCGAGCGTGCCGCCCCCGACGTCCTCCCCGGCGTCGCCCCCGAGGGACCGATCCGGCCCCCGCCGGGCGAAACGCAGCACGACCTTGCGGACGGACGGCTCCAGGCCGTGCGGCCCCGTGCGGATCGTCGCCAGCATGGGGAGGTGGAAGGCAGGTTGAGAGCGGTCCGCCGCGTCGCTCAATCGCTCCCACAGGTCCGCGACGATCCGATCCAGATCGTCGGTCGGCACCTCGCTGTCGGAGGGATACGCGGTCCCGTCCGGGGCGGGCTTCTGGTCGTCCGTGTTCGCCATCTCCTCCGATCTTACCCACCGGAGACCGCCCGTCCCATCGCCTCTCCAGCGTCGCCCTGCCTCAGCAGCGCCTGTCCCCGCCTCAGCGGGGAACGCCTTGAGGATCGCGAGCCCGGCGGCTCACATCATCCCGCCGGCGTCGTAGCGGTCCGGCGCAGCGATGGTCGGGGTCGGCGGGGGCGGCGCCTCCTCGGCGAATCCGCCGCCCAGCAGGTCGAACAGCCCCACCGCCGCCAGCGCCGCCACGATCAGCCCCGCCGCGGCGGTGAGAATCGGCTCCCAGGAGAGCGCCACCGGCCGCCCGCCCGGCGGCGTCGGCTCGATCGGCGCTCGGGGCGCCAGCACGTGGGGCGGCGGCAGGCGGCGCCCCACGTCCGCGGCGATCGCCGCGGCCTCCGCCGCGTGGATCGTGCCTCCGCAGGCCCGCCCCGCGTCCAGCAGCCACCCGGCCAGCGCCGCGGCCCCGACCGTCACCCCGCGAGCCTCCAGGCGTTCCCGCAGCCGCTCCCGGGCGGCGTCGAGCCGACGACGGAACGTGCCGAACGGCACCCCCAACTCCGCCGCCGCCTCCTTCTGGGTGCGGCCCCGCAGGTGGCAGAGCACCACGGCCCCCCGCTCCGCCGGCGGCAGGGCGGCGAGTTCCTCCTCGAGGGCGTCCAGTTCCTCGTTCCGCTCCGCCCGCTCCCGCGGGGCGGCGGCGGTCGGGGAGGCCGGTGAGGTCGGGTCGAACGGCGAACCGAACCGCTCCCGGGCGACGATCCGCTCCCGGCGGCGGCGGGCGACGTCGCTGCGTTTGGCCTGCAACGTCGCGTTCACCGCCACCCGGTACAGCCACCCGCCCAGCGAGCGGTCCGGCCCCATGCGGTCCGCCAGCTTGGCGGCGTTGCGGGCCAATGAGAGGAAGGTTGCCTGCAACGCGTCGTCGGCGTCCGCGGCGCCGCCCGGCCCGTGGACCGTGCGACGCCCCGCCCCCGCCACCAGCGGCCCGTACCGTTCGACCAGTTCCGCGAACGCCGCCTCGTCCCGACGCTCCGCGAACCGCACCAGCAGCGCCCGATCGGAGAGTTCGGCGAGGGCCGGCTCGTAATCCGGCCTGCGGGAACCGGGCGGCCGGGCGGCGGGGGCGGCGATCATCGGCGGTTCTCCAAGCTCCGGGCTGCGAAGACGGTCGCCAGCGTAACGTCGCCGGCACCCCCGGGCGCTCACCGAATCCCGTAACCTGCTGGAACGCAATCGCTTTCCGCAGCGGGTCGTTTTGGTCGAAACCCGCAGGCCGGTCAGAACCAGCGGGCGACCGCGACGGCCCCGGCGACCAGCAGCCCGCCGACCGCCAGCGCCGCCGCGGCGAACGCCCCCCCGCCGGCCGCCGCCGACGCGGTTCCGACCTCGGCCCGGGCTCCGCGGAGCGTGAGCAACCCGTCGCTCCACTCCGCGAAGGCCGCATCGTGGGCCGCGTCGTCGGCGGTGAGGCGGTAGGCGGTGCGGTCGGCCTTCCGCTTCGCCCGTTCGTCGTCCCGGGCCAGACCACGGAGCACGTCCCATTCGCCGGTCGTGCGGTTCTTCGCCCGCACCCGAAACCGAAACACCTGCACCCAGCCCGGCCGCTGCACCGCGATGAGTTCCAACTCCTCCACCTCGGCGCTGCGGCCGTAGTGATCGCTCGCCTCGAGCCACGCCCGCAGATCGTGCTCGAGAAACTTATTGCCGATCAGGGGCATGTTTGAGGGCGGAAGGCCGAAGGGGACGGCGGAGGGGACGGTCCCGGCGGGGCTCCTTCCGCCCTCCGCCGTCTCACTTCCGCCCTAAATATGACACGCGCTGCGGCCGCTCTTTTCGAAGTACCGCTGGTGGTACTCCTCGGCCCGGTAGAAGGTCTCCGCGGGCACGATCTGAGTGGCGACGGGCCGCGGCAGCGTGCCGGACTCGTTCAGGCCGCGTTTCCACTCCTCCGCGGCAGCCTGCTGCTCCGGGGAGTGGGTGAAGATCGCGCTGCGGTACTGGCTGCCCACGTCCGGCCCCTGCCGGTTCACCTGCGTCGGGTCGTGCAGTTCGCGGAACTGCCCCAGGAGCTGTTCGAACGACACCCTCGCCGGGTCGAACGTGACTTCGACGGCCTCGGCGTGGCCGGTGTCGCGGTAGCAGACGTCCTCGTAGGAGGGGTTCTGGGTGTGCCCGCCGATGTACCCGGAGACGGCGTCGAGCACGCCGGGGGTCTTCCGAAAGGTGTCCTCGACGCCCCAGAAACACCCGGCGGCGAAGGTGGCGATTTCGGTGTCGTGCGAGGGGGTCGCGGTCATGAGCAGCCTTTCGTCTGGAGATACGGTCCGTCGGCCAAGGCGAATCATAACCGGCGCCGAGAGCAGCGAGCTTTGCAATCCGCGAACTGCGGGCGGCCGCCGGACGGACGCGGGGCCGGGGGGCGAACCCGCGGCGGGCTGCCGGTGTCGGACGCGACGTTGACAGCGCCGCCCCGCGGGGTGAGACTGTCCGACCGGCCCGACCGCCCGTTTGCCGAACCGCAAGGTTCAGCATCAGGCGGCCGGGTTACGTCCCGCGAGGGACCCGTCCCCGTAGCTCAGCTGGATAGAGCGTCGGTTTCCGGAGCCGAAGGTCAGAGGTTCGAATCCTCTCGGGGATACTGTCGTCAGTCGTTGTCAAAGACGCGTTTGCGTCGACCAGCCCGCCGGGGCTGAGCGGTCGGTTCGGATCGTTGAAGCGGGCGGACGTCAGCCCTTGTCGCCATGGCGGTAGTCCCGGGGGGAGCAGCCCACGCTCTTGCGGAACGCGGCGGACAGGTAGGCGGCGGAGCGGTAGCCGGCTCGGGCGGCGATCTCCCCGATCGGCAGTTCCGTTTCCCGCAGCAGGCGCCGGACGCGGTTCAGCCGCACCCGCGCGATCTCCTCGTGCGGGGTGCGGCCGAGAATCGCCCGGAACCGATCCTCCAGCGACCGGCGGGAGACCGGCACGGCCCGGAGCACGTCCGCGACGTTGATTCCCGAACTCGCCCGCTGGCGGATGAACTGCACCGCCGCGGCGACGTCCCGGTCGGCGATGGCGAGGACGTCCGTGGATTGCCGCGTCGCCACGCCCACCGGCTGCATAAACACCGGGGCCGGATCGACGCGCCGTCCGGACATGAGATCATCCAGCCGGGACGCGGCCTCGTAGCCGGTGCGGCGGGTGTCGGGGATCACGCTGGAGAGGGGCGGCGTGGCGAGTTCGCACAGCAGCCAGTCGTCGTCCACGCCGATCACCGCCGCCTCCTCGGGCACCGACACGCCGACCTCCCGACACACGTCCAACAACCACTGGGCCTGAATGTCGTAGCAGGCCATCACGCCCACGGGCTTGGGCAACGCCGTCAACCAGGCGCCCAGTCGTTCCCGCTCCTGCGACCAGGAACGCTCCGAGTCCCCGTCCGGCGCCCCGTCGTACAGGGCGCAGGGAAGCTCGGCCTCGGCGGCAAGCGCCGCGAAGGCGTCGCGACGCTCCGCCGACCAGCGAAACCGCGACACCCCGCAGAACGCCAGCGAGGCGAAGCCGCGGTCGGTCAGGTGCTCGAACGCCGCCCGGGCGATCGCGGGGTTGTCCGTCTCCACGCAGGGGGCCTCCGGCAGATGGCGGCCGGAACTGACGTCGACCACCGGCGTCCCGCTGCGGGCCAGGGCCTCCGCCACCGCGGGGGACTCCACCCGGGCCACGATCCCGTCGCCGCCCCACCGCTCGATCCACTCCGGCGGCAGGGCCCCGCGTTCCTGCTCCGGCAGATAGGTCGACCAGGCCTCGTGCTCCTGCTGCCAGGCGTTAATTCCCGCCAGTAAACCGCGGGCGTAGGAGTTGGACGTCTCGATCAGCAGGGCGACGGAGCGGCGGCGAAACGGCATGGTCGGGGGGACATCGCGAGGGTTCCGGTCGTCTTTCGACTCGCGCCAGGTTTGCGCAATCTCGAAAAACATCTGCGCAATGTCGCATTGCCTGCATCTGATGCAAGGCCATACTTCACTGTTCCATCCCTTCCCCCAAGTCCTTCGCTCGAAGGCGCCCCGGAGTTCTTCCTCATGTCAGTGTCCCATACCAGGCGTCGGTCTGGCTTCACGCTCATCGAACTGCTGGTGGTCATCGCGATCATCGCGATCCTCGTCAGTCTGCTGCTCCCCGCCGTCCAGCAGGCCCGCGAAGCCGCCCGCCGCAGCCAGTGTCAGAACAACCTGAAGAATATCGGGCTCGCCTGCCATAACTACCTCAGCACGTACAAGGTCTTCCCGTCGGCCGGCGCTCAGGTGAATAACGAGGCCTACAGCCCGCAGCTGATGATCCTGCCGTACCTCGACCAGACGGCGCTGTGGAACCAGATCAGCAAACCGTACGACAATAATCAGGACGGCAACATCGATCCCGCCGACCCGCTCGAACGGCCCTTCGGGCGGACCCATTACGACGGCGCCTACACGCGCTTTCGCATCCAGATTCCGACGTACCTCTGCCCGTCGGACACCGCCCCGCTCGACCCTGGCAGCATCGCCGACACGAACTACGGCCTGTGCGCCGGCGACAACTCCGGCGGCGCCGGCGAGTTCAACCCCAATGACCCGACGAACCGTGGCATGTTCGTGATCCGGCAGTACTTCGGCGTCGAAGGCGCGCGGGACGGGACGGTGAATACGCTCCTGTTCGCGGAAATGGGTCGCTACCAAAACAACGGGAACTACCAGGCCCGGTGCATGAAGGACGTGAGCGCGCTGACCCCCGGGAGCGGCAACAACTACGGCTACACCAACCCCAGCGCGTGCGTCACGGCTGCGGCGGACCCGGCCAACCCCGGCCTCTACCCGAGCACCGCCAACCTCGACGCCCGCGGGCACGCCTACACGGACGGCGGCGGTCTGCACGCCAGCGGTTTCAATACGATCCTGCCGCCGAACGGCCCGAGCTGCTCTCACGACGGCTCCCCCTGGAACGACTCGATCATGTCCGCCGGGAGCTATCACACCGGGATCGTCCAGGCCGTGATGGTCGACGGCTCGGTGAAGAGCATCTCCGAGACGATTGACTCGAAGACCCAGGGAATGTCCGAAGCCGCCGTGATCCGCGGTCGCAGCCCGTACGGCGTCTGGGGCGCCCTCGGCACCCGTGACGCCGGCGAAGCCATCAGCGGCGACGCGTTCTGAGCCGCACGTCAGGTCGAGGCGACGAAACCCTCCGCGGCGCGGCCGCGGGGGGTTTTTTCTTGGCTGAGTCACGGCGGCAGGCGCCCGCGACATGAAATGAAGCAGCCGCCGGAGAAGGCTCCGACGGCCGCGACGCGTTCACCGGGTCGACGCCGGCGTTCAACGCGGCTCGGCGTCTCTCGCTTGAACCTCGGTCTCCATCTCGGCCTGTCGCTCGATGGATTCCTGTTCGGAGACCTCGCCGACGCCGCCGCACCCCGACAGCATGCCAGCGGAACAGACGGCGGCGATCGCCAAGACGCAGCGGAGGGACCGAAAGAGGGACATTGTCATGGAACCACAGGAGGTTGAAGGCGTTGAAACGCCGGCGAACGCCGGACGGCCCCCTATCGTCTGCGGCAATGGCTGGAGTGCAAGGTTTAAAGCGGCGACGCCGCGCCCCCACGACCGGCGACCGGCCGGCTCACGGATCCTGGCCAGACACGCAAAGGTCTGCGTTTACAGCAGGGATGACGACGACAAGGTTCGGGAGCCGCGAGACCTCCGTCAGAAATGACAAGACGTTTGCGCAATCTCGCATCCGCGAGCAGCGATCCCGGACTAGGATGGATCTCCCGGCGGGTTCATTATCTCCTCGCCGGACGATCCATGCCGGCGCGGGTCACCCGCTGGCGATCACCACTCTCGACTGCTTTCAAATATGTCCGCCCCCAAGAACGTCGCGATGGTCGGCCTCGGCTTCGGAGCCGAGTTCATCCCGATCTATCAGGCTCACCCGAACGCGACCGTCGCGGCCCTCTGCCGGCGGGACGAAGCGAAGCTGAAGGCCTCCGGCGAGCGGTTCGGAGTGGAGACGCTCTATACCGAGTACGCCGACGTGCTGGCCGATCCGTCGATCGACTTCGTCCACATCAACAGCCCGATCCCGGATCACGCCCGGATGACGTTGCAGGCGCTGGACGCCGGCAAGCACGTCATGTGCACCGTGCCGATGGCGACCACCGTCGAAGACTGCCGCAAGATCGTGGAGAAGGTCAAGGAGACCGGCTTGAAATACATGATGGCCGAAACGGTCGTCTACAGCCGCGAGTATCTCTTCGTCAAAGACCTTTACGACCGGGGCGAACTGGGCGAGGTGCAGTACCTCGCCGCCTCGCACCCGCAGGATATGAACGGCTGGCCGGAATATTGGGAGCGGATGATCCCGATGCACTACGCCACGCACGTCGTCAGCCCCTGCCTGGACCTGCTGGACAGTTCGGCGGAGGCCGTCAGCTGTTTCGGCAGCGGCCGGGTGCGGGACGACATCCGCGAGAAATCCGGCAACAAGTTCGCCGTCGAAACCTGCCATATCAAGTTCAAGGACCGCGACCTCACCGCCCATATCTGGCGGTTCCTGTACGACGTCGCCCGGCAGTACCGGGAGAGCTTCGATGTCTACGGCACGAAAAAGAGCTTTGAATGGACCTTGGTGGAGGACGAGCCGATGGTCCTGCACACCGCCGGCAGGCCGGAGAAGGAGATCCCGGAAAAAATTGAGATCCCGGACTTCGCCGACCGGCTGCCCGAGGAAATCCGCCGGTTTACCCTGCCCGCCGAGATTCAAGACGCGGAACACCTCTCCTTCCTGCAGGGCGGCGGCCACGGCGGCTCGCACCCGCACTTGGTGCACGAGATGGTCTCCGCGCTCGTTGAAGACCGCGACCCGCGGCCGAACGCCGTCACCAGCGCCAACTGGACCTGCGTGGGTCTGTGCGCGCACGAATCGGCGTTGAAGGGCGGCGAATTGGTCCGCCTGCCGGAGTTCACGCTGGCCTGACCGGCCCGCGGTCTCCACGCCCCTCCTTCCTCCCTCCGGCTGTTTGTATGTCTCCGTCGTCGTCCCCCCGCCCCGCCGCCGCTGCCGCGGGCCTCGTCCGTCCGCTCGCGGCCTGCCTGCTGGCGTTCGCCTGCGTCGGCTCGGGGCCGGCGGCGTTCGCTGACGAACCGGCCCCCGCGGCGGACGCGGATCTGAAACTGTTGTTTCTGGGCGACGACGGCCCCCACCAGCCCCGCGTGCGGTTCGCGGAGCTGGCCCCGGCGCTGCGGAGCCGGGGGATCGAACTGGTCTACACCGACCGCATGGCGGATCTGAACGCCGAGACGCTCGGCCGCTACGACGGCCTGATGCTGTACGCCAATATTGATTCGATTGAAAAGCCGCAGGCCGACGCGGTTCTTCAATACGTGGAGGGCGGCGCCGGCTTCGTGCCGCTGCACTGCGCCAGTTTTTGCTGGCGGAACGATCCGCGGACGGTCGCCCTGATCGGCGCCCAGTTCCTCCGCCACGGGACCGGCACGTTCTCCACGACAATTACTGAGCCGGAGCATCCCGTCATGGACGGCTTCGACGGCTTTATGAGTTGGGACGAAACCTACGTCCATCACCTGCACAATGAAGACGACCGCACCGTCCTCGCCTATCGCGAAGGCGGGGAGCAGGCCCCGGGGAACGAACGCGAACCGTGGACCTGGGTCCGCACGCAGGGCGAGGGCCGGGTCTTTTATACCGCCTGGGGGCACGACGCCCGCACCTTCAGGAACCCCGGTTTTCAGAACCTCGTCGCCCGCGGCACGCTGTGGGCCTGCGGCGCCGACCCCTCCGCGGTCCCGGCCTACCGGGAGCGCGCGCCCTTCACCGCCCCGCCGATGACGGAATTGAACCCGGATCGGGCGGAGTTCGAATACGTCGACGTCGGCCCCAAAATCCCGAACTACACGCAGGGCGGGGGCTGGGGCGAACAGGGCGCTCCGCAGACGCTGATGCAGATGCCGCTCTCCCCGGAAGCGTCCCTCCAGCATGCGGTCGTGCCGGAGGGGTTGGAGGTCAAGCTGTACGCCGACGAACGGAACTTCCAGGCGAAGCCCATCGCGATGACCTGGGACGCCCGGGGCCGGCTGTGGATCTGCGAAACGGTCGACTATCCCAATGAACTCGGCGGCGGGCGGGACCGCATCCGCATCTGCGAGGACACCGACGGCGACGCCGTCGCCGACAAGTTCACCGTCTTCGCCGACGGGTTGAGCATTCCCACCGCGATCGTGATCGCCCGCGGCGGGGCGATCGTGCAGGACGGCCCGCAGACGGTCTTCCTCAAAGACACCGACGGCGACGACGTGGCCGACGTCCGCAAGGTTCTGATCACCGGCTGGGCGCTGGGCGACACCCACGGCGGCGTCAGCAACTTCCGCTACGGGCTGGACAACTGGATCTGGTCCATGCAGGGCTATAACAACAGCTCGCCGCGACTGGTGGACGAGAACGGAAACGCCGGCGACCCGGTGCAGTCCTTCCGGCAGGGTTTTTGGCGGTTCAAACTGTCCGAGCCGACAACCGTCGCCGACGGGGCCGAAGCCGTCCCGACCGTAACGGACCTCGAATTCGTCCGCTCCACGAACAACAACACCTGGGGCCTGGGCATCAGCGAGGAAGGGTTGATCTTCGGCTCCACGGCCAACGGCAACCCCAGCGATTTCGTGCCCATCCCGAACCGCTACTACGAACGGGTCCGCGGCTGGGCGCCGCAGACGCTGAACGGGATCGCAGACAGCTATAAATACGCCCCGATTACCGAGAAGATCCGCCAGGTGGACTTCTTCGGCGGCTACACCGCCGGAGCCGGCCACGCGCTGTATACGGCCCGGGCCTTTCCGCAGCCGTGGTGGAACCGCACCGCCTTCACCGCCGGGCCGACGGGGCACCTGGTGGGAACCTTCGTGCTGACCCCGGACGGGGCGGACTTCACCTCGACCAGCCCGATTAACCTGTTCGCCAGCGACGACGAATGGACCGCCCCCATCATGGCGGAGGTCGGCCCGGACGGCGCCGTTTGGGTGCTGGACTGGTACAACTACATCGTGCAGCACAACCCCACGCCCCGGGGCTTTGAAACCGGCAAGGGGGCCGCGTACGAGAGCGATCTGCGGGATAAAAAGCGCGGTCGCATCCTCCGTGTCGTCCCTGACGAGAACGCCGACGAGAGACTGCACGACTACTCCGACCTCACGAACGCGTCCGACGCTGAGTTGGTCGCCGCGCTGTCCCACCCCTCAATGCGGTGGCGACTGCACGCCCAACGGTTGCTGATCGAACGGGGCGCCACGGGCGTGGCCGAACAACTAGCGGCGCTGGTCTCGGACGAATCCGTGGATGAAATCGGCCTGAACGTCGCTGCGATCCACGCCCTGCACACGTTGCACGGGCTGGATCGGCTCACGCCGGCCACGCTCTCCGCCGGATTAAAACACCCCTCGGCCGGCGTGCGGCGGAACGCCCTCGCCCTGTTGTCGCACGATGAGGTCGGGGCCGAACTGCTGATGGCCCACGACGGGCTGCTGCGGGACGGGGACGCCCAGGTGCGGCTGGCGGCGACGCTGGCCTTGGCCGATCTGCCGGACGCGGCGCTTGGCGAGCGGGCCGGCGACCTCGTGGCGGTCCTCGCCGCGAACGAGACCGACCCGGTTCTGACCGACGCCCTGCTCGCCGCCGCGGCGGCCCACCCCGGGGCGTATCTGACCGCGGCGCTGGCCGCCTCGAAGGAGGCCCCGCCGACGGCGGCGACGGTGCGGATCGCCGCCGGCGTCGCGGAGCACGTCGCCCGCAGCGGACCGGATCGGGACGCCCTCTCCGCCGCCCTCGCCGGGATGGACGGCGCCGACGACGCCCTCGTCGAAGCCGTGCTGGACGGGCTGACGGAGGGCCTGCCGGGTCAGGCGCCGCTGGAATCGACCGCGGAACTCGACGCGGCGTTGGCGACGGCGTTCCGGGGCGTCTCCGCGGCGGCGAAGGGCAAGCTGATTCAACTCGCCTCCCGCACCGGCAGCGACGTGCTGGATTCCTTCATGGAGGAGATCGTCGCCGGGCTGAGCGACACGCTGTCCGACCCGAGCGCCCCGGAGGAGCGCCGGCTGACCGCCGCCCGCGACCTGATCGGCTTCCGCCCCGGCGACGTGGGGGCGGTCGACGAGGCGCTGATGCAGATCACCGCCCAGTCCTCCCCGCAGTTCGCCCGCGGGTTGCTGGCCGCGGTGCGGACCAGCCGGGCCCCGGAGGCCGGCGCCGCCCTCGCCGCCGCGGCCCCGACGTTCACCCCGCAAGTCGCCGCCGCGGCGATCGACGTGCTGCTGAGCCGGCCCGAATGGGCCGCGGCCCTGTTGACCGCGGCGGAGAGCGGCGAATTGACCCTCGCCGACCTCTCCATCGAGCAGAAGGCCGCCCTGCGGGACTTTCCCAATGAAGTGATCCGCGACCGCGGCCGCAAGTTGCTGGAAATGGACGGCGGGCTGCCGAACGCCGACCGGGAGGAGGTTCTGCAAAGCCTGCTCCCGCTGATCGAACGAGACGGCGACCTGGAAAAGGGCATCGCCGTCTATAAGCAGCACTGCGCCGTCTGCCACAAACACGGCGAGCTGGGAGCGGACATCGGTCCGAATCTCTCCGGCATGGTCACCCACCCGCGGGAGGAGATCCTCACGCACATCATCGACCCGTCCCGCAGCGTGGAGAGCAATTTTCGGCTTTATACGGCCCTGACGGCCGAGGGGCAGGTTCTGCAGGGGATGCTGACCTCCGAAACCCGCACCAGCGTCACGCTGGTGGATACGAAGGGGAAGGAGACCAGTCTGGCCCGGGAGGACCTGCTCGAATTGCAAGGCTCGCGGAAGTCTCTAATGCCGGAGGGCTTTGAAAAGCAGATGACCGAGGCGGAGCTGGTCGACCTGCTGACGTTCCTCACCGCGAAGGGCAAATACGTGCCGATCCCGCTGGATAAGGTCGCCACCGCGGTCAGCACCAAGGGGCTATTTCATAACGGCGACGACGGCCCGGATCGGCTGATCTTCTCCGACTGGGGGCCGAAGAGCGTCGGCGAGGTGCCTTTCCTGTTGACCGACCCGGCGGGGAAGTCGAAGCCGAACGTCGTGCTGCTGAACGGCCCGAACGGCTCGTTGCCGCCTTCGATGCCCCAGTCGGTCGCCCTGCCCTACGGGGCGACGGCGCGGGCGATCCACCTGCTCAGCGGCGTGGGCGGGTGGAGCTTCCCGTACGACCGGAACGAAACCGTCTCCCTGATCGTCCGCCTGCGGTACGCCGACGGTACGGTCGAGGATCACCCGCTGAAAAACGGCGTGCATTTTGCGGATTATATCCGCCGGGTGGACGTGCCGGGCAGCGAGTTCGCCTTTGCCCTCGGCGAGCAGCAGATCCGTTACCTCGTCGTGGAGCCGGATCGGCCGGAGGCGGAGATCGACGCGATCGAACTGGTGAAGGGCCCGGACCGCTCCGCCCCGATCGTGATGGCGGTGACCGTCGAACCCTGACCCGCCGCGGGGCGGAACGAGCGAACTCGAGGACGCAGCGAACGCGGCCGCGTCGCCCCAGCCGGCGCCGAACTGGGACGTCTTTGGCCCGCCGCCGCCGCAGAGCCCCACCCCCGCCCCGTCGCGAGATGAATACGCCCTGCGGGGCTTCTGGGAGTTCGGGGGCCGACGACTGGCGCAGTTCTGGGTGGAGCGACCGGGCGAACCGGGCCGGGTGGCGCTGTGGGCCGCCGGCGAGGGGGACGGGGAGTTCACGGTGCTGGAGCTCGGTGAGGACTTCGCCCGGGTGGCGCGGGACGACGGGGCGGAGCCGCTCGTGCTGCGGCCGGCGCCGCCGGATTCCCGCCCCCCCGCTGCGTCCGGCGTCCCCTCCCGCGCCCCAGGCGTCGTCCCGGGCCGCTGGGCGGCGCTGCGGCCGTCGTCGGCCGAGCCGAGCCGCCGCCCGCGGATCAACCGTGCGACGCTCGCCGCGGAGGGCGCCCGTCTGTCCGTCTCCGCCTGCGACGCGGCGACCGTGGAGGACTGCGTGACGACGAACTGCCGGGGGGACGGGTATTACGCCCTCGGCGGGGACGCGGTCTTTCGAAACTGCTCCGCCGCGTCCGTCGGCGGGGCCGGGTTCCGGCTGATTGACGGCGGCGCGGTCGACCCGGAGGACTGCACCGTCGAGGGCTTCGCCGCCGAGAGCGGCGCCGCGGGCTTCTCCCTCGTCCGCTGCGGGGACGCCGCCCTGAACCGCTGCGCGGCGGCGTTCGGCCTCGGCGACGGGCTGAGCCTTCACGACGGCGGGACCGGGCCGTACCCGGACGGGGCGTTTCGGGCGACGGTGACGAACCTGCTCGCCCGGGAGGTGCCGTGCGGCGTGCGCGTCGGCGCGGCCTGCACGGCGACGCTACGGCACCTCACGACCGACGCCGACGGCACCGGCCTACACGTCGCCGGGGGCGCCGCGGCCGCGATCAACAGCCTGTTCGTCGGCGGCACGCACGGCGTGCGCCGGGACGCGGGAACCCTGGCGCTGGACCACGTCCTGCTGCACGGTCCGACGCCCGCCGCCGGGGCGCTCCCCGGGCCGAACGACCTGCTCGCCGATCCCGGCTTCCGCGACGCCGCCGGCGATCTGCGGCTCGTGGTCGGCTCCCCCGCAATCAACGCCGGCCGGGACCTCGGCGGGACGGTCGACGACGACCTCACCGGCGCCCCCCGGCCCAGCTTCGGGCGCTGCAAACTGGGCGCCTACTAGTACCTCGAGGCCGCCGGGAGCCTGCGGATCCTCCGCTGGCAGGAAGTCGCCGACTAGGAGCCGCCGGCGAGAAGCCGCCGACGAACCGGGCGACCGGTCGGCGCCGCCGAGAACCGCTGCCGCGGCCGGGGAGACTCGCCGAACGATCGGGGTCCCCTACAGTGCGGGGCGAGCCGTGCGCTCCGTCCGTTCCTGTGCCCCGCCCCGACGCCCCGGAGCTCATGTCCCGTTTGCAGTTCGCCCGTTCGGGTTCGCCCGCCGCCCGTTCCCCGGTTCGATCGACGGCGCTGCCGGCCTTCGTGCTACCGCTCGTGTGTCTGACGGCGATCGGCTGCGGGCGGGAGAACACGTTCGCCCCGCCCCCGCTGCCGACCGTCACAGTGGCGACGCCGCTGGAACGGAACGTCACCCCCTACTTCAACACGACCGGCAACACGCGGGCCGCCGAAGCGGTCGACCTCCGCGCCCGCGTGGGCGGCTACCTGGAGGAGATTCATTTCCGGGACGGGGCGCTCGTCGAGAAGGGCGCCCTGCTGTTCACCCTGGATCGGCGCCCCTTCAACGCCGCCCTCGACCAGGCGAACGCCAAGTTGAGTTCGGCCGAAGCCGCCGTCACCGAAGCCCAGGCCGCCGTCGCGCAGGCGAACGCCCGGAAGACCGTGACGACCGCGGCGCTGGTGCTGGCGGACCGGCAGTTCAAACGGACCCGTCAATTGCGGGAGCGCGAAGCGAACACGGAGGCCGACCTCGACACTGCCGAGGCGGCGCGGCAGGGGGCCGCCGCCGAGGTCCTCGCCGCCGAGGCGGAGGTCGCCGCCGCCCAGGCCGCCGTCTCCACCGCCGAGGCGAACGTCAAGGCCGCCCAGTCGGACGTGGCGACTGCCGAGTTGAACCTCGAATACACGGAAGTTAAGGCCCCGATCGACGGTCGGATCGGGCGGCGGCAGGTGGACGTCGGCAACCTCGTCCAGCCGGAGCAAACCCTCCTGGCCCGAATCGAAGCGGTGGATCCGATCCACGTGTACTTCACCCTCAGCGAATCCGACCTGCTGCAGTTTTTGGAGATGAACCGGCAGGGCACGATTACCATCAGCGACGCCGACCCGCTCACGATTCAGGCGGCGCTGGGCGAAAGCGGGGACTTCGCCTTCGAGGGGAAACTCGATTTCCGCGAGTTCGGCGTCGACCCCTCCACCGGCACGACGGTCCGCCGGGCACAGTTCGACAACGACGACCAACGCCTGATCCCGGGCCTGTTCGTGCGGATTCGTGCCGCCGTGGGCGACCCGCGACCCCGGTTGCTGGTCGAGGAACGGGCGATCTCCGCCGACCAACGTGGCGACTACCTGCTCGTCGTGGACGACGAGGACACGGTGCAATACCGGTCGGTGACGCTCGGCCCGACGGACGGCGGCCTGCGGATCGTCGAAAGCGGCCTGGAGCCGGACGATCGGGTGGTGGTGAACGGCCTGCAACGGGCCCGGCCGGGGGCCAAGGTCGAACCCGAAGCGGACGTCATGACGGCTAATCCCGCCGCCGCCAAGGGCGCCTTCAAAATCGCCGGCGCCCCGGCTGAAGACGCCCCTCCCGCAGACGGCCCTCCCGCAGACGATGAGCCCGCCGGCGCTCAGCCGGAGACGGATCAAGCCGAACCGGAACCGGCGCCCGCGGAACGGCCCGAGGCCGACGCCCCCGACGAACCGCTCGCCGCGGAGGACTCGGACGCCGCCCCGACCGCCGCCGCGACCGCGGAGGGCTGAGGCGGACGACGCTCTCGCGCCCGCTCCCTTTTTCTGACGGATTGACGCCGGTCGCTCCGGATCCCACCACCGAAACGCTGCATGTTCGCTAAGTTTTTCATTGAACGGCCGGTCCTTTCCAACGTGACCGCGGTCGTCATGACGTTAGTCGGGGCGGTGGCGCTGTGGGTCCTGCCGATCGAGCAGTATCCACAGATCACCCCGCCCACGATCCGGGTGCAGGCGACCTACCCCGGCGCCAACGCGGACACGCTGGCCAGCACGGTGGCCTCGCCGATCGAACAGCAGGTCAACGGGGTGCAGGACATGTTGTATATGTCCTCCACCAGCTCCGGCGACGGCTCCTATACGCTGACGGTGACGTTCGAGATCGGCACCGACCTTGACCAGGCGCAGGTGTTGGTTCAAAACCGCGTCGCCATCGCCGAGCCGGGCTTGCCGGAGGAGGTTCGCCGGCAGGGCGTGACGGTCAAAAAACAGTCCAGCAGCATCCTGCTGGTGCTCTCGCTGATCAGCGACGACGCGGCGTACGACTCGCTGTTCCTCGCCAACTACGCGAACCTCCGCCTGCGGGACGAACTGAGCCGGGTAGAGGGCGTGGGCGAGGTGACGGTGTTCGGCACTGCAAACTACAGCATGCGGGTCTGGCTGGACCCGCAGAGGTTGAAGGCGCGGGACATGACCGCCCAGGACGTGGTCGCCGCGTTGCGGGAGCAGAACGTCCAGGTCGCCGCCGGCCAGATCGGCCAACCGCCGGCCCCCTCCGGAGAGTCGTTCCAATACACCGTGACGGCGATGGGCCGGCTGAGCGAGGCGGAGCAGTTCGAGAACGTCATTCTCAAAACCGCCGACGAGGGCCGCCTCGTCTATCTCAGGGACGTCGCCCGCGTCGAACTGGGCAGCCAGTCCTACGATCAATTCACCGAAAAGCAGGGGCGGCAGAACGCGAACGTGGGCATCTACCAGTTGCCCGGCGCGAACGCCCTGCAGGTCGCCGAGGACGTTAAGGCGGTGATGAACCAGCTGTCCGAGAAATTCCCGGAGGGCATCTCGTACGACGTCCCGCTGGACACCACGCTGTTCGTCGACGCTTCGATCCACGAGGTTTACATGACGTTGTTCGAGGCCGGCGTCCTCGTGCTGATTGTCATCATGGCGTTCCTGCAGGACTGGCGGGCAGTGCTGATCCCGGCGACGACGGTCCCGGTCACGATCGTCGGCGCCTTCGCGGCGATGTACGCGCTGGGCTTCACCATTAACACGCTGACGCTGTTCGGATTGATCCTCGCCATCGGCATCGTAATCGACGACGCGATCGTGGTCGTGGAGAACGTCGTGCACCATATCGAGCGCGGCGAGTCGCCCAAGGAGGCGACGATCCGGGCGATGAGCGAGGTGACGGGGCCGATCATCGGCATCACGCTGGTGCTGCTGGCGGTGTTCATTCCCGCGTCGCTGCTGGGCGGGATCACCGGGCAGCTTTATCAACAGTTCGCGCTGACGATCGCTGCGACGGCGCTGCTCAGCGCCATCAACGCCGTCACGCTCAAACCGACGCAGAGCGCCCTGTGGCTCCGCCCGCTCGACCCGAATCGGAGAAAGTTCTTCCTCTGGCGCTGGTTCGACGCGGTCTACGGCTGGTTCGAGCGGGTCTACGTCGCCATCACCAAACGGCTGGTGCGGCATCTCTGGCTGACCTCGGCGGCGTTTGCCCTGTTGGTGGCGGGCACGGCGTGGCTGTATTTACAGCAGCCGACCGGCTTCTTCCCGACCGAAGACCAGGGCTACGCCCTGGCCAGCGTGCAGCTTCCCGACGCCGCCTCCCAGGAGCGGACCGCGGCGGTGCTGGCGAAGGTCGACGAGATCCTCGCCGACACCCCCGGCGTGGCGGACTGGATCACGATCGGCGGCCTGTCGCTGGTCGAGGGCAGCAGCGCCCCGAACTCCGGCACGATCTTTTTCACCTTCGAACCGTGGGAGGAGCGCTACGAAAACGGACTGACGCAGGACGTCATCCTCGGCAGCGTGGCGGGGCAGTTCGCCCAAATTCGCGAGGCGACGATCTTTGCCTTCCCGCCGCCGGCGATTCAGGGAATCGGGTTCCGGGGCGGCTTCGAGTTGCAACTGGAGGACCGGGCGGACGTGGGCCTGCCCGAGCTGGAGCAGGTGGCCCAGGAAGTCGTCGCCGCCGCCAACTCGCAGGCCCGGCTGACCGCGGTGAACACCGCCTTCCGCCCCGGCGTGCCGCAGCTCGCCGTGGACGTGGACCGCGTGAAAGCCAAAACGCTGGGCGTGCCGCTGGAGGACGTATTCGGCACGTTGCAGGCGTATCTGGGCTCGGCCTACGTGAACGACTTCGAAAAGTTCGGCCGCATTTATCAGGTCCGCGTGCAGGCCGAGGCCGCCGATCGCTCCGATCCGCAGGACATCGAGCGGCTGGAGGTGCGCAACCTCGACGGCGAGATGGTCCCGCTGGGCACCTTGGCGACCGTCCGCCGCAGCTTCGGCCCGCAGGTCATTAAACGTTATAACCTGTACCCGACGGCCTCCGTCAGCGGCTCCGCGGCGCCGGGGGCCAGCACGGGCGACGCCCTGGATCTGATGGAGCAAATCGCCGAACGCACCCTGCCGGCGAGCATGGGCTACGATTGGACGGGGATGAGCTTCCAGGAAAAGCGCGTCGGCAACGAGGCCTTCTTCGTGTTCGGCTTCGCCGTGCTGCTGGTTTATTTAGTGCTCGCGGCCCAGTACGAAAGCTGGATCCTGCCGATCTCGGTCGTTTTGGTGGTCCCGCTGGGTCTGTTGGGCGCCGTCGCCGCCGTGGCGGTGCGGGGGCAGGACATGAACATCTTCACGCAGGTGGGCATCCTATTAATTATCGCCCTGGCGTCGAAGAACGCGATCCTCGTGGTGGAGTTCGCCCGGGACCTGCGGGCGGAGGGGGAATCGATCCTCGACGCCGCGGTGAAGGCCGCCCGGATGCGGTTCCGGCCGATCGTGATGACCAGCTTCGCCTTTATTTTGGGCGTGGTTCCGCTGGTGATCGGCGAGGGCGCCGGCGCCGCGGGCCGGCAGGCGCTGGGTACGGCGGTGTTCGGCGGGATGCTCGCCGCGACGGTGCTGGCGGTGTTTTTCGTGCCGGTGTTTTACGTGCTGTTCCAGAGCCTGGACGAGTGGGCGCGCGGGAAGCGGCCGGACCCGGAGAAGTCCGCCGCGGACCTCGACGACGCCACGGTCGCCGAGCCCGCCGCTTCGCCGGCCGCCCCCGCCGCCGGCGTTCCGGGCACAGCGAACGTGCCCGCCGCGACCGGGCCGCCGACCTGAGCGGCGGCCCCCCGGCAGTGGGCGCTCCTTCGACCGAGCACGCGGGCTAATCAGCGGGGCGTGAACGGGCTGACCGGGCGACCGCGGCGATCCGCCGGCCGGACCGCCGCTCGCTGGGTTCCGGAACGCCGGTTAGACTGAGGCCATGCCCGCCGCGGACGCTCCCCTGCCCCAAACGTCCCCGCCGCCGGGGGATCGGCTGCAAAGCGAGATGTGCTCCGAAAAGCTGAAGGCTCTCGGGGAGCCGACGCGGCTGCGGATCGTGGACCTGCTCCGCGACGGCCCGGCGAACGTCAGCGAGATCGCCGAGTCCCTCCAACTGCCGGTCGTGACGACCTCCCATCACCTCCAGGTGCTCGCTCACGCGGCGTTGGTCGATCGGAAGAAGGCCGGGCGGAAGGTGGTCTATTCGCTCCCCCTCGACCTGCTGCCTGCGAGCGACGCCGGCCATCTGAACCTCGGCTGCTGCCGGCTGGAACTGCCGACGCCCGCCGCCGACGCCGTCTGAGACGAACGCCGTCGAAAACGAACGCCAGCGCGGCGACCGGCAGGGCCGGCCGCCGCGGTGCGGCTCAGATGATCCGAACCAAGCCGTTCGGATCGCTCAGCGGGTCCGCCACGGCGGGAGGGCGGCTTCGTCACGGCACCGGGAGGCGGCACCGTCGTAGGACGGGTCGAAGTCCGTCATGAAGTCCCGCTCGAACGCCCGGCCGGACTGCGGGTCCCGCTCGAACGTCCCGCTGGACCGCGGGCCCCGCTCGTCCGTCCGCCGGGGCCGGCGGGTCCCGTCGGCCGGACGGGCCGGCAGGCGGTCGCCGAAGTCGTCGCCGAAGTCGTCTGCGGGCCGCGTCCGGCGGCTGGAGGCCGGGCGAACCGGCCGCCGCCCGTCGCGGTTCGCTTCATAACGGGGCTCCAAGTCGTCCGTCCGGTCGCGGTCGAGCGTCGGTACGTCGCATTGCCCGTTCACGCCCCAGCAGCCGCGGCCGCCCGTCTCCGTCGCCGGCTCGAAGCCCTCCTGACGGTCCGCGCCGGGCCGGCGTGCGGCCCCCTCGCCGCGACCGCTGCGGGGCCGGACGCGGTCCTCCGTCCGCAGGTCGTCTTGATACCGTGGGGCGTCATACCGCAGATCGTCTTCGAACCGCCGATCGTCGGCCGGGTCGAACGAGAACGGGTGCGTGGGGCCGCCGAGGGAGCCGCCGCCGAGGGGCTCGCCGCCGAAGTCGTCGTAGTACGGCTGGCCGGGGGCGGGGAGCGTTTGGCCCGGCAGGGTTTGGGGGACAGCGGGCACGATCGCCAGCAGGCCGGCGGCGGCGCGCTTGAGCAGGGTCTTCATCGCACACGTCCTTGGATGGAGGAGTCGCCCGGTCGACGGCCGGGTTCGAAATGCCGTCACGCACCCGCCGTGCCATTCCCGTCCGCGGCGGCTCCGGCAACACGGAACGCCTGTTTTTCCCGAACGAGATTTCTCTGAAGGAGCCTTCGGGCGCGGGGGGGTTGGTAGAGACCGCCGTCGATCGCCCGATGCCGCCCCCCGCCGCGGGCGGATACTGCGAAGCCCTGCGGGACCCGAGCAGTCCGGGCGGACTACCGCCGTTCCGCCGGTCCGGCCATCCTGAGGCCGCGGACCGAACAGGGGCGATTCACGGGGGACGCGCCCGGCCGGTCTGCGGATTCGCTCGTCACGCTCACGAACTCGCCTCGCCATGTCGTCCGCCACCCGTCGTTCGCTGCTCAAAACCCTTGGCGCCGGCGGCGCCGCCCTCACCTGGCCCGCGCTGGGACGGACGCAGGACGCCGCCCCCGGCGACGCCCCCGCGACGCCCCGGCCCGCGGACACGGTCTCCTTCGCCGACGCCCACGACCGCGTCTTCCTGCACGGCGACTGCTGGGCGAACCCGATGGAGGACTGGGTCGTCAAGGACGGCATGGCCGAGTGCACGACCCGGGCGGTGAACCGCAATATTCATCGGATCACCCATCAGTTGACCGACCCGTCCGGCGGGTTGGAGATGTCCGTGGTCCTCTCCCGGGCGGAACTGCGGCAGGCGGACCTGGGAGCCGGCTTCCGCGTCGGCATTCGCAGCGAACTGGACGAATATCGCAGCAATTGCTTCGCCCGCAGCGGCGTCGACGCCGGGGTGCGGGCCGGGACGCTGTTCATCGGGCAGACGTCTCAGCCGTTCGACGGGCTGGACGATCCGCAGAACCTCAAGCTGACCCTCGCCGGCCGCGGCCGGGGCGACTCGTTCGAATTGAAGCTCACCGCTAGCGACGCCGGCGGGAAGGAGCTCGGGGCCGTCGAGGCGACGGTTCCGGCGGCGCAGATGCTCGGCAACGTGGCCCTGGTGAGCTCCTTCGGCCGGGACACGAAGCCTGCCGGGGCGAACGGGGGCGGCCGCGGGAGCCGCTACCGGTTCAACGACTGGACCGTCGCCGGCGACGCCTTCACCGTCACGCCGGAACGCCGGTTCGGCCCGCTGCTGTGGTCGATGTACTCGCTGTCCGATTCCCGCGGCGACGACGGTTTCGTCCTGAAGATGAGCGCCCTGACCGGCCCGCTCGGCGCGCGGGACAATCATGAGGTGGAATTCTTCGCCCAGCAGAACGGCGAGTGGAAACCGCTGGGAACCGCGACCCTCGATACGGACGCCTGGGTGGCCACCGTCCGCGTTCCCAAGTGGGACGCCTCGGCCGACACTCCTTATAAAGTGGTCTATCAGGAGCAGGGCCGCAGCGGCGAGACGACCGAGCACGAATGGACCGGCACGGTGCAGGCGAACCCCAGCGGACGGCCGCTGCGGATGGGGGCGCTGACCTGCCAGAACGATTACGGCTTCCCCTACGCGCCCGTCGCGGAGAACCTGCGGAGGCTCAAGCCGGACCTGCTGTATTTCTCCGGCGATCAAATCTACGAGAGCCACGGCGGTTACGGCCTGATCCGCCGCCCGGCCGAGCCGGCGATTCTGAATTACCTCCGCAAGTATTACATGCACGGCTGGTCGTTCCGCGAGGCCATGCGAGACGCCCCGACGCTGTGTCTGCCGGACGATCACGACGTGTTCCAGGGCAACGTCTGGGGCGAGGCCGGCGCCCCGATGGACGTGTCGGACGGCGGCGCCTCCAGCAAGGGCGGCTATATCGAGCCGGCCCGGATGGTCAACGCTGTGCATCAAAGCACCGTCGCCCACCACCCGGACGCCTTCGACCCGGCGCCGGTCCAGCAGGACATCAGCGTGTATTACGGCGACATGGTCTACGGCGGCGTGAGCTTCGCCGTCGTCGCCGACCGCCAGTGGAAAAGCGGCCCGGAGCGCGTCGACACCGGCTCCGGCCGGGCCGACCACGTCGCCGACCCGGACTTCGACACCAGCGTTCTCGACAAGCCGGGCTTGGTGTTGCTCGGCGAGCGGCAGGAAGCGTTCCTGAAAGAATGGGCCGAGGACTGGCGGGGGTGCTCGATGAAGGTGCTGCTCAGCCAGACGGTGTTCGCGGGCGTCGCCACGCACCACGGCGACTACGACGGCTACCTCAAAGCGGACCTCGACAGCGGCGCCTGGCCGCAGACGCCCCGCGACCGGGCCATCACAATCGCCCGGGCGGCCAAACCGCTGCATATCAACGGCGATCAACACCTGACGACGCTCGTTCAATACGGCGTCGACAAACAGCGGGACGGGTTCTGGTCTTTCTGCACGCCGGCGATCTCCGCCGGCTACCCCCGCTGGTGGCGGCCGGACGAGGTGGGTATGCCGCACGAAAACCGGCCCGCCCACGGCATCCCCAACACCGGCGAATATACGGACGGCTTCGGCAACTTGGCCTTCGTCTACGCCGTCGGCAATCCGGAGGTCGCCTCCAAAAAGAACCGCTACGAACGCGCCCACGAAAAGGGCAGCGGGTTCGGCCTCGTCACGATCGACACCGAGGCGAAGACCTACCGCATCGAATCGTTCCGGTTCCTCGTCGACGCGACCGACGGCCAACCCTCCAACCAGTTCCCCGGTTGGCCCGTCACGCTCCACCAGGCGGAGAACGCCGGCGAAAACCGACTGTAAACGCTCCCCGCGGCGGCCCTCCTTCATTGCCGACGTATCGGCCGCTACCATTGCGGGAGGCGAGGCGTCGACCGGACGTCGGCGCCCGCGTCTCTCCGAGGACTCCATTCATGTCGTTCGCCGTCGCTTCAACCCGCGTCGCGGCGGCGGCGTTACTGGGCGCCCTGCTCCCTCACGCCCGGGCTGACGAACCTGGCCCGGCGCCGGCGAGCGAGGTCTCGGCGAACGCGGCGGCGGAGCTGGAATTCTTTGAACGACAGGTCCGGCCGCTCTTGGCGGAGCATTGCTACGAGTGCCACAGCGCGAAATCGGAGCCGTTGCAGGCGGGGCTGGCCGTCGACAGCCGGGCGGCGCTGCTGCGGGGGGGCGACACGGGGGCGTCCTTCGTGCCGGGGGCGCCCGACGAAAGCCTGCTGATCGAGGCGGTGCGGTACGAGTCCTACGAGATGCCGCCGAGCGGCAAACTGTCGGACGAGGACATCGCGACGCTGGAACGCTGGGTCGCCCTGGGAGCCCCGTGGCCGGAGGAAGCCGCCCCCGCGGCGGAGGTCGACCGCCCGCAGTTCGATCTGGAGGCCCGCCGGCGGGAGCACTGGGTCTGGCAGCCGATCGAACCGCCGCCGGTCCCCACCGTGGCGGACGGGGCGTGGCCGCGGTCGACCATCGACCGGTTCATCCTCGCCGGGCTGGAGGCGCACAGGCTGCCCCCCGCCGCGGACGCCGACCGGGCGGCCCTGCTGCGAAGGCTGTCGTTCGACCTGACGGGCCTGCCGCCGACGCCGGAGCGGCTGGAGGCGTTCCTCGCCGACGACTCCCAGGACGCGACGGCGGCGCTGGTGAACGAACTGCTCGCCTCGCCGGCCTTCGGCGAACGCTGGGGCCGGCACTGGCTGGACCTCGTCCGCTACGCGGAGTCCCGCGGGCATGAGTTCGACAACGACGCCCCCAACGCCTTCCAATACCGCGATTACATTATCCGGGCGCTGAACGCGGACGTCCCCCACGATCAACTCGTCCGGGAGCACCTCGCCGGCGACTTAATAACGGAGCCGCGGCTCCACCCGGAGGAGGGCTATAACGAGTCGACCCTCGGAGCCGGCTTCTGGTTCTTAGGCGAATGGGTGCATTCCCCGGTGGACGTCCGCAAGGACGAGGCAGATCGCTTCGATAATATGATCGACGTCATGTCGAAAGCTTTTCTGGGCGTGACGGTCTCCTGCGCCCGCTGTCACGATCACAAGTTCGACGCGATCTCGACCGCGGATTATTACGCGCTGACCGGGTTCTTGCAGAGCAGCGATTACCGGCAGGTGCGGTTTGAATCGCTGGAGCGGAACCGCGGCGTCGCCGAGCGACTGGCCGCCGTCGACGCTGAGTATCGAACCCGCATCGCCGAGTTCCTGCGGGAGCGCGGCGTCGATCCGCCGCCGGCGCCGACGCCTTTTGAGGGGGCGCTGGCCGACCGCATCGTCGTCGATTACGGCTCGCTGCCGGAGGTCGAGTATCGGCAGGACGGATTCCTTTTCGGGGCCCGGCCGACGCGACGCGGGGAGCCGTACTGGACGCAGCCGGACGACGCGCCCGAACTGCAATTCGCAGCCGCGGACGCCGCGATCAGCGATCCGCTGTGGCACGGGCTGGAGTCCGTCGCCGAGCCCGCGACGAGCAATAAAAGCAAGCTCGCCCCGTTGCGCGGCAGCGGCCGGACGCTGCGGACGCCGACCTTTCGCCTCGACCACGGCACGCTGCACTGCCGCGTCCGCGGGGCCGGGCATGTGGTCGCCTGCGTCGACTCCCACCGCCTCGTCGCCGGGCCGCTGCACGGCGAGACGATTCAAACGATCAACGCGGGCGGCGACTGGACGACGCTCAAACTCGACCGCTACGTCGGCCACCGGCTGCACCTCGAATTCATCCCGGCCGAGGGCGCCCAATTGGAAGTCCGTTTCGTCGCCCAGGGTCTCGACGGCTCAGAGCGGAAGCGGCTCGACGAGTTCGCCGCCGCGGACGCCGCGGCGCTGACGGCCTACGCGGCGGCGGCCCGCGGGCTGCTTCAGGACGAAGCGCCCGAACTGCCGGCGGCCTGGGCGGCGGAGCGGGCGGCCTTGGGCGAACAGATCCAACGCCGGTCGCAGTTGGCGATGGCGATGGGGGACGGTTCCGGGGAGGACGGCCGCATCTTCATCCGGGGGAACGCCGCGATGCCCGGCGCCGCGGCGCCGCGGCGCTTTCTCACGGCCGTCGCGGGCCCGGAGCCGATGGACATCCCCGCGGGCAGCGGCCGGTTGCAGCTCGCCGCGGCGATCAACGCCCCGGACAACCCGCTCACCGCCCGCGTCGCCGTGAACCGGATTTGGCACCATCTCATGGGCCGCGGCCTCGTGCCGACCACGGACGACTTCGGCGTACTCGGACAGCGGCCGACGCACCCGGAACTGCTCGACCATCTCGCCTCGGAGTTTTTGAAGAACGGTCGCAGCCTTAAAGAGACGATCCGCACGATCGTGCTGTCGCGGACGTATCAACTCAGCAGCCGTCCCCCATCTGGGGCGGCGGACGCCGACCCGAATAACCGGCTGTGGAGCTACCGGCCGCCGAAGCGGTTGGAGGGCGAGGCGATCCGGGACGCGCTGCTGGCGCTCTCCGGGCGACTGGACCCGACGATGTACGGCCGGTCGGTGCCGGTTCACCTCACGCAGTTTATGGACGGCCGCGGCCGTCCGTCCCGCAGCGGACCGCTCGACGGGGCGGGGCGACGGTCGATTTATCTCGCCGTGCGGCGGAACTTTCTGTCGCCGTTCATGCTGACGTTCGACACCCCCGCCCCCTTCAGCACGATGGGCCGCCGCAACGTCTCCAACGTGCCGGCCCAGGCGTTGATCCTGCTCAACGACCCGTTCGTCGCTGAGCAGGCTCAGGGCTGGGCGGAGCGGGCGCTCGCGGCGGCCCCCTCCCCCCGCGAGCGGGTCGAATGGCTGTACCGCACCGCGTTCGCCCGTCCCCCCGCCGAGCGGGAGTTCGCCGTCGCCGCGGCCTTCCTCCAGGAGCAGGCGCAGACCCGCGGCGTACCGCCGGAGGACGACGCGTTATGGGCCGATCTGGCGCATGCGTTGATCAATACAAAGGAGTTCATTTTCCTCCGATGAACGTCTCCTTCCGCTACCCCTGCGAACGAGCCGCCGGCTCCGCCCCGAACGCCCCGCTGCGGGCGGCGCCGACGAGTCGCCGCGAGATGCTGCGACGCTGCGCCAGCGGCTTCGGAGCGGTCGCCCTGGCCGGCCTGCAGGCCGATTCCGCCTTTGGCTTCGCCGACGCCGCGTCCGCCCCGGCGGTCTCCGCCGGGCACGGCCCGCATCATCCGCCGCGGGCGAAGAACGTGATCTTCCTGTATATGGACGGCGGCCCGTCGCAGGTCGACACGTTCGACCCCAAGCCGATGCTGGACCGCTACGACGGACGGTCCCCGGGCGAATTGTTCGATGTGGAGCCGACCCAGTTCGACAACAACGGCGACGTGCTCGCCAGCCCGTGGAAGTTCTCTCAGCACGGCGAGTCCGGCCTGCCGGTCAGCGCCCTGTTTCCGCACGTCGCCGCCTGCGCCGACGAATTGGCGGTGATCCGTTCCATGACGTCGGAGTTCCCGGAGCACACCTTCGCGAATTATTTCCTGCACACCGGCAGCGGATTGCAGGGCCGGCCGAGCATGGGGGCCTGGGTGAACTACGGGCTGGGCAGCGAGTCGCAGAACCTGCCCGGGTTCGTGGTGATCAACGGCGGGCTGATTCCCCCCGGCGGGCTGGACTGCTTCGGCAGCGGCTTCCTGCCGGCCAGCCTTCAGGGATCGGTGTTCAAACCGTCCGGCAGCGGCGTGGCGAACGTCCAGCCCCTGGAGAGCACGACGGAACGGCAACGCGAGAAACTCGACTTGATCGGGGCGCTGGACGGGTTCGCCGCCGAGCACTTCGGCGCGCACGACAGCCTCGAATCCGCCATTCAGAACTACGAACTGGCCTTCGCCATGCAGATGGCCGTGCCGGAGGCGATGGCACTCGACGGCGAGTCCGCGGAAGTCCGCAGCCTCTACGGCCTCGACGCCGAGTTCGAACCGACCCGTATCTACGGGTCCCAGTGCCTGCTGGCCCGGCGGATGATCGAGCGGGGCGTGCGGTTCGTCGAACTGACCTGCCCCGGCGTGGGCCACGACCGCTGGGACCAGCACGGCAATCTGAAGAAGGGCCACGAGCAGAACGCCCGGGCCGTCGATCAGCCGATCGCCGCATTATTAAAAGACCTGCGGCGCCGCGGCCTGCTGGACGAGACGCTGGTCGTGTGGGCCGGGGAGTTCGGCCGCACGCCCTTCGCCCAGGGGAAGAACGGGCGCGATCACAACCCGCACGGCTTCACCGTCTGGCTGGCCGGCGGCGGCGTGAAGGCGGGGGCCGTCTACGGGGCGACCGACGAATGGGGCTATAAAGCAATTGAAAACCGGGTCGAGATGCACGACCTGCACGCCACGATTCTGCACCTGCTGGGCGTGGACCACACCCGGTCCACGTACCGCTTCGGCGGCCGGGACATGCGGCTGACCGACGTGAAAGGGCACGTGATCGACGGCGTCCTCGCCTGATTCGCCGGCGCCGCGGCGCCGGCGAATCAGGCGAGGCGGGTCAGGGCTGGTCCGGGACGTTGTGAATCGTCCAGTAGACCTCCTCGGAGAACGACGTCCCGTCCGCCCCGCGGACGTTCACTTCCAAGTGCAATTGATCGACCGGCCGCAGGTCCGGCGTGCGGAGCGTCAGCGTTCGGCCGTCCTCGCTGAGCGTCGCCCCGGCGATCTCGAGTTCCTGCGTGCCGGGTTTCCCGTCGTCCGGGCGATACGTCGGCGAACCGTATCCGGCGGTCCACTTGTAGTTCCAAACCGTCACCGAGAGTCCCTCAAGGTTCTCCGGGACGGACGGATCGAGCGGGAAGTTAAAGGAGAGTTGCAGCCCCTCCGGCACGACCTGACAGTCGGCGAGCATCCGCATCGGCTTGCCGGTGTAGCGGACGCGGGCGATGCCGCCGTCGGCCAGATTGCCCCGGCCGTTGGCGTTCCAGCCGCTCATCCCCGTCACGTAGACCTGCCCGTCGGCCGGGTTGACGTTGGCCCGCATGATGCCGGTGTCGAAGTCGTGCGGGAACCGCACCACCGCCGCCTGCATCCGGCCGTCGATCTCCTGCGTCATCAGATAAAACAGCCGACCCTGCCCGAAACTGGTGTGCAACAGGCGCCCGGCCAGCGGGCCGAACCGCGGGTCGTCCACGAAGACCTGCCCGCCGGAGGAATTGTCGACCTCCTGCGGCATCCACAGCATCGGCGGGTCGAAACTCTCCGGCGGAACGACCTTTTTATGATCGATCGCCCCGCCGTCGGGCGCCCAGGCGCCGGAGGCGTGGGTCTGCACGTAACCGTAAAAGGCGCCCGGCTCGAGAAGATTAATCTTCGAAGCCGGCATCCAGTTGCCCTGATTGTCGCTGACGACGATCCGCCCGTCCGGCAGGGCGCCCATGCCGTTGGGCGTGCGGAAGCCGGTGGCGACGACCTCCCGCCGCTGCCCGTCCGGCGAGATCTTCACCACCGCCCCGGGCAGTTGATAGTCCGTGTACTGCCCACTTTTCGCGTAATAGAAGTTGCCTTCGTCGTCGGTCTGCAGGTCGAAGTTGAAGGCGTGGTAATAGGTGGAGACGTCCGTATCGGAGCTGAAGCTCTCGTAGAAGTCCGCCTCGCCGTCGGCGTTTCGGTCGTGCAGCCGGGTCAGGCGGTCCTTGCAGGTGACGTAAATCCGCCCGTCGACGATCTTTAACCCGAACGGCTCGTAGAGCCCGCCGGCGTACCGCTGCCAGCGGAGGTTCAACAGGTCGTCGTCGATGCCGGAGACGATCCACACGTCCCCGCCGACGGTCGCCACGGCCATGCGGCCGTCGGGGAAGAAATCGAGGGCCGCGGTGCGGAACCAGGCGTTCCACGGCGACGCTTCCGGCAGCGTAAGCGTATCGACCGCATAGGCGCCGGTTTGAAGTCCGCGGAGGCCGACGGTCTCCAGCGTCTCCGGCCACCGCAGGCCGCCGCCGGCGAGCAGATGCGCGGGGTCGAGCGGGGCGAGTTCGCCGGCGCCCCGATCGTCCTCCGTACTGGCGAACCGCAGGACGTCGATCAACCGCGACCGCTCGCCGGCCGGGATGCGGACGACCCAGCGGCCTTTCTCGTCCACCTCCTGCACGAGACCGTCGATCTCGCCGAACAGTTGCGGGGGAACCGCGTCCGGGCCGGACCGGCCGGCGGCGAGAATCAATTCCGGGCCGGGGCCGATCCGCAACGTATGCCGCACGCCGGCGCGGCCCTTCACTGGAGACGGGACTTCCAATATCTCCCGACCGTCGATTGCATAGGACAGCACGACCCGGTCGCCGTGTAGATAATGGCCGTGATAATCCAGCCAGCGCTCGGGCAGCGGGCCGCGGGGGAGCAGGTCGTCGGTCGGGTAGTCCAGCGTGCCGTCGTGGCCCCAACGCCACAGGTCGAGAGCCGGCACGGACTTGCCGCCGGGTTGGGCGTAACCCTCGCCCCGCAGACGTTTGTGCTGGGTGGCGTCGAGGTTCAGAAACCCGCCGGACCAGAGCCCCGCCTGATCCATCGAGTGCAGATCGTAACTGATCGACAGCTCCCCCAGCCAAATGGTGAGGGCGCTTTCGACCTCCCGGCCGAGTTGCGAGGCGAGGGCGGGGCCGTGATCGCGGTCGGCGGGCGGTTCGAACTCGCCGTCCTCCGTACCCTTGGGAAGCGCGTCGAGATATTCCTCCGTCACCGGCCGATAGCTCGGGTTCGAGTCCTTCATGAATTCGTTGCGGATATAACCGACGACCTCGTACCGCTCCCGTGGGGAGAGCGAGGGCATCGCCCGCATCAGGCCGTTGCCGCGGGAGAGCGTTTGGAACATGCCGTAGGGGTCGGCGCCGAACTTCAACGGCTCTTTACCGAAGGCCCGGGCCGTCGCCAGCGAGGGCGTGTCGCCGTCCGGGCCGTGGCATTGTTCGCAGTTGGATCGATAGAGGTCGCGGCCGCGACGGGGCGAGCCGTTCTCCACCGCCGCCACGATGCGGGCGTGATTGAGGTTCGCCGTGTCGTCCTGCACGACCAATTGCTCCGCGGGCGGCTTCAATTCCGCCGCCCGGGCCGGGCCGCCGTCCCGCAGGGCGAACAGGTATTTGAGCAGGTCGAGAACCGCCCGCTCGGACGGCAGCGTCGCCGCCAGGCCGTCCGGCATGAGGGAAGTCTCCGCCTCGCCCCGTTCGAGCACGTCCGCCTTCGGGACGGCGAGCTCCCGCTCCAGGTTCTCCGCGTCCCGCAGCACGATCGCGGCGTCGTCCTCCCGGACGAACATCCCGCTGACGATCTGCCCGTCGCTTTTGAGAAGCTGAACCGTCCGATAGCCCTCGCGAATCGCTTTGGAGGGTTTGAGCAGGGCCTCGACGAGGTACGCGTCCGTCACGCCTTCCTCAAACTGCGTCAGGTCCGGCCCCAGCGGGGAGCGGCCCTGCTCCGCCGCGTGGCAGTTCACGCAGGCGGCGGCGGAGGTGTAGTAGACGAGGGCCCCGCGGGCCGCGTCGCCCCGCAGCCGGGCCTCCCGGGCGACGACGGCGGGGTCGGCCTGTTGGAGCCGCTCATGCAGCGAGGCGTCAGCCGCCGCCGCGGTCCCCGGAGCGACCGTCCCCGGAGCGACGAGGAGCGCCGGCGCGAAGATCAGGGCGGCCGTAATGCACGACGGCCTGCGGGGCGTGCGGTCCGGGGCGGCCTGCGGGCGTGGCACGGTCGGGGTCTCGCTGAGGGACACGTCGGGTTCCGAAACGGATCGGGATTCGCCGACCCTAACGTCCCCGTCCCGCCCCCGCACCGTCGGGCGGCCCGCCTCGCAGGCCGCGGGAACGCCGGCGGCGGGCAGGGGTGCGGTCGGGGGGCGTCTGCGGGTAGGTTCGCCCGGTTCGCGTTCCCCCCGTCCGTTGGAGCCCCGTTCATGTCGTCGCCCGCCGTCGTTCGTCCCCCGGTCCGGTTTGTCCGCCGCATTACCCTCGTGGCGCTGGGATTGATCGCGGCGGGGACGGCCGCCGGCGCCGGCGCCGACGAGCCCGCGGAGGCGTTCTCCCTGAAGGACCGCATTGCGGCGGCTCAGGCCGAGCAGCCCGCCGCGGGGGACCTGTCATACAAAACGGACGACTGGCACGGTTTCACACGGTTCACTTTCACCGGTGCGGACAGCGACGAATGGATTGTGGCCCCGAAGGCCCCCCGGGCGGACCGGGCCTGGGTCTGGCGGGCCCGGTTCCCCGGCGTGGCGACGGAACTGGACGTGGAACTGCTGAAGCGGGGCTTTCATATTGTCTATAAAGACGTCGCCCAGGACTTCGGCGGGCCGCGGGCGATGCAGCGCTGGCGGGGGTTCTATGAAAAACTCCGCCGGCTGGGGCTGGGGGAGCGGGGGATCTTCGAGGGACTCAGCCGCGGGGGGCTGCCGATCTTCGCCTGGGCCGCGAACTACCCGGAGACCGTCGCGGCCGTCCTGGGCGACAATCCGGTCTGCGATATTCGCTCCTGGCCGGGAGCCGACAACGGGGCGACCAGCGTCGCCTGCATGACCGCCTACGGGGTGACGCCGGAGACGCTGGCGGCGTTCGAGGGCAGCCCGGTAAGGCTGACGGACAAGCTCGCCGCCCCGCGGGCGGACGGGGAGCCGGGGCCGCCGGTCGTGTTCGTCTTGAACGGGGCGGACGAGGTCGTCCCGCCGGCCGACAACGCCGACGTAATGGTCCGCAAACTGCGGGCCGCCGGCGGCACGGTGAAGGTATATCTCAAGCCGGGCCTGGGCCATCACCCGCACGGCCTGCAAACGCCGGAGGCGATTGAGGAACTGGCCGACTGGCTGATCGAGCACGGCACCTTCGCGGCGCCGGCGGCGGGCGGGGATCCAGCGGAAAAATAGACCGTCCCAGGTCAGCGTGGCGTGACGCTCGAACGGAGACCAACCCGAAGCGTCAGCGAGGGCGATCGCTCATCGGCCGGCGGCCGGCGCCCTCGCTGACGCTTCGGGTTGGTGTTGTACGGCCGGAGCTTGTGCTCCGGGCTCATATAGTTCGCCGCCAATTAAAAACGACCGCCGCGGCGAACCGCGACGGTCGATCGTTCCGCCGGGGCGGTCGGCGGCGGGGTTACCGCACGGCGACGCGGTCGGCGTCGGCCTTCTCGGACGGCTCCAGGTCGAAGCGGTCCAGGGTCATCACCTTCGTCCAGGCTTTGACGAAGTCGCGGACGAACTTCTCGTCAGCGGCGTCGGCGGCGTAGACCTCGGCGATGCCGCGGAGCTGGGCGTTCGAGCCGAACACCAGATCGACGCCGCTGGCGGTCCACTTCTGCTCGCCGGTCTCCCGGTCGTAGCCCTCATAAACAAAGTCGCAGTAACCGGCCTTCTTCCAGACGACGTCCATCGTCAGCAGGTTCTTGAAGAAGGCGTTGTTCAACGTGCCCGGGGTCTGGGTGAGCACGCCCAACTCGGCCATCGGGCCGGCGCCGGCGTTGGCGCCGAGCGCCCGCATGCCGCCGACCAGGACCGTCATCTCCGGGACGCTCAGCGTGAGCTGCTGGGCCTTGTCGATCAGCAGTTCCGGCCCCGGCTGGGTCACGGTGCGGGCCTGATAGTTGCGGAAACCGTCCGCGACCGGCTCGAGCGGCTCGAAGGACTCCGCGTCGGTCATCTCCGCGGTGGCGTCGGTGCGACCGGCGACGAAGGGCACGGTCACGTCGTGGCCGGCCTTTTTGGCGGCGTCCTCGATCGCGGCGGCGCCGGCGAGCACGATCAGGTCGGCCAGCGAGATCCGCTTACCGCCGTCTTGGGCGTCGTTGAACTCCTTCTGGATCTCCTCCAGCGTCTGGAGGGACTTGGCGAGCCGCTCCGGTTCGTTGACCTCCCAGTCCCGCTGCGGTTCCAGCCGGACGCGGGCGCCGTTCGCCCCGCCCCGCATGTCCGAGCCGCGGAAGGAGGAGGCGCTGGCCCAGGCGGTCTTCACCAGGTCGGCGGTGGACAGGCCGGACTCCAACGTCTTCTTCTTCAACGCGGCGACGTCGTCCGCGTCGACCAGCGGGTGATCGGCCGCCGGCACCGGGTCCTGCCAGAGTTGAGCCGGGGCGACCTCCGGGCCGAGCAGCCGGTCCACCGGGCCCATATCGCGGTGGGTCAGCTTGTACCAGGCCTTGGCGAAGGCCTCGGCGAACTGGTCCGGGTTCTCATGGAACCGCTTGGAGATCGGCCCGTAGATCGGGTCCATCTTCAGGGAGAGGTCCGTGGTGAACATCATCGGGGCGTGGGTCTTTGCGGGGTCGAACGCGTCCGGCACGGTGCCGGCGCCCTCGTCGCCCTTGGGCTTCCACTGCCAGGCGCCGGCGGGGCTTTTGGTCAGTTCCCACTCGTAGCCGAACAGGTTGTCGAAGTAGCCGTTGGACCACTGCGTCGGGGTGCTGGTCCAGGCGCCCTCCAGGCCGCTGGTGATCGTCTTGTCGCCGAAGCCGGCGCCGTATTTGTTCTTCCAGCCGAGGCCCTGCTCCTCTAGGGAGGCGCCTTCCGGCTCCGCCCCGACGTACTCGGTGGGGTCGCCGGCGCCGTGGGCCTTGCCGAACGTGTGCCCGCCGGCGATCAAGGCGACGGTCTCCTCGTCGTTCATCGCCATGCGGCCGAAGGTGTCGCGGATGGCCAGGGCGCTGGCCAGCGGGTCCGGCTCGCCGTTCACGCCCTGCGGGTTGACGTAGATCAGCCCCATGTGGGACGCGGCGAGCGGCATCTCAAGCTCGCGTTCGCCGGTCTCTTCGTTCTCGGTGTAGCGGGCCTCGTTGCCCATCCATTCGGTCTCGGAGCCCCAGTAAATATCGGCTTCCGGCTCCCACAGGTCTTCGCGGCCGCCGCCGTAGCCGAACGTCTCCAGGCCCATGTCCTCCAGGGCGCAGTTGCCGGTGAGGATCATCAGGTCCGCCCAGGAGAGCTTCTGGCCGTACTTCTGCTTGATCGGCCAGAGCAGGCGGCGGGCCTTGTCCAGGTTGGTGTTGTCCGGCCAGCTGCTCAGCGGGGCGAACCGCAGCGTGCCGGAGGAGGCCCCGCCGCGGCCGTCGAAGGTGCGGTAGGTGCCGGCGCTGTGCCAGGCCATGCGGATGAAGAACGGGCCGTAGTGGCCGTAGTCGGCCGGCCACCAGTCCTTCGAGTCCGTCATCAGGGCTTTGATGTCCTTCTTGACGGCCTCCAGGTCGAGCGTGGCGAACTCGGCGGCGTAGTCGTACTCCTCGCCCAGCGGGTTCAGCGACGGCGGGTTCTGGTGCAGGATCGACAGGTCGAGCTGGTTCGGCCACCACTCCCGGTTGGAGTACGCGCCGGTGGTGCGGGACCGGGCGGCGGTCGACGGACTCGCCCCGCCCCCGCTCATGTCGCCCATCACCGGGCACACGCCGTCGCCCGGCTGACCTTCGGCGGGCTGTCCTTCACCCGGTTTGCCTTCACCCGGCTTGGCGTCGCCGGGGGTGGCGGGAACGGGCTTGTCGCCGGCGACCTCGCCCGGCGGCGGGCCGGACTCCGAGGGCGGCGTGCCCGGCTTGGTGACCGTCGGCCCCTGCTGCGCAAAGGCGGAGGCGGCGAAACAGAGCGCGGCGACGCCGGCCGTCGGTCGGAGGGGAAGGAATCTGGTGATCATGCTCGCTGCTTGAATCGAAGTGGCTGGCGGGGGTCGGCCCCGGCTCGGAACGACCCATGATAACGGCCGCGGACGCCGGTTCGCCCGCAAACATCGCATATCGCCCATGCGTCGAACGCATGGCCGGCCCATGCGTTCGACGTATGGGTTGCATTCCGAAGCCGTGCGGATTGACTGAAGCGCCGCCGCGATGCGTTTGACGCATCAATCCGGGGCGGCGTCCCGTGGTCCGCCCGTAACCGCCGTCGCTTCATGGAACTCACGCCGCTCCGCTACTTCCTCCGCGCCGCCGACCGCGAGAATTTTACCCGGGCGGCCGAGGATCTGAAGGTGTCCCAACCCGCGCTCAGTCGGGCGGTGGCGGGGTTGGAGCGGGAACTGGGCCGCCCGCTGTTCGAGCGCGACGGCCGCACGGTCAAGCTGACCGACGCCGGCCGCACCTTTCGCACCCAGGCGGCGAAGATCGTCGGCCTGGCGGACGACGCCCGGGCGGAGCTGGTCGACGACGGCCGCACCGGGGCGGTGCGGGTGGCGATCATCCCCACCCTCGCCCCGTACCTGTTGCCGGGCCTGCTGCGTTCGTTTGTGGAGATCCGCCCCGAAGCGGAGGTGCGGGTGGCGGAGACCGTCACCGCGGAGTGCGTCCGCAAAGTGCGGGCCGGGGAGAGCGATCTCGCCCTGCTGACCACCCCCGTGCCCGACCCCGCCCTGCACGTGGAGCGGCTTTATGAGGAAGAATTGCTCGCCGCCCTGCCCGCCGGCCACCGGCTGGCGGAGACGCCGACGCTGACGGTGGGCGACTTGCAGAGCGAACCGTTCGTGCTGCTGGGCGAGGCGCACTGTCTGTCGGAGGAGGCGCTGTCCTTCTGCCGTCGCTCCGGGGTGCAGCCGATCCTGCTGGAGCGCACGAGCCAATTAGCGACGGTGAAGGCGCTGGTCGCCGCCGGCCACGGCGTCTCCCTGATCCCCGCCGCCGCCGCCGCCGAGGACCCCGGCATCGCGTACCGCCGCCTCACGGGCGACCGCCCGACCCGCACCGTCGTCGCCGCCTGGGACCAGGAGCGGTACGTCAGCAAGCTGACGAAGGCGTTTCTGGACGTGCTGCGCGGCCGGCGGGCGGGGTAGAGAGGCTTGCGAGTGGCAAGATAAGGCCGGACGATCATCGCCACCCCGCGTCGCCCCTTTCTAGTTTCGCCTCGCATCAGCGAGGCGCAAATGCTACAGCCACTATTATACCGCAATGAAATCTCGTTCCAGACTCCTGCTTGAGAGGTCCGTTGCTGCGATGCTCTCAGCGATGGAAATCTACAACAAGCCGGACTTCAAATATCGAGAAGAGACATTCTCGATACTTTGCGTAAACGCATGGGAGCTGCTGCTTAAATCAAAGTTGCTCAACCTGTCGGGCAACAAGGTCGCCGCCCTGTACGTAATGGACTACAAAACGCTAAAGAGCGGCAAACGCTCGAAGATCAAGCACAAAAAGATCAACCGGGCTGGCAACCCGATGACGATCGGGATTGAAGAGTGCTGGAGAGGCATCCAAGAAGACTTCGGCGTCAAAGTCGATCAAGCCATAATAGACAACCTGACTGCGTTGACAGAAGTTCGAGACAACGCCATCCACTTCGTAAACGACGACATCTCGCTTTGCCTAGTTGTACAGGAACTTGGGACGGCGGCGCTACAGAACTATCTACATCTAGCAACCAGCTGGTTCGGCAACATTTTGGACGGATACAACTTCTACCTGATGCCGCTGTCGTTCGTTCGCGAGTTCGACACTTCCCGCGGAGCCCTACTAAACCCGCAAGAGAAAAAGATGCTCTCCTACATTTCTTCTGTGGAGGCGCGACACGGCACGGGCAAGTCATCAGAAGATTACAACTTCTTACTGCGGATTGATCTCAAGTTCCATAAGGGCAGCACGGTAGACGCAGTTCCGGTCAAGTATTCAAAGGATGCGGACGCCACGGAGGTGCGTTTTTCGGAGGAGGACATCACAGACAGGTTCCCTTGGGACTACTCAATACTTACCACCCGGCTCGGCAAGCGGTACGAAGACTTCAAGGTCAACAAAGACTACCACAAGTTCAGAAAGCAAATTGAACGAGACAAGAAGCTGGCACATACTCGATTGCTCAACCCAAACAACCCAAATGGGGGTCGAAAAATATTGTATAACCCGAACATCGTCAGAAAGTTCGACGCTCATTACAAGCGAAGCTCTCCCGATGGAAATAGTGGAAGCAATGCCGACACTTGAGGCACGGATGGCCGGAGTCGGCCGCCGGGGGGTTGCGAGCAGGGGGTCAGCGCCGTCGGCCGCCGTTGGGAAGGTGACGCGGCTCCCGCTCCGACGGCGGTCGCTCCCCCCGCGGCGTCGCGTCGCCTGGTCGGCCGCGGCCGATGCGGCGCCTTATTTGATGCGGGTGGCGGTCTTGATCTTGCCCTTCTCGTCCAGGCCGTTCATCGAGCGGCCGTCCACGGAGAGTTGCATGCGGTCGAGCCGATAGCCCGTCGACGTGCCGGGTTCCTGGCCCGACAGCGACAGCACGCCCCGCCGGCAGGTCCACCTTAGGTCGCGTTCTTCGCCGGCCGTGCCGTCGGACCAGAGCGCCACGTCCTCGTCGCTGCGGGACCCGACGCTCACGTTCAGGACGGCCACGACGCGGGGGGTCATGTACAGCGTGATCCGGCTTTGGATCTCCCGGGCCGCCTCCGGGTCGTCCCGGATCGCCCGCCGCAGGCTGCGTTCGGCGGCTTTCCGGAGGCGCTTTCCGGACTCGGCGCCCCGCAGGAGGAACTCTCCGGCGTGGTCGCGCATCGGCAACGACAGCGGGATCAGCCCGTCCTCCTCAAAGGCCTTTTTCTCCTCCCCCATCGTGCGGAGCAGGTTCGCCGTCTCCTCGACGGACAACTTGACGCCGCCGTCGATCTGCCCCGCCCGGACGCGTTTCTCCTCCGCCTCGAAGGCGGCGAGGAGCCGGTCCGCGTGTCCGTCCATCGCCTCGACGTGCGCGTCGTACGCCTCGTCGAATTCGTCGGACTCGACCTGTCGAAAACCGCACGAAACCGCGACGGCTCCGACGGCGGCGATCCCGACGGCGACGCGAAGGACGGTCATCGGTTCTCCCAAGTGCGGGCGCGGAGCGGGGCGGAAAATCACACTGCGAACCGGACCGAACTGTCAAGCGAGAACCGCACGCCGGGCGGGTCGCGCTCGGAAGGGAACGCCCGCCGCACGCATCCTCGACACACGCCGCGCCCTTTACCGCCCGAACGGACGCGGCGCCGGGCGGAGGATCTCCGGCAGGCGCACGTTCGTCTTCGCGATCGCCAACCGGGTGCGGGCGCTGACCTTATTGATGCGCGGGTTCGCCGTCAGGCTCCGCCAGCCGCAGTCTTCCCAGGAACGGGGATCGGGTTCGTCCTCGGGAATCAAATCGTCCGCCGTGCCGCCAGGTTCCCATAAATACTGCCGGCGGGCGCCGGCGATGCGGGGGAAGGGCCATTTCGTGCTGCGGCTCTGCACGATCTGCTTGAACGGCACGGCCGGGTGCGTGCGGAACACGCGGCCGCACATCTGCACCGTCGGCCCCTTGGCGCTGTCCCGGCAGAACACGGTTTGGAGGTCCGGACTATCAAAACCCTCCGTCAGCACCATGCAGTTCACCAGCACGCGGGTCTCGCCGGATTGAAACCGGGCGAGCTGGGCGTCGCGGTCGCTGTCGCCGGTGACCGTTTCGCAGGCGACTCCGCCGGCGGTTAGTTGGTTCTCCAGATCGGCGCACTCGGCCCGGGTGCGGAAGAAGGCGATGCTTTTCCCCCAGCGGTCCGGGTTGCGGAGATACGCCTGGGCGACGCCCATCGGCGTGTGGGCGGGGATCGAAAAATGGTCGTAGCGGCTCAGGTAGCCGTCACCGATCAATTGATGAATGCCGGCGTCCCGCAGCACGCGGTCGAAGCAGAGCTTCATTTTGTCCGTGCGGTAGGGCGTGGCGGTCAGGCCGAGAATCCACCGCGGCCGCAATTGATTGTGCAGATGCGCCATGCTGGCCGCGGCGTCGTGCTGGGCTTCGTCGACGATTAAAAGCTCAATCCCCGGCGGCGGGTTTTTGTCGAACATGCTGACGGTGACCAGCGGGTCGACGCCGATCCCCTTCGCCGCGTTCTCCGAGGCGGTCTGGCTCAGCAGGTTCCGCCGCATCGCCGCCCAGCCGACCTTCACGCCGAACTCCTCCTGGAGCAGTTTGGCGATTAAAAGTCCCATCACCGTCTTGCCGCTGCCGGTGGGCGATTCGATCAGCACGCTGCGAGCCGCGGGGGACGGCACGCCGCCGCTATCGATGTGCCGGCCGGCGAGGTGAGCGAGCGCCTGCCGCACGATGCGGGCCTGATAGGGCCGCGGCTGCACCGCCGTGCCCGGCAACAGGCGATCGAGGGCGTCCGGTTCGCCCCGCTCTGCAACGTCCCCCGCTTCGCCGTCGCCGCCAGGCGGTGCGACCTCGGGGGCGGCGGCGAATGGCGGGCTCGGGTCGGTCATCGCGGGGCGTCCGTGCGGGGGAAGGCCCCAGTGTAGGGCCGCGACGATTCGGTTCCCTACCCTCGCCGGGCGATCGGCCGCACAATCAGGCGGCGCCGCCTCCGTTGATTCGCTCCATCACTGCTCCGCCCGTTCCGTTCGCATGGCCGACTCCGCCCCCTCCCCCAGCGCCGGTCCCGCGGCGGATCGCAAACGGGTCGCCGTCGTCGGCGGCGGGATGGCCGGGCTGACCTGCGCGAAGGTCCTGCACGAGGGCGGCGCCGACGTGACCGTCTTTGAACAGTCTGACGGCGTCGGCGGTCGAGTGCGGACCGACGGCTATCAGGGCTTCAAGCTGGACCGCGGCTTTCAGGTGCACCTGACCGCGTACCCGGAGGCGAAGCGGCACCTGGATTATTCCCAGCTCGATCTGCACCCCTTCCGGCCGGGGGCGCTGGTGTTTCACAAGGGCAAGCTGCGGCGGATGGACGACCCGTGGCGGGGCTGGAACAAGCCGCTGCGGGTGATGAAGACGGCGGCGCTGGGCGTGGGCTCCCCGCTGGACAAGCTGAAGGTCGGCGGCCTGCGGGCCTCGGCGCTGTCCGGGTCGATCGACAAGCTGTTCCACCTGCCGGAACGCACCACGCTGGCGGCCCTGCGGGACAACGCCGGGCTGTCCGACGAGATGATCGACGGCTTCCTGCGGCCGTTCCTCGCCGGGGTGTTCCTCGAACAGGAACTGACCACCAGCAACCGGTTCTTCTACTTCGTGTTCCGCATGTTCGGCGAGGGCCAGGCGACACTGCCCGGCGGCGGGATGGGCTCCGTGCCGAAGCAGCTCGCCGACCGCCTGCCCTACGGCGCCGTGCGGCTGCGGCGGACGGTGACGGCCGTGACGAAGACCTCCGTGACGGTGGAGGGTTCCGAACCGCAGCCCTTCGACGCGGTCGTCCTCGCCGCCGGCGGCGAGGCGACGAAGGCGCTGGGCGTCGCACTGGACCGCCCCGCCCCGACGAAATGGCACGGCACGACCTGCGTCTACTTCACCGCGGACCGGGCGCCGGTGAACGAGCCGATCCTGATCCTCAACGGCGACGGCCCGCAGGCGGGCCAGGGCGGCGGCGGGCCGATCAACAACCTGTCGTTCCTCTCCCGCGTCTGCCCGACCTACGCCAGCGGGGGGAAGGAGTTGATCTCCGTGAACGTCGTCGGCGCGGCCGGGGAGACCCCGAAGCTGGTCGAGGCGATCCGCAAACAGGCGACCGTCTGGTTCGGCCGGCAGGCGGAGCGTTGGGAGCACCTGAAGACGATCGCGATCCCCAAGGCCCTGCCCGCCTACGACCCGCCGACCACCCCGCCGACGGAGATCCCCGCGACGACGGCGGACGGGTTCTACGTCTGCGGCGACTGGCGTACCGACCCCAGCGTCAACGGCGCCATGGCCAGCGGCCGCCGCGCCGCGGAGGCGGTGTTGGCGGTAGGGTGACGCCCGCCCCCTTACCCGCTCCCCCGAGAGACAAGATGGCCGACTCCTCTTTCCGTCAGTGGATGGAACTCCTTCAAGAATCACGAGGAGACACCCCGGAGTGGCCCGTGTTGCTGACCGCCATGTTGCGTCGGCAGTTCGACTCGGAGCGAACGGAGGACCGCACATACAAGGGCGGGCCGCTGCTCATCGACCGAGCGGGACATCCCGAAGCGAGCAGACCCGAAGCGAGGGCGGTCTACGGTCTATTCAAGCAGTGCCAGGAAGAATACGCGGGCGTGCTTCAAATCGGCGGCGACCGCTACCGATTGTTGGGATTCAACGTCCCAAACCAGGAGAAGCAGCGCGGACGTTGTGCCGACCTTCTCGGCATCACGCCCTCCGGAGGTTTGGCGGTATTCGAGGCGAAGGTGCAAACCGGCGCCGGGTATCCCCTGACCGCCGTGATGGAAGCACTCGACTACCTTTCCTCGCTCACCTGCTCAGGAACGTTCGCAAGACTTTACGAAGAATACGGGGCTCTTCCCGCGGGTGCGGATGGTTTCTCGCCGCCCGACCTTGCGGCTCGGCATGAGGTCGTCGTGTTGGGCGCCGCCGCATACTGGAACACCGTCGGTAACTCTGGCTGCGGCACCGGCTGGGACAGTTTCGCGGCGGTCGCTGGACACGGGTCGCCCGCAGTGCGTTTCGCGCGAGCGATCGTCGGGGAGGACGGGGCGTTCGTCCCAGACGCCGTGACTTGGCACGGGAGCGAATGACGGCGGAGAGTTGCGCCTCACTCGCTCCAGACGGCCAGTTCGTTGCCGGTGGGGTCGGTGAAGTGAAAACGGCGACCGCCGGGGAAGGCGTAGATCGGCTTCGCGATCGTCCCGCCGGCGTCCTCGACGGCGGACTGGGCGGCGGCAAGGTCGGCGTGGTAGAGCACCGGCAACGGCCCGGCGCCCGGCTCGCCGACCGGGCGGGCGCCGTCGAAACCGCCGTCCAGCCCGGCGCCGGCGAAGGCGAGGTAGTCCGGGCCGTATTCCGTGAAGCTCCAGCCGAACGCCGCCTCGTAGAACGCCCGCGTCGCCGCCGAGTCCGCCATGGGCAGTTCGAGGTAGTTGATCGTGTTGGAGCCGGGCATCTGGGCGCTTTGGGTTGCGTGAGCGGACGGAAACAGTCAGGCAATCCGCGGCCGGTTTACGGGAGCCGACGGGCGGTTTATCCTACAGCGTCGGCCGGCTTGCTTCCCGTGCACGCGGCCGCGAGGCACGGTGCGCGGGAATCGATCCGTCGGGTTCGGGGTGGACCGCGAGCGCCCTTCTGAGCGACACCCCCGTCGACCGCCTCCGCTCGCGCGGTCGTTCCGTCTCCCCCAGCCCCGGCCGCGTGCCGCGTCGCACGATGTCCCAGCCCTCCCCGCCGCATTCGTCGTCCGTCGGCCAGGGATCCCGGGGCCCGGGAGCGTTTCCGGTGGGCGCACCGCGGCTGCGGCTGATTCTCTGCCTGCACAATCACCAGCCGGTCGGCAACTTCGACGGCGTGTTCGCCGCCGCCTTCCGCGACAGCTACGAACCGTTCCTGAACGAGTTCGAGCCGTTCGAGTCCCTGCGGATCGCCCTGCACACCTCCGGCAGTCTGCTGGAATGGCTGGAGATGAACCGCCCGGCCTACCTGCGGCGGGTGCGGGACCTGGTGGAAGCCGGCCGGATCGAAATCCTCGGCGGGCCGTTCTACGAACCGATCCTCGCCGGCATCCCCCGCCGCGACCGCATCGGGCAGATGACGCGGTACTCCCACCACCTGAAAAGCCTGTTCGGCCAGCCGATCCGCGGGATGTGGCTGCCGGAGCGCGTCTGGGAGCAGCAGTTCGCCGGGGACATCGCCAAGTCGGGGCTGGAATACTGCGTGCTGGACGACGGCCACCTGCGGGCCGCCGGCCTGCGGGACGAGGACCTCAACGGGCACTTCCTCACCGAGGACGACGGCCGCCTGATCGCCCTGTTCCCCGGCGACGAGCACCTGCGTTACCTGATGCCCTTCCGGCCGCCGCAGGAGACGATCAACTACCTCAAGCACATCGCCGCCGCCCGCGAGGCCGCCGGCGCCCCGCAGGGCTCCGCGGTGGTGTTCGGCGACGACGGCGAAAAGTTCGGCACCTGGCCCGGCACCCAGAAGGCCGTCTACGAACGCGGTTGGCTGCGGAAGTTCTTCGAAGCCCTCGCCGAGAACGGCGACTGGCTGCAGACCAGCACCTTCAGCGAAACCCTCGACGCGGTGCCCCCCGCCGGCGAGGTCAGCGTGCCGGACTGCTCCTACCGAGAAATGACCGAGTGGGCGCTGAACACCCAGCGCCAGACCGAACTGCACGACCTCGTCGAGGCGAAAACGCCCGAGGCCGATTGGAGTGCCCTGAAACCCTACATCCGCGGCGGAAACTGGCGGAACTTCCGCACGAAGTACCCCGAGGCCCGGGAGATGTACGCCCGGATGACGGAGGTCTCCGCCCGGCTCGAGGCCTTCGTGCAAAGCGTCGAGGGACCGGACAAGGCGAAGCTCGATCAGGCCCGCACGCACCTTTATAAAGCGCAGTGCAACTGTTCTTACTGGCACGGGGCGTTCGGCGGGCTGTATCTCCCCCACCTGCGGAACGCGGTTTACGATCACCTGATCTCCGCCGACAGCATTCTTGATGAATTAGAAGGCCGCACCGGCCGGTGGTGCGCGGTCGCGGCGAAGGACTACGACCTGGACGCCCGCAAAGAGGTCCGGCTGGCCGGCGACAAGCTGATCGCCTACCTCAAGCCCAGCCGCGGCGGGATCTGCTACGAACTGGACGTCCGCGGCGCCGGGCACAACCTGCTGGCGACGCTGGACCGCCGGCCGGAGCCCTATCACGCCCGCATCCTCGCTCACGCCGCCAACCCGCAGATCGCGGCCGCGGCCCACGACAGCGAGGAAAGCGTCTCCATTCACGACTTGGTCCACTTCAAGCAGCCGAACCTCGAGCAGAAGCTCGGCTACGACCTGTACCCGACCAAGGCGTTCGTGGATCACTTCCTCGAACCGGGCCTGACCCGCGAGGAGTTCCGGGCCGGCCGCGGGGAGCTGTCCGACTGCCCCACTGGCGTGTTCGAGACGACGCTGAAGCGCTCCGCCGCCGCCGCCACGGTGATGATGAGCCGCACCGCCCGGTTGGCCCGGTTCGCGGTGCGGATGCACAAGACGGTCACGCTGGCGGCGGGCTCGAACGCCCTGTCGGTCCGCTACCAGTTCAGCGGCCTGCCCGCCGGGCGGCCGGTGCATTTCGCCACCGCCGTGCACCTGGCCGGCCTCGCCGGCAGCGCGGAGGACCGCTACTTCTACGACGCACACGGCGTCCGCCGCGGCACGCTCGACACCCCGCTCAACCTGCCCTCTACCAACCGCGTGGGCCTGTGCGACGAGTGGCTGGGCCTCGACGCCGCCTTGGAGCTGGGCACCGCCAGCAGCGGCGGCCCCGGCGGGATCTGGACCCACCCGGTCGAAACCGTCTCCGGCAGCGAAGCCGGCTTCGAGAGCGTCTTCCAAAGCTGTGCCGTCGTGCCGCACTGGGAGTTCCTCGTCCCCGCCGACGGCCGCTGGGCGGTGGATCTGACCCTCACCTGCGACGCCAGCGCCGCCCAGGCCCAAGCCCTCGAGAAGGGCCTGACGAAAGAGGCGATGCGGCTCCGCGCCGCCTGAGCGATGCGGCGGAGCGAGAGGAAGCCGCGGGACTTCGTCGCGGTTTCGCACTGTGAGCCCGGAGCGCAAGCTCCGACTGTGCGTGCCGGCGACGCCGACGGCCGGAGCTTGCGCTCCGGGCTCACAAGCAACGCGGCGCCTCCGCGTGGCTCTCTCGAATTGAACACGCCCCGGACGCTGGGCAGCGTCCGGGGCGTGCGTGTCGAAACGGCTGGCCGGTCGGCGGCTCAGAAGTCGTCGACCACTTCCCCGCCGGCCCGGGTGCCGAGGGCGCCCCAGGTGCCGTAGGGGCTCCGTCCGCTGGTCACGTTCGCCGTGCCGGTCGACAGGGCCGGGGTCGTGGTGGCGTCGATGGTCTCCGAGACGAACCGCACGCTGCCGTCCGCCATCGTGACCTGCACGCCGCCGGTGTGATAGCTGCCGGCGGAGATGTTCACGTCGTTCTCGATCCCGGTTCCGCCGGAGCAGCTGGGGCCGTTCGGGGGCAGGATCGTGGTGAACCCGGAGTAGTGCCCGTGAGAGCGGAACCAAGCCCCGCCGCGGTCCTGCTGGTAGTCCGTGCCGGCCGGGTAGAAGCCGGGGTTGTTGGGGTCGTTGGCGGCGGCGAGGCAGCCCTCGGGGGTCGAATAATTCGAGGCGTTTCTCCACAGCCCGCCCTGGTAGCTGCGGTCCTGCTGCCGGCCGATCTCCGCGAACAGCAGCGTGTTCACGGTGCCGTCCCGGGCGTCGCGCAGTCCCAGACTGGCCTGATAAACAAACATGCCCCGGGCCTTGGTGCGGCTCGAGTCGCCCACGCCGTCGGCGTTGTCGCCCCAGTTGACGGCGTAGTTGGTGTCCGCGGCGGTGCCGAACAGCGGGCCGTCGCTGGGGCACATTAAGACGTTCAGCGTGTGCCGCTCCGGCGGGTAGTTGCTGTCGCCGTTGCCCCCGAACGGCGGCCACTGCGGGTCGGCGGCGACGAGGGTCGTCCCGCTGTACTCCTGACCGTACGGTTTACTGATCTGATTCCAGAGCGCCGTTTCGTCCAGGAAGGGCGTCAGCGGGGGAAAGACGCCCATGTTCAGGCCGGTGCTGACCGCCTTATAGCCGGCCGCCCCATGGGCGGTGCCGTTGTTGGTTCCGCCGCACCCCATCGGGAACACCTTGTAGGTGCTGTGATAATTGTGCATCGCCAACCCGAGTTGCTTCAGGTTGTTCTGACACTGGCTCCGCCGGGCCGCCTCCCGCGCCTGCTGCACCGCGGGCAGCAGCAGGGAAACCAGGATCGCGATAATCGCGATCACCACCAGCAGTTCGATCAGCGTGAACCCGGCGCGCAATCGCCGCGCGGGAAAATGGAACGCTTGCAAAGGAAAGAGGCCTGAGAGAGTTGAGGCAGAGATCGGCCCGAAGCGGGCATTCGTCGCCGCCCGGACGGGCAGTTCGACAGCGAGCACGACTTGAGAACCTATCGGGCGGAGTCGCCGCACACAAACGACGGCGTCGTCGCGGCCGAATAGGCGCCCCCTCTCATAAGCCCCTCACGACCCGGCGCCGCAACCAAAACCGGCCCGCCGGCAGAGGCCGGCGGGCCGTCGGACGTCGTGGCAGGTCCGCGGCGGGCGAGCTTAGAACCCGCCCTCGGTGGAGTCGCCAGCGCTGCGAGTGCCCAGGGCGCCCCACACGCCGTAGGGACTGGGCCCGGCGTTGGGCAGCGCGGTCGCCGCCACGCCCGCCGGCCGGGAGACGTCGATGGTTTCGCTGATGAACTGCACGCTGCCGTCCACCATCACGCCCTGGATGCCGCCGCCGTGGTAGCTGCCGGCTGAGTACACGCCGTTCGAGTACGCGTCGGTATCGTCGCAACTGGGGCCGTTCGGCGGCAGGATCGTCGTGAAGGCGCTGTACGGGAGCATGTTCTCGTTCCAGCGGTCGCCGCGGTTCGTGTTGTGACTCACGCTGCTGGGGAGGTTCGTGCTGTAACGCCCGGGCGTGTTGGGGTCGGCGGCGGCCTGGAGGCACAGACCCGGCTCGGGGTAGCCGCCGTTATTGTCGCTGAACGTCCCCATGGTGACGCCCATCAGGTAGCCGCCCTGGAAGGCCCGGTCGCCGTTGTTCCGGCCGATCTCCGCGAACAGCAAAGTATTCACCGTCCCGTCCCGGGCGTCCTTGATGCCGAGGTTCTCCCCGCGGACGAACATGCCCCGACAGTTATTGATGTTCGTGTCTCTGGGGCTGGAGCCGTTGTCGCCCCAGTTGTGGGCGTAGTTCGTTTTGCCCCGGTCGGTGGCGCCGTTCGGCGTCGGGGCCCCGTCCGTCGGGCACAGCAGGACAGGGAGTTGCGCCATCCAGACCGGGTGGTTGCCGTCGTTGGCCTTATGAAAGGGCACGAAATCCGGCCCGGGCCAAACGATGTTCCCGTCCCCGTTCGTATCGATCGGGTTGCTGAGCTTCTGCCACAGCGCCCCCTCGTCCAGGAACGGCAGCAGGGAGAGGAACGCGGAGCCGTCCTCCACGAGCATCGTTCCGCCGGACGGGAACATCTTGTACTGGCTGTGATAATTGTGCATCGCCAGCCCGAGTTGCTTCAGGTTGTTCTGGCACTGGCTCCGACGGGCCGCCTCACGCGCCTGCTGCACGGCCGGCAGCAGCAGCGAGACCAGGATCGCTATAATGGCGATCACCACCAACAGCTCAATGAGCGTGAAGCCCGCGCGTCGTGAGCGATTGCGGACAGAAAGCGTCGACATGAAAGGTCCGACAGAGGGAGTGAGGCCTGGGAAGCCGGGGCGCCTCGGAGCGGCGACGAAGAACGCCGCCCGTCTCCGAAACGGTGGGAGGCCGCGCAGCGTATTCGCCTTCGTTGATGAAAGCAATTCCTGATCTGAAAGGAGCACGGTCCGCCAGGCGGGCCGGCGGACCGTGCCGTTTGGAGCGTGAGGACCGTCGGCCGGGGGCCGGCGGGGACCGCTCGCGTCGATTGAGCGGCGCGTTTGATTAATACGCGCCCTCGGTGGAGTCGCCGGCGCTGCGGGTCGCCAATGCGCCCCACACGCCGTACGGGCTTTCGCCGGACAGGACGTTCGGAGCGCTGCTGTTGCCGGCGTCGATCGTATCGGAGATGAACTGGACGCTGCCGTCGGCCATCACCGCCTGCACGCCGCCGCCGTGGTAACTGCCGGCGGACATGATCACCTGATCCCAGGGACCGTCATCATGCGTGCAGTTCGGGCCGTTGGGCGGCAGGATCGCGTTGAACCCCGTGAAGTAGGTGTCGTAGTGAATCCAGCGATCGCCGCGGCCGGTGCCGTAGCCGCTGCTGCCGGTCAGGGCAGCGTCGACGGGGTAGCGCCCGGGGCTGTTGGGGCTTGTGGCAGCGGCGATGCAGGCGGCCGGATTGGCGTAATTGTTGCTGCCGTCGGGCGAAACGCCAGTCACGTCTTTCAGATAGCCGCCCTGATAGGCCCGGTCGCCGTTGTTCCGGCCGATCTCCGCGAACAGCAAAGTATTCACCGTCCCGTCCCGGGCGTCTTTGATGCCCAGACCCTTGTCCTTCCCCTGCATGAACATGCCGCGGCAACGGTTGATATCGCCGGTCCGCGTGCCGCCGGTGTTGTCGCCCCAGTTGATCGCGTAATTCGTTTCGCCCCAATCGTTGGCGCTGGGCCTCGGGGCGCCATCGGTCGGGCACAGCAGCACGTTGGGCTGCGAGACCCAAACCGGGTAGTCGCCGTTCCAGGGCGAGGGGAACGGGGGGTAGGTCGTCGCGGGGGTGTGGCCGCCGTCGGTGTAGTTCGGCACGCCGCCCGTCTTCGTCCGATTAACCGTGCCGCTGACCTGCCGCCACAGGGTGCCCTCGTCCAGGAAAGGCAGCAGGGCCACGAACGGCGAGGTGGCGTTGCTGTAGCCCAGCCCGCCGGACGGGAACCGCTTGTGCTGGCTGTGATAATTGTGCATCGCCAGCCCGAGTTGCTTCAGGTTGTTCTGGCACTGGCTCCGACGGGCCGCCTCACGCGCCTGCTGCACCGCCGGCAGCAGCAGGGAGACCAGGATCGCGATGATCGCGATCACCACCAATAATTCGATCAGCGTGAAGCCGGCGCGTCGTGCGCGAAAATTCGAACGAGTCATCAGGGACAGATCCGTTAGAACCATGAAAAGGGCCAGAGACGGCCGCAGAGCTCTTCGGGAATGAAGAACGGCGAGCCGCACCCTATCAACGATCCCCAATGGGTTCAAGCCGTTCACCGCCTGAGCGGGGACGGTTCAACCCTCTCCAGACGCTGATATCAAGGCGTGGAGGGCTCCGCCAATCAACGAAACGGCCCGCCGGGAGAACCGGCGGGCCGTCAGCGTTCGGCGGAACGCATCAGAGCGCCCGAGTCAGAACGCCCCCTCCGTCGAGTCGCCGGCGCTGCGGGTGCCCAGGGCGCCCCAGACGCCGTAGGGACTGGGCCCGGCGACCGGGTTGGGGAGAGCGTCGTCGCCGGCGTCGATGGTGTCGGAGATGAACTGCACGCTGCCGTCCACCATCACCGCCTGGATGCCGCCGCCGTGATAGCTGCCGGCCGAAATCACAGAGTTATCGTTGAGATTGCCGTCCCGCGTGCAACTGGGGCCGTTGGGCGGCAGGATCGTGGTGAAGCCGGTGTCGAACGCCTCGTTCCGCTGCCAATCCTGGCCGCGGTTGCCGTCCCAGTCGGCGTTGCCGGCGGGATACCGGCCGGGGCTGTTCGGGTCGGTCGCGGCGTCCACGCACAGCGACGGGTTCGAGAAGCCGAACGCCGTCCCGCCCCCGTTGTCGTCGAAGGCGCCCATCGCCACGTTTCGCAGGCCGCCGCCCTGGAAGGCCCGGTCGCCGTTGTTCCGGCCGATCTCCGCGAACAGCAGCGTGTTCACCGCCCCGTCGCGGGCGGCCTTCAGGCCGTGCAAGGCTTCTTCTTCGAACATCCCCCGGCACTTGCGAATGTCGCCGTCCCGCACGCCGGCGGCGTTATCACCCCAGTTGGCCGCGTAGTTCGTATCGCCCCACGACCTCGGGGACGGCTTCGGAGCCCCGTCGGAGGGGCACAGCAGCACGTTCAACTGCGAATCCCACACACGATATTCGCCCCAACCGGAGTTCGGGAACGGCGGATACGCCGTTCTCACGACTCCGGCCTGATTAGTCCCGAAGTCCGTCCGTTGGGTGTCGCCCGGAGTATAAAACGTGACCGGCTGCGGATTGCTCACCTGCTCCCACAACGCCCCCTCGTCCAGAAAGGGCAGCAGACCTACGAACGGCGAGAGATCCCTGTCGTCTCCCATGCCCATCCCGGCGAACATCTTGTGCTGGCTGTGATAATTGTGCATCGCCAGCCCGAGTTGCTTCAGGTTGTTCTGACACTGACTCCGCCGGGCCGCTTCTCTGGCCTGCTGCACCGCCGGCAATAGCAGGGAGACCAGGATCGCAATAATTGCGATCACCACCAATAATTCGATTAGCGTGAACCCGGCGCGAGGCGCGCGGGCGCGGGAGCAGTTTCGGTGCATTCGAGTCGGGATCGAAGTGGAGACAGCGTGAAGAACGCCCGGAACGGGCACGTACGCTCGAACGGCGAGGAGCGCGACTTTCACCCTATCGGTCGGGTTCGATACGAACAACACGCAATTGCCCCCCCGCCCGGCTTTTCCCGAATCCTAAACAATGCGGCCCGCCGGCTTTCCGGCGGGCCGCAGGCGACGCATCAATTCGCGGACCGTTCGGTCCGCCCGGACGCTCAAGGGAGCGGACTCAGTACGCCCCCTCGGTGGAGTCGCCGGCGTTGCGGGTGCCCAGCGCGCCCCACACCCCATACGGACTGGGGCCGGCAATCGGGTTAGCGGCGCTGGCGCTGCCGGCGTCGATCGTCTCACTGATGGGCTGCACGCTGCCGTCCACCATCACGGCCATCACGAGACCGGGGTGGTAGCTGCCGGCGGAAATAATCACGTTCCGCCAGACGGTGTCGTCATGCGAGCAGCTCGGGCCGTTGGGCGGCAGGATGGTGGTGAAGCCGGTATCCTCGCCGTCGGCGTCCGCCCAGTTCCGGCCGCGTTCGGTGTTCAGACTCGGGACCTTCGAGGTGTCGGTGGAGTAACGGCCGGGGGTGTTCGGTTCGCTCACCGCGGTGACGCAGACGGACGGATTGGCGTAGCCGACGTCGTCGCTCGTGAACGTCAGTCCGGGCACTCTTCGGGCCACGCCGCCCTGAAACTCGCGTCCGCCGTTGTTCCGGCCGATCTCCGCGAGCAGGATCGTATTGACCGTCCCGTCCCGGGCGTCCTTCAAACCCAGGTTCCGCGCCCCCCCGCCTTGGAACATGCCGCGCGTGGTTCCGCTACGGCCGGTGCTGTCTTCCCGCACGCCGGTGCCGTTGTCGCCCCAGTTGGCGGCGTAGTTGGTCATGCCGCCGTCCTTTATGGCCCCGTCGCTGGGGCACAGCAGCACGCCGATCTGCGCCTGCCAGGGGGGATAGTTCGTGCTGTTCGGATGCTCGCGGCCGCCGTCGGAGACCCGCACGCCGAAGGCGCGATAATCGCCGCTCTCCAAGGTGCCGTTGCCGTTCTTATCGAGCGGATTGCTGATCCGCTGCCAGAGGGCGCCCTCGTCCAGGAACGGGGTCAGGCCGACGAGGAAGGAGCGCTCGTCCACATTGCCGGCGGGCAACATCCTGTGCCGGCTGTGATAATTGTGCATCGCCAGCCCGAGTTGCTTCAGGTTGTTCTGACACTGACTCCGCCGCGCCGCTTCGCGGGCCTGCTGCACCGCCGGCAACAGCAGGGACACCAGGATCGCGATAATCGCGATCACCACCAATAATTCGATCAGCGTGAACCCGCGACGCAGCGCGCGACGGGCCGAGGGGTTTGACAACGCAGGGCGTCCGCAGGGGAGAACGGGAAGCGAGGCGCCCGCCGGAGAGAAACTTTGACGAGCGGTCAATAAAAGCGAAGCTCCCAGCCTATCGCGAGAGGCTGATGGGTGCAATATCCAATTCGCCCATATCAAGGCGATCAAAAGACACTAAAGAGTCCGCTCCGCCCCCTTGAAGAGCGGCGGGCCGCCGCGTGCGCTGGCCGATCGGCCGCCCGCTCCCCCCGGTCAGAATTCGCCGAGGACCTCGCCCGCGGCGCGGGTGCCCAACCCGCCCCAGGCGCCATACGGGCTCTTGCCGGAATTCACCCCCGCGTTTCGGGCGGGGTTCCGCAGCTCGCCAGTGTCGATCGCGTCGGCGAAGAACCGCACGCTGCCGTCGCACAGGGCGCCCTGCACGCCGCCGGTGTGATAGCTGCCGGCGGTCAGGAGGGCGTCCTCGTAGGACTTATCCTCGGTGCAACTGGGCCCGTTGGGCGGGAGGACGGTGACGAAGCCGGTGTCGTTGCCGTTGCCGTTGCCGTCCGGCCAGTGCTCGCCGCGGTTGTCGAGCTGAGTCGAGCCGACCGGGAACGGGTAGCGGCCCGGGTCGTCCGGGTCGAGGGCGACCTCCAGGCAGCGGGCGGGATCGGTGTAGCCGACGTTCGTATCCCACGGCAGATCCGTGCGGCCGACGTCGTCCAGCACGTAAGCCTGATACACGTTGTCCCCGCCGTCGCTGCCGATCTCCGCCAGCAGCAGGGTCGAGGTGGTGCCGTCGCGGACGTCCCGCAGGGCGAAACTGGCGCCGCGGGCGAACATCCCGCGGACGACGCCGCGTTTGCTGTCGAGTTCGTGCCGGACGGCGTGGCCGTTGTCGCCCCAATTGATGGCGTAATTCACGTTCTCCAAGGCGTCGTCCCCCTTGGCTCCGTCGCTGGGGCAGCGGAGCGTGGGGATCTCGATCTGCCAGGGGGGATAGTGGGCCTCGTCCGGCTTGGGCCCGTACGCCGGCCAAGTGATGGCGAACCGCGTGGAGCCGGAATAGTCGAAGCCGTCCATCGGCCTCAGCACGGCGTTCCACATCGCCCCCTGATCCAGATAGGGCAGCAACGGCACGTACGGGCCGAGGCGATATTCGTTGTCCGGGTCAGAGTCCGTGCCCGGGGCGTCTTTAGTACCGCCCGCCCCGATCGGAAACGCGCGATACGTGCCGTGATAGTTATGAAACGCCAGCGCGAGCTGCTTCAGATTGTTCTTGCAGGAGGCCCGCCGGGCCGCCTCGCGGGCCTGCTGCACGGCCGGCAATAACAGGGACACCAGGATCGCGACGATCGCGATCACCACCAATAATTCGATCAGCGTGAAGCCGGCGCGCGCGAACCGGCGGCGGGGGGCGCTCACGTTGAACTCCGAGAGGAGGCGGGGGTGAGGACGCAACAAAGTTCGACGCTATCGCCCGCCCCCCGACCGAACAACTCGCAGCCCGCCGGCGCCGCCGCGATCTGTCGCCGCGGTGTCCTGCGGGCCGTACGCCTTAATCAACTCCCTTCAACACGACGCGGCATCGCCGGTCGGTCGGGCGCCGCGGCTCAATACTCGTCGACGACCTCCCCGCCGGCCCGGGTGCCCAGGGCGCCCCAGGCGCCGTAGGGGCTCTTGCCGCTGAACACGCTGGCGTCGTTCGCGGGATCGCTGTCGCCCAATTTGCCGAGGTCGATCGTCTCGCTAATGAACCGCACGCTGCCGTCCGCCAACGTGACCTGGATGCCGCCGGTGTGGAAGCTGCCGGCGGTGGGCATGGCGTTCACCGAGTGATCGGCGTCGTTATCGCAGCTCGGTCCGTTCGGCGGCATGATCGTGGTGACGCCGGTGTAGTGCCCCCAGGCGCCGGCCCAGCCCCGACCGCGGAAGCTGCCGTTCAATACCACCGCGGAGGCGTAATTCCCAGGATTGTTCGGGTCGACGACCGCGGGCTCGAGGCAGGCGCCAGGGGTGGCGTAGCCGACGGTATCCGAGTAGCCCACGGCCGTGATGGCCGTCGCCATGCGTGCCTGGACCGTGCGATCCTCGGCCCGTGCGATCTCGGCGAACAGCAGCGTGTTCACCGTGCCGTCCCGGGCGTCGCGGAGCCCCAGATTGTTGCCCAGCAGGAACATGCCGCGGGCGTGAGTCCGGTTCGAGCTCCGCACGCCGCGGGGGTTGTCGCCCCAGTTCATGCCGTAGTTGGTTTCCCCCAACGTACTCAAGTTGGCTCCGTTGCTCGGACACAGCATACTACTGAGTGACTGCGTCCACGCCTTGTAGGTCGTTTGGTTCGGGTTCGGTCCGAACGGGGGATGAATATCGTTGGTGGTGCTCGCGTTGCCGTCTCGGTCGAGGGGCTTGCTGATCTGATTCCACATCGCCGTCTGATCGAGGTACGGTAGCAACGGCGGGAACGCGCTCAGCAGGTTCCCGTTGTTTTCCTGCAACTGGGTCGTCGGCGGGGCCGGGGTCCCGGTGGTGCCGCCGGAGCCCATCGAGAACACCTGATAGGTGCTATGGTAATTGTGGGCCGCGAGGCCGAGTTGCTTGAGGTTGTTCTGGCACTGGCTCCGACGGGCCGCCTCACGCGCCTGCTGCACCGCGGGCAGCAACAGGGAAACCAGGATCGCGATGATCGCGATCACCACCAACAGCTCAATGAGCGTGAAGCCGGCGCGACCGGCAGACTTGGGGCTTGGGGAGCGAGACAAACGAGGGCCTGAAGGGAGGGAAAGGGGGACGGCGTGACGCCGGGGAGTCGGACGAGGCATCGACGTGCCCGTCAGGCAGGAAACCCCGCCCGCGGACAATCGGACCGCGATTTTTCCGCAGCGAAGAACTTACGCATCAGACTGACCGGCGACGGCGGGGGACGGCGGCCGGGCGCAGCGTACCCATCCCCCGCGACCGGCGTCATGGTCTCCGCAGGAATCTCCGCAGAACGACCGCGGCTCCTCTCTCGCGCAGCCGCTGAGATCGCATGAAGAAACCCCGCCCCGATCGGACCGGCCGATCGGGACGGGGCGGCTGATGAGCCCGGGGGGGCGAAGTCGCTCAGAAGTCGTCGACCACTTCCCCGCCGGAGCGGGTGCCCAGGGCGCCCCAGGTGCCGTAGGGGCTGCGGCCGCTGGTCACATTCGCGTCGCTGGCCCGGCCGGCGGTCGTGGAGTTAATCGTCTCGGAGATGAACCGCACGCTGCCGTCCACCATCGCCACCTGCAAGCCGCCGGTGTGGTAGCTGCCGGCGGTCGCATTCATGCGGCGATAGGAGTCGTCGCTGGTCAAGCTCAGGGCGCAGCTGGGCCCGTTCGGCGGCAGGATCGTGACGAAGCCGGTATCGATCGGGTCCGCAACGAACCACGACCCGCCCCGGCCCGACACGTAGCTGCCGCCTTCCGGATAGAACCCCGGGTCGTTGGGGTTCTGCGCCGCTGCGAGGCAACCCGAGGGAGTCGTGTAGGCGGTCACGCCGGACAACGCCCCGCCCTGGTAGCTGCGATCGTCCGAACGGCCGATCTCGGCGAACAGCAGCGTGTTCACCGTGCCGTCCCGGGCGTCGCGGAGGCCGAAACAGTCGCCCCGCAAAAACATCCCGCGCGCCGTGCTGCGGTTGGTGTCTCCGGCGCCGGTGGCGTTGTCGCCCCAGTTGAGCGCGTAGTTGGTATCCGCGTGCAGGCCGACCGTATTCACGTCGCTGGGGCACAGCAAACTGGAAATCTGGTGACGCATCGGCGGGTACTCAGTCGAGCTATGCCCCCACGGCGCCCACGGGGGATCAATCGTCTCGAGCGTGGTGCTGGTGGTGCTGGTGAACCGCTGTCCGAGCGGTTTGCTGATTTGATTCCACAGAGCCGTTTCGTCCATGAACGGCGTCAGCCCCGCGAACGCGCTGAGTCGGCCGCCGGTGCCGCCGCCGCCGGTCTTCGATTGGCTTTTCGAAGGCCGGTAACCGGCGGCGGTGGTGCCGCCGCTGCTGTTGTTCCCCCCGCCGGAGCCCAGCGGGAACACCTTGTAGGTGCTGTGATAGTTGTGAGCGGCGAGGCCGAGCTGCTTCAGGTTGTTCTGACACTGACTGCGGCGGGCCGCTTCTCGGGCCTGCTGCACGGCCGGCAGCAGCAGGGAAACCAGGATCGCTATGATGGCGATCACCACCAGCAGTTCAATCAGCGTAAACCCGGTGCGCCGCGCAGAGGGGCGGCTGGAAAGGTGAGTCAAAGAGACCTCTGAATGAGAGCAGGGTTTGACCGCAACGAAGCGGCGCCGTTTTCAACGGAGCGTTGTCGCGCGGGGGCGTCGGGAGGATCCCGATTTGTCATCGTAGATTTACGTCCCCTTAATGCAAAGCATGAGCGTTTGCGTCGAACGGGCAATCAGAACCGGCCCAGCCTGCATCGCGCCGCGGGAGCCGCCGCGGGGGCGACGGCGGGCCGGGCCGGCGGCGCGTAGCGGACCAGCACCACGCGGCCGGGGTAGTCGGCGGCGGCGAACTCCTCGGTCATCCACCGCTCGACGCGATCGGCGTTCGCCCCGCCCACGCCGGCGCCGAGGCGGGGGAAGGCGATCGAGGCGAAGCGGCGCTCCGTCGCCAGCCGCAGCGCGTTGCGTACGCCTTGCCGCACCGCGGTTTCGCTGGTGGTCCACAGCAGGCCGAGGCCGGCAACGTGCACGATCGCCCGGTGGGGCAACCGCCCCGCCCCGGTGACGACGGCGCCGCCCAGCGGCAGCAGGCCGTGCTTGGCCAGTTCGCGGAAGGGGGCGGTCCCGGCCCGCTGGCGGATCGCGCCGCTCACGCCGTGGGGGACCAAGAGCCACCAGGGAATCAGGTGGCGGTTCCAGGCGTTGACGATCGCCTCGGTCGGCTGATCGAGCAGGTCGCCGGCGACGATCTCGGGGGGCATGAAACAGGGCGGGAAAAACGGCTGGGAACGAGTCGGGGCGAACTGACAAGGGGTGCGAGAGGCCGGGGCTGAAGGTAAGATGCCGCCGCGGGACCCTGATGCGCGTCCGTCCCCGACCGAACCCGCCTCGACCCGGCTACGCCCAGGCACTAAACCGTCCGGTCCCCCCGCCGGACCAATGACGACCCCGCCGTGCCCGACGCCCCTTCCGCCGCTCCCCCTGTGACCACGATCCCGATCATGCCGCGTCGCGGGACCGGTGCGGAGGTCGGGGCGCCGGTGGCGGAGCGCGCCCGTGGGCTGTTGCGGGTCGTGCCGTTCATCAAGCCTCACCGGGCGACGCTGTTCTGGAGCGTGGGCTTCGCCTTTCTGGTGGCGCTGTTCTGGGGGGCGAACCTGGGGCTGATCCTGCCGGTGATCAACGTGCTGGCCGGCGAGGGCAGCGTGACCGGCTACGTCGAGGGCGAAATCGCCGTCGCCCGGGGCGATCAGGATCACTGGACGATCAAGCTGGAAAACGCCGAGGCCGAGGCCGCCCGCCTCGCCGCCGACCCCAATGCCAGCCGGTCCGACACCGTCGAGGCCGCCGCCGAGGTCGCCAAGGCTCAGGACCGCCTCTCCAAGACGGCCCGCAAACTGGAGGCGTTGAACTGGGTGCAGCAGTACGTCACCCCGATCCTGCCGGAGGACAAGTTCGACCTGCTGGCGACGATCCTGGCCGTCGTGTTCCTCGCCACGATCCTGAAGGGCCTGTGCGTGATGGCGCAGGACATCCTGGTCGGGGCGGTGATCGAGCGGACCATTGCGGACCTGCGGGAAGCCCTGTTCGCGCACGCCCTGCGGCTGGACATCCAAACGCTGCACGCCAGCGGCACCGGCGACCTGATGAGCCGGTTCACCAACGACCTGGAACAACTCGCCGGCGGCCTGCGACTGCTGGGCGGGAAGGTCGTGCGGGAACCGATGAAGGCGGCGGCGTGCATCTTCGGGGCGATGCTGGTCAGTTGGCAGCTCACCCTGCTGGCCTTCGTGCTGACGCCGGTGGCGGCGTACGTGTTCGGCAAGATCGGCCGCAGCCTGAAGAAGGCCAGCCGCCGGTCCATGGAGAGCATGTCCCGGCTTTATAAGACCATGGAGGAGACGTTCGACGGCGCCGCGGTCGTGACCGCCTTCAACGCCGCCGATCGCCAGAAGGAGCGGTTCCGCAACGAGAACCGCACCTACCTGCAAAAGGCGATGAAAATCGTCCGGGTGGACGCCCTCACCAGCCCGACCACCGAGACGCTGGGCATGCTCGCCGCCTTCGGCGCCCTGCTGCCGGCGGCCTACCTGATGCTCCGCGAGACCGACAGCATCTGGGGCCTGCGGCTGGCCGACGGGCAGTTGGACCTCGCCGAACTGGCCGTGTTCTACAGCTTCCTCGCCGGCACGCTGGACCCGCTGCGGAAGCTGACCGCGGTCTTCTCCAAGCTGAAGCGGAGCACCGCCGCCGCCGACCGCCTGTTCGAAATCCTCGACCGCGACCCCGCCGTCGCCGCCCCGGCGGAGATCGCCCCGGTGCCGGACCGGGTGCACACGGTCAAATTTGAGAAAATCGGCTTCCACTACGCCGGCGCCGCCCGCGGCGCCGTGCTGGACGGCGTGAACCTGACCGTGGAGGCCGGCGAGGTCGTCGCCGTGGTCGGCTCGAACGGCTCCGGCAAGAGCACGCTGCTCAAGCTGCTCCCCCGTTACTTCGACCCGACCCACGGGGCGGTGACGATCAACGGGACCGACCTGCGGGACTTCGACCCGGCCGCCTGGCGGGAGAAGATCGGCGTGGTCACCCAGGAAACGCTGCTGTTCGACGAGTCGATCGCGGAGAACATCCGCGTCGGCAAGCCGGACGCCACCGAGGACGAAATCCGCGCCGCCGCCCGCACCGCCCGCGTCACGGACTTCGCCGACACGATGCCGAACGGGCTGGACGAGATCGTCGGCAGCGGCGGCTCGAACCTCTCCGGCGGTCAGCGCCAGCGGGTCGCCTTCGCCCGGGCCGTGCTGCGGGACCCGGAGATCCTGATCCTCGACGAGGCCACCAGCGCCGTCGACGCGCTCTCCGAGCAACTCATCCACGAGGCGCTCAAGGAGTTCGCCGCCGGCCGCACGGTGTTCCTCGTCACCCACACCGTCCGCCGCAGCCTGCTGGAGTTGGTCACCCGCGTCGCGGTGATGGAGCAGGGCCAGCTGGCGGGCGTCGGCCCCCATCTCGAACTGCTGGAAAGCAGCGCCGCCTACCGCGGCCTATACGAAGCCCAGTCCGACGAGGCCGCCGCCGCCGCCCGGGCCGAGAAGGCCGCCTCGCGGACCCGGACGGATTACCGACCGATGCGGTCCCCCAGCCTGCACCCCGGGGCGATCAACTTCGACCCGGACGAGATCGACCAGTACGACCCGGCGGACCGCACGCCCCCCCGCAAGCCGCCCGGCTTCCAGCCAGACCCGGTCGCCTATCACTACGCCTCCGTCGGCCAGATCTTCGACCCGGACGAAGTGGCCGAGCACGCGGACGACGACGACGAGGACGACAGCCAACAGCACATCCTCCCCCTCCGGGCCACCGGCACCGACGGCTGACGTCGGGGAGGGGTGATGGGGGAGGAGGGAGGAGTAGACTAAGGCCGGCTCCTCCCTCCTCCCTCCTTCCCCCTGCCCTGTCCTACCTGCTCTCCCTCGCCGATCGCCTCGCCGGGGGGATGGCGTCGCTGAGCCCGGAGCGGCGGGCGCGGCATCGGGACTTTCTGCTCTCCCAGCGCACGCCGGACGGCGGGTTTCGCGGCCGCGATCTGGAGAACGAGGGCCTGCCGGGCGACCTCTATTACACCGGCTTCGCCGTGCGGGCGCTGGCGGTGCTGGGGGCGTTCGAGGAACCGATCGCCGCGGACGTGGCCCGGTTCCTCTCCCGGCACGATCCGCTGCGGTTGGGGGCGATTGATCTGGTGAGCTGGCTGTACAGCGCCGTCGTGGTGCAGGCCGCCGGCGGGGGGGACCCGCTGGCCGACGCCCCATCGGACTGGCCGGAGCGGCTGGCGAGCGGACTGGAAGCGAACCGCAGCGCCGACGGCGGCTACGCCAAAACCCCCGCGGGGGCGGCGGGCAGCACGTATACCTCCTTCCTCGTGGCGCTGACGTTGGAATTAATCGGCCGCGACGTCCCGGCCCCCGGGCGGCTGGCCCAGTTCCTGTTCGACATGCAACGGGACGACGGCGGGTTCGTGGAACTCGCCCCCGTCCGGCGGAGCGGCACGAACCCGACCGCCGCCGCCGCGGTGCTGCTCAAACTGCTGGGGCACGCCGACGACGAATTGAAGACCGACCTGCGGGGGTTTCTCACCGAGGTGACGGACCCCGCCGGCGGGGTGCGTGCCAACACACGGATCCCCTTCCCCGACGGGCTGAGCACGTTCACGGCGCTGCTGATGTGTCGGGACCTCGGCCTGCCGGACCCGCTGCCGGCCGCGGCGATGCGGCGGTGGGCGGAGACCGAACTGGAACTGCCCACCGGCGGCTTCCGCGGCGCCGCCTGGGACGTGAACGCCGACGCGGAATACACCTTCTACGGCCTGGGCGTGCTGGCATTGGCGGCAACCGATGACTCCGGTTCAGCTGTCGAGATCGCGTAAACGTCGATCGTTTTTTTGCACATCCATCGTCCCTGAGGCCAGGGACCCTCGGGACCTCCGGGGGACGATCGACCCTTTTTCTAGATCGAACCGCGCCCGGAGCGCCCGGAGCGCCCGGAGCCGGGGGTGGCGGCGGGGCGGCGTGCATCTCGTTCCGCTGATCCGTGGCCGCTTTCCGGCGGGGGGTGGGGGCGGATACAGTGAACGGTCCGGCGGCGAATGCGTTCCCGAGGGAGCGCCCTGTTCGCCGCTCCCGCCCCATTTCCCTTCCCCGCCCGGATTGTTTTGATGCTCCGTTCTCCCCGAGCCCTCGTGCTGTCCGCCGCCGCGTGCGCCGCGGCCGCGCTGCTGGCCCCCGCCCCGTCGTTCGCCGCCGGCTACGGCGACGTGACCGGCAAGGTCGTGCTGGACGGCAAGGCCCCGGACCTGGAACCCCGGGTCGAAAAGGGCGCCGCCGTCAAGGACGCCGAGGTTTGTGCCGATCAACCGGTGCCCAACTTCTCCCTGGTGGTGGGCGAGAAGGGCGGCATCGCCAACGTGTTCCTCTACCCGGCGATGCCGATTCGGGACATCAAGCCGGAACTGAAGGACGCCCCGCAGGAGCCGGTCGTGTTCGACCAGAAGGGCTGCGTGTTCAAGCCGCACGCGGTGATCGTCCGCACCGGCCAGCCGCTGGAGCTGTATAACTCCGACCCGGTCGCCCACAACGTGCGGTTCACCTCCTTCGGCAACCCCGGCATCAACGTGACCGTGCCCGCCGGCGCCGCTCCGGGCGGCGGCAAGGGCGTGGAGGTCGAGTTCAACCGGGCCCAGCGGGTGCCGATCCCGGCCCTGTGCGACTTCCACCCCTGGATGAAGGCCAACTGGCTGATCGTCGATCACCCCTACGCCGCCCTCACCGACGCCGAGGGCAACTTCACCATCGAGGGCCTGCCGGCCGGCAAGCACCGGTTCACCGTCTGGCACGAGTCCGCCGGGTTCCTCGATCAGGCGTTGACCGTCGAGGTCAAAGCCGACGGAACGACGGAGCTGGGCGAGTTGAAATACAAACTCGCCGCCTTCAAGAACCTGAAGTAAATCCCCGCCCCGCCGCCCGACCCCGGGCGGCGGTTTTCGTTTCCCCCCTCACGTTTTTCCTGCCCCACCCCCGGAGATCCTGGTGAGCGCCCCCGCCACTCCCCCCGCCGACCGCCGCGACTTCCTCAAGACCGCCGGCGCGGTCGCCGCGATCGCGGGGACCGCCTCGTTCGCCCAGGCCAACGTCCGTCAGGACAGTGAGAAAAAAGAGCCCGTCATCGGCCACATCGGCACCGGCAGCCGGTGGAACGGCCCCGGCATGCAGGCCGCCGGCCGCGGCAAAAATAAGATCCTCTGCGACGTGGACCGCGGCCACCTGGAAGCGGCGGCGAAGAAGATCAAGGACAGCCACGGCGACGACCCGGAACTGACCGACGACTACCGCAAGGTGATCGACGATCCGGAGATCGACGTCGTCGTGATCGTCACCCCGGACCACTGGCACACCAAGCCGCTGATCGAGGCGGTGCGGGCCGGCAAGGACGTTTACTGCGAGAAGCCGCTGACCCTCACCATTCAGGAGGGCATCGACATCTGCAAGGCGGTCGAGGAGACCGGCCGCACCGTGCAGGTCGGCACGCAGCAGCGGACCGAGATGGGCCGCAAGTTCCTCACCGCCGTGGCGCTGGTCCGCGAGGGCCGCCTGGGCGACGTGAAGAAGATCACCTGCGGCATCGGCGGCTCCCCCACCTCCGGCGACATTCCCGCCGTCGATCCGCCGCAGGAATTGAACTGGGAGAAATGGCTCGGCCAGACCCCCGAGGTCGCCTTCCGCAAGGACGGCGGCAAGACGAACTGCCACTACGAGTTCCGGTGGTGGTACGAGTACAGCGGCGGCAAGATGACCGACTGGGGCGCCCACCACGTGGACATCGCCCAGTGGGCCCTCGACCAGAACGGCGAGGGCCAGGGGCCGACGAAGATCGTCCCCAATATGGCCAAGGTCGTGCACCCCGCCGGGATGGACGAGAACGGCATGCCGGTGGAGGACGACAAGTACAACGCCGCCAGCAAGTTCGAGGTCAGCGCCTTCTTCCCGGGCGACGTGGAGATGGTGATCTCCAGCGACGAGCGGAACGGCCTGCTGATCGAGGGCACGAAGGGCCGCATCTTCGTCTCCCGCGGCGACCTCACCGGCGCCCCGGTCGACGAGTTGAAGGACAACCCGCTGCCCGAGGGCGCCCTGGAGCGGGCCTATAAAGGCCAGCCGGTGGCGAAGAGCCACATGGACAACTTCTTCGCCGCCCGCGACGGCAAGGCGGAGCCGATCTCCGACGTGTTCAGCCACCACCGGGCGCTGACGACCTGCCACCTCGCCAACATCGCGATCCGCCTGGGCCGCGAATTGAACTGGGACCCCAAAGCCCAGAAGATCGTCGGCGACGAGCAGGCCCAGTCCATGACCGCCCGCACCAAGCGGGACGGCTACGACTACGAAGTCTGAGCCCCCCGGCGCCGCGGTCCGCCGCTCTCCCCGACGCCCCGACCGCCCGCGTGCGGCCGGGGCGTTTTGCGTTCGCGTTCCCTCTCGCACAGTCCCGCCGATGTCGACCCGCTGCTTCCGTCTGCTGGCCGTGCTGACGGTCGGGGCGTCCCTCGGGCCGGCCGCCGCGCTCGGCGCCGGGGAGCCGCCCGCCGACACGCCGTTCCTCGCCGGCGACTTTCACTGGACGGTCAGCCCGCCGCTGTTGGCGGTGGATCAAGACCGCCTGCCGCCCTCGCCGGGCGCCCCGTGGGTCGCGGTGAAGGACCCCAGCGTCGTCCGTCACGACGGCCGCTGGCATTTGTTCTGCACCCTCCGAAAAAACAAAGAGGGCGACGGCCGCATCCGCATCGGCTACCTCTCCTTCGAGAACTGGGAAGACGCCGCCGCGGCGGACTGGGCGCTGCTGGACCTGACCCCCGACTACCATGGGGCGCCGCAGATCTTTTATTACGAGCCGCAGCGCAAGTGGTACCTGATCTATCAGGCCGTCGACCCGTCCCGCGGGTTGAAGTACGGCCCCTGCTATTCGACCTGCGACCGCGTCGACGACCCGGCCGGCTGGACGAAGCCCGAACCGCTGTACGTTGTGCCGGAGGGGATGAAGGCCGGGCTGGACCATTGGGTCATCTGCGACGAGGCGAAGGCGCATCATTTCTTCACCACCAACGACGGCCGGATGTGGCGAGCCGAGACCGCCCTCGCAAACTTCCCCGACCGCGGCTGGTCCCGCCCGGAAGTGGCGTTGCAGGCCGACATCTTCGAGGCCAGCCACACCTATCGACTGAAGGGGACCGGGAAATACTTCACGATCGTCGAAGCCCAAGGCGACGGCCGGCGGTACTTCAAAGCCTATACGGCCGACCGACTGGACGGCGAATGGACCGGCGTGGCGGACGCCCGCGACCGGCCGATGGTCTCCCCGCAGAACGTGACGAACCGGGCGGACTCCTGGGCGACTTCCTACAGCCACGGCGAGCTGATCCGAACGGGAGTCGACCAACGGCTGGAGGTGGACGCGGCGACGACCCGCATACTGTTTCAGGGCGTGGACGACGCCGGCTACGACGGCTCGAAGAACTACGGCCAGATCCCCTGGCGGCTGGGGCTGCTGGGCTTGGCGCCGTGAGCGGGCCGGATCAGCCGGCCAGCGCCGCACACAGCACGAACGCCCTCGCAGCGGCGGCCTCCCGCCACAGGGGGTAATCGGCGGCGGGCTCAGTCGTCGTCGTCATCCTCGTCGTCGTCCGCGTCGGGGTGCAGCGGGTCGTCCGGATCGAAGAAGAAATCGCCCAGTCCCATCGGCACCGAGCCGCCGCCCAGCGTGCGGCGCTTTTTGCCGGCCAGGTCGTCCAGATCGGCGGCGTCCTCGCCCAGGCAGGCGATCAGGCTCTCCCGCCAGGCCACGTCCTTGGCGACCGGGTGCTCCGGGTCGGCGGCGAGCCGCTTCATCGCGTACCGCAGCACGTTCAGGCCGTCGCGGGTGCTGAAGTCCAGCTTCAACTCGTGCGATTTCTGCAGGAACTCGACCGTCAGGTCCAGCGCCTCGTCGTCGGCGAAGGGCAGGTGATATTTGAGGATCGCCAGCTCGTCCTCCCGCTCCGGGTGGCCGATGGTCAGCGTCGGCTGGAGGCGGGAGAGAATATAATCGGGGATCTCGAAGGTGCTTTCGTCCGAGTTCATCGTCACGGCGCAGCGGAAGTCGTCGTGGGCGTGCAGCGTCACGCCGGCGATGATGCTTTCCGCGTAGCGGCGATGGTCCAGCAGCGGGGCGAGGCTGGCCCAGGACTTCTCGCTCATGCGGTTCCCCTCGTCCAGCAGGCAGACGCCGCCGGTCAGCATCGCGGTGACCAGCGGGCTGGCGTGGTATTTAATCCCCCCGCCCTCGGCCAGCACGGGGGTGACGAGCAGGTCCTCGGGGCGGGTGTCCGCGGTGCACTGGTAGATATAGAGCGGCTGATTCCGCTGCCGGGCCGCGGCGACGGCCAGCGTGGTCTTGCCGATGCCCGGCGTGCCCACCAGCCGGGGCGTCAGCGGCCGGTCCCCCTCGCCGACGACCAGCCAGCAGGCGTGGATCTGCTTGAGGACCTCGTCCTGCCCGATCCAGGTCCCCCCGCTGTCGTCCGGCCGGGAGAGGTGCAGCGTGACGCCGTCCACCTCCGCGGAGCGGGCGTCTGTGGGCAGGGGTGCGGAATCGCGAATCATCGGGGGCGGGCCGGGGGTGAGGCGAGACCGCAGTGTAGCCGCCCGCCCGGTCAGTCGCCGCGGGTTCGCCCGGCGACGGCCGGTCGATCGGCGACCGGGCGTTCGGTCAGCGGTCGGCCCAGCGTTCCTCGGTCGCCTCCAGGGTGAACTCGAACGACTGATCGGGCGACTGGCCGGAGGAGACGCCCCGAGGGACGGTCGGGGCGAGGAACCAGACGACGGTTCCCTCGTGCACGCTGCCCGAACGCAGGGCAGCGTAGGTGACGCCCCAGACGTCCGCGTCCGAGCCGGGCGCCAGCGCGGAATGCGGGGGCGGGGCGGGATCGTCCAGCGGCGTCACGGTCACGTTCGGTTCCCAGGCCGCGAGCGCCTCCGCGACGACGTCGCGGAACGGTCCGTCGAAATATTCCCGCAGCGCCGCCCGGTCGGCGGAGCCGCGCAGCGAGTAGCTGGCGTGCGCGTGGTTCGTCTCCGTCTGGAGCCGGACCGTGTGCCAGGCCCCCTCGGGCGTGGCGTCGCGGCTGGTTCCGCCTCCCCCGCCGCTTCCGCCGCCCCCCCGGTCGACGGCGACGCCGGGCGGGGGAGCGGTTGTGATCCACTCGTCCAGGAGCATTGTGCTCTGGGGGAAGGAGGATCGCCCCGGCGGCGGGAGGACGTACTCGACCCGGGTGAGATGCTCCCAGAGAGCCGCGGACGCGACGGCCACAGCCACGACCGCCGCCAGGGCCGTCCAGCCGATGCCGACGATCGCCCAGACCCGCAGGGCGGTGTAGGAGCGAAACAGGCGGGACCAACGGGACGGGCCGCTCACGGTTGGCGTTCCCTGAAGACCTGAAGAGCCGCGGACCGCCCCATGCTACCGCCCCCGCGTCGGCGTCACGCGTTCGAAATCCTCCCGCCGGCCGTTCGCCGACGTGCTGTTTGATCGCCCCCCACCCGTTCCGGGGGCGGCCTGACCCACGTCACCCCGTGGGCAAACGCTTCAGCGGGCCAACCCGGGCCACCCGTCGAGAGACAGGCCCCCGTGTGCCATGCTCTCACGCCGGAGCGGAGCGTCAGCGCCGCGGAGGCGGGTGAGCATGGAGAGCGGCTCGGCCCCGTTCGCCAAGGTCGGGCGTCGCCCGCCCGGCCCGCTAATCCGTATCGGTCACCGCCAGCACGCTGACTTCGACGAACCGCTTGTCGAGGATCAGCCATGTGGAGTCCCAGGCGACGTCGCAGAACCATGCGGACCAAGGCCGCCAGGATTTTAATATCAGAACTTCTTCGAACCGATCGCCGAACGTCCGCGTGCGGAACTCGTCCGCGATCTCCCACGCCTCGCCGGGGCCGCCCGCGTGCTTCACGTAGGCGCCGCCCTGGGCCAGCGTCTGGGCGAGTTCTCCGGCGAACGTGAAGGCGCTGCCCCATTCGAATCCGAACGGGTCGTCCACGGGCGAATCGCACACCTCCGGCAGCGCCGCCGTCACGACGCTGGACTGTAAAAGACGTTTCGGGAAGTCGATCTCTTCCCAGCGGTTTCGGGACATAAACCAATCGAAGGCCGGGTCGCCTTCGAGGCGGAACGTGCGAAACTCCGCACCGCCGTTCACATGAGTGCGTCGCAGCGCCTCAAGCAACCGACCGGCCGACAATTCGCCCTCCGGGACGCATGAGATGCGCAGGTGACCCCAAAGTTTTTCAATCGCCGCGCCCGTCGATTCGGGCCGCTCCTGCGTCCAGTCCGGTTCGAGAATTTTGGACATCGTCGTCGTTCACCGGCCTGTTAGGTCGCGAGTCCGAGTTAGGATCCGACACGAGAGTGCCGATCAATGTTCGCTCCATTGAACGTGCCACGCCTCACCCCGCCGGCAGCTCGCCGATGAACGGCAGGTGCCGGTACTCGTCGTCGTGGTCGAGGCCGTAGCCGACGACGAAGCGGTCCGGGATGCGGAAGGCGTGGTAGTCCGGGGTCAGCGTCACGCCCTCGGCCGGGTCGCGGTCCTTCCACAGCAGCACGCAGGTCTTCACGCTGTTGACGTTTTCCGCGGCCAGACAGTCGATCAACGCCGTCAGGGTGCGGCCGGTGTCGAAGATGTCGTCCACCAGCACCACGTCCCGGCCGGTGATGTCCGGCAGCAGGTTCGTGTCGATCCGCATCTCCCCCGGCGTGGTCGCCGTGCCGCGGTAGCTGCTGGCCTGCACCAGGCCCACCCGGTGCGGCACGTCGATGCGGCGCATCAGGTCCGCCACGAAGGGCAGCGACCCGTGCAGCACGCCGAGCAACGTCAGCGGTTTGCCGGCGTAGTCCGCGGCGATTTGTTTGCCGAGGCGGTCGACGGCTGCGGCGATCTCGGCCTGCGTAATCAGCGTTTTCAACGGGACGTTCAATCGAAGACACGGGACGCGGGCGAGCCCCCGCAGTCTAAAGCCGTCGCCCCCTGCCCTCCACCCCCGGCGCCCCGCCCGCCGCCGGGGCCGGTCAGCGGGCGAACTCCGTGGCCACGAAGGCCCGCAGCATCGCGGCGCCGTAGTCGCGGACGGCCGGCGGGTCGGCGGCGGCCTTGGGCGGGGCGAAGGGGTACTCGAAGGTCGCCGACATCACCATCCCCGGCTGAGCCCCGAACCAGCGGGAGCAGGTCGGCTTGTCCTCCTCCTTCGCCCGCAACCAGTTCAGCGGGCCGACCGGGGCGTCCTCCGCCTTCGCCGCCGCGATCGCCTTCGCCCACGCCGCGACGTTCGCCTGGTTGTTCCTCGGCAACGTTTGATAGCCGACGAAATAGGCGACTTGATGATCCCCCATCACCAGCGTCGGGCAGTGCAGATCGACGACGTATTGAAACCCGTGCTGCGGTTGCAGCGCCCGGATCGCCTGCACCTCGGGGTACAGGCTGGTCTCGCGGTAGTCGCGGTTGTGGTCGAACGGGCGGCGGTTCTTGCCCTGATCGCCCGCCTCCACGCCGTCTTTATCGACGAACGGCACGACGTACAGCACGAACTGTTCTCGAAACGCCTGGCCGGCGTCGGAGTCCGACAGTGCCTCGCGCATCAAACCCTCCAGCACGAAGCTGGCCATCGTCTCCGCGGCGTGATGCCGGCAGGTGAATAGCACCGCGGCTTTCGGCTCCCCGTCCGGGCCGGGTCCCGGTTCGCCGATGCGGAGCAGTTCCACCTCCCGGCCGCCGCGGCTCTGCGTCAGCACGCCGGCGTGCAGGTGCGGGCCGGCGTGCTCTTTGAGGAAGCCGGCGAGGTTCGCCTCGGTGTAGGGAATGGTGACGGCGAACCGCACCGTCCCGCCGGCCTCGGCGAAGTCGTAGACGAACGCGGGGCCGAGCACGTCGGCCGTGCCCATCCAGCGCCAGGGGCCGTCCGGCGTCTCCTGAATCGCCGGGCCCTGCTTGCCGATGGCGCCGTTGGCGAAGCCGATCACCTCGTCCGGAAAGACGAAGGCGACCCGGCCCGGCGTCTCGACGGTGGCGCTGAAGTACCAATAGAACCACGGCTGATCGCCCCGGAGGTCCGGGGCGAGCTCCACCCGCCCCGGGGCGTTCGCTTTCACCTCCACGTTCCCGCCGGGGAAGTCGGTGGAGATCGTCACCGTTCCCTTCGCCCCTTCTTCCTCCTGGGCGAACGCGGCGGGGCCGAGCAGCAGCGCCGCGAGCAGCCACGGCAACGGGCAGGCGGGGGAAGCGGTCATGGCGGGAATTCCCCGGGGGAAGGCGAGCGGCCCAGCCGTTAGCCTAGCGGTCGCCGATCTTTCGCACCCCTGTCCGCCCCCTGCCCGTCGCCGCCGATCGCCCCGCCGCTGTTTGGACCGACGCCGTCGTGGAGGGCGTGCCGGTCCGTCTGTACGAACCCTCGCAGGCGCCGGCGGGGGGCGTGGTCTGGCTGGCGGACTTCGACGGCCTCACCCCTGAATTGCTGCCCGGCTGGGCCGAACCACTGAGCCGCCGCGGCGTGCGGGTCGTCTGCCCGACCCCCGGGCCGACCTGGTGGCTGGACCGGCCGGACCCGGCGTTCCACGAGGAAAAGAGCCGCACCGCGTGGCGGTGGCTGCGGGAGGCGCTGGCCCCGTGGGCGGCGGAGCGGTTCGAGGGGCCGCTCGCTTGGGCCGGCGCCGGGGCCGGCGGGCAGGCGGCGATCCGGGCGGGGTTCAAGAAGAGCGGCACCCCCGCGGTCTGGGCCTACGCCCCGGCGGTGGCGCTGGACGCCGTCTTTGGCCGCGGCAGCACGCTGGACAGGCTCTTCGACAACGAGGAGCAGGCCCGCGTCGCCGGGGTGCTGACGGACGTGAACCCCCTCGCCCGCCCCCGGCGCCTGCACCTTGCCGGCGACCCGGGGGAGGTCTGGTTCCCCGGGGCCGAGTTGCTGGTCGAAAAGCTCCGCAGCGGTGGCGTGCCTGTGGACACTGACTTCGAGACTCGCCACGCCTCCCGCGAAGCGGCGTTGAACGCCGCGGGGGCGGGGGCGGTCCGGCTGCTGGCGGACGCCCTCACGTTCGCGGCGTGACTTCGGGGACGGGAGCCCCGGCGGGGGTTCCGCGTTAGGATCGGGACCTTCCGATCCATCGCCTGTTGGGGAACGCCCGATGACGCCGCTGTTGCTCGCCGCCTGTCTGCTCGGGGCGGACCCCGCCGAAACCGGGGACCGTCCCGCCGCGGAGCGGCCGAACGTGTTGCTGATCCTCTCGGACGATCAGGCCTGGGACGACTACGGCTTCCTCGGCAGCGAGCACGCCCACACGCCGCATCTGGACCGGCTGGCGGGGCAGTCGCGGACCTTCCCGCACGGCTACGTGCCGACGAGCCTGTGCCGGCCGAGCCTCGCCTCGATCCTCACCGGGCGGTACGCGCATCAACACGGCATCACCGGCAACGACCCGGCCGTCCCGGCCGGACTGCCCCGCAAGCCGACGCATCAGACCCGTGTTCCGGAGTACCTCGACCTGCGGCGGGCGATGAACCGCACGCTGGCGGACGATCCGCAGCTCTCCACGTTGTTGCAGGACGCCGGCTATCACACGTTGCAGACGGGCAAATGGTGGGAGGGCGACCCGACCGACTTCGGCTTCACCGCCGCGATGACCCACGGCGAGATGACCCGCGGCGGCCGGCACGGCGACGAGGGACTGAAGATCACCCGCGACGGCCAACCCTCGCCGGACCTCGGCCCGCTGCCGGCCTTCATGGACGAGGCGGACGCCGCCGGCGCCCCGTGGTTCGTCTGGTACGCCCCGTTCCTGCCGCACACCCCGCACGATCCGCCGCAGCGGTTGCTGGCGAAGTACCGGGACCGGGTGGAGGCGGGCGAACTGACCCTCAGCGAGGCGAAGTACTTCGCCAACGTGGAACGCTTTGACGAAGCCGTCGGCACTGTGCTGGCCGAGGTGGACCGTCGCGGGGCTGAGAACACGTTGGTCGTCTACGCCTGCGACAACGGCTGGATCACGCTGCCGGAACGCAGCGCCTACGCCCCCCGCAGCAAGCGGAGCCCGCACGAGGGCGGCGTCCGCACCCCGATCATGCTGCGGCGGACCGGGGCGATCACACCGGAACGGCATGAGACGCCCGTCAGCACCGTGGACCTGGCCCGCACGATCCTGACGCACTGCGACGTGGCCGTGCCGGAGACGGTGGGCGGCATGAACCTTCTCAATAACGCCGCCGTCGCCGATCGCGGCCCGGTGTTCGGGGAGATCTTTGAGCACGACCAGCCCTTCCCCGCCCCAGTGGCCGACGGGCTGATGTTTCGCTGGGTGGTGGACGGGAACTGGAAGCTGATCCTCCCGCACGCCCCGCACTTCTCCAAGGGCGAGCCGCCGACGGAGCTGTATGACCTGTCCGCCGACCCGCACGAGACGCGGAACCTCGCGGAGGAGAACCCGCAGCAGGTCGCCCGGCTGACAGCCCTGCTGAACGCCTGGTGGGACCCGACCGCCGCGAACGACTGACGGCGCAACCGACGGCGCAAACGTAACGCCGAGGCCCCGCGGGGCCTCGGCGTTACGGCACGTCTGCTTTATGAGCGGAGAGGGGGGGATTCGAACCCCCGGTCCCCGTGAAGGGACACAGCATTTCCAATGCTGCACAATCGACCACTCTGCCACCTCTCCGGGGTCCGCGACGAGGGTTCCCCGGGGGAACCGCCGACGAACGGGCGGGCAATGATAGCATCGGCGACGCGGCGTCGTCACCGTATGCGGGGCGCTCTGTCCGGAAAATCTCTCCGGACCGCCCCGCTCGTCTGTCTGACAACCCGGCTTCCGTCTTGGTTCGCTCGCCATGGCCGCGGAATCTCCCTCGTTTCCCGACGCCGGCCCCCCCGGGGGCAACTCCGTGCGCGGAGCCCCGTCCGTGCGCGGAGCCCCAGACGCCGCGGCGGACTGGCTGACGGTCCGCGTCGCCCTGACCGCCGCGGTCGTGGCGGCGCTGATGCTGGTGTGGAGCGGTTGGCGCTGGTGGAGCGCCCCGCCGACGGAGTCGGCCGCCGTCAGCCCGACCCGCCTGGGCGTCCTGTTCAGCCCCTATCCCGTGCCCCCCGCCGACGGTTCGACCGCCGACGGTTCGACCGACCTCGCGGACCGGGCGGGGTTGCTGGTGACCGCGGTCGACGCCTACGGCGCCGTGCGGCGCTCCGGCGGGCGGGTGGGCGACGTCTGGCTGACCGTCGCCGGTCAACCGCTGTGCGACGACGTCGATCCGCAGGCGGCGGCCGAGCGGGTGCACCTCATCCGGCGGGCGCTGGGCCCCGGGTTCGCGATGGAGGTGGAACTGCTCCGCGGCGACGAACTGCGAACAATCGTGTTGCGGGCCGATGCCCCGGAGCACGACGGCCCCCCGCCCTACGCGCCCGTCTGGCCGCGCGACCTGCCCTACGACCGCGGCCTGATGGGGGCGGAACTGATCGCCTTCGCCTCCCTCGAACCGGGCTCCCTGCCCGGGGTCCTCGTCGGCTCGACGGTTCCGGGCGGCCCGGCGGATCAGGCCGGCGTGCGGGCGGGCGATCGACTCGTGGGCCTCGCCCGGCCCGACGGGGCGGCGTCCTCGATGGCCGCCGCCCTCTCCCGGCTCCTCACCCCGCTCCGTCCGGTCTCCCCGGAATCCGGCGCCCCTGGACACGGCGCCGGGCAGTCGGTTGCCGACGAATCAGTCGCCGACGAATCCAGCGCCGACGGTGCGGCGACCGTCGAACCGTTGCGGGCGACGATCGGCGATCCCGCCGACTGGTTCGCCGTCGCCCGCCATATTCGCCCCGGGGAACTCGTCTCCGTGGACCTGCTGCGTCGCGGGCGACCGCTGTCGCTGCAAGTGCGGTTCGTGGCGGAAAGAGAACTGCCGCGGGTCCGCCGCCTCGCCCCGCTCGGTTTGTAACTCCGGCGCCACGGCGACCGTGGGCCGGTCAAAACGGCCGACGGCGCCCGGTCCGCGGCGGCTCAGCGGGCGGCGACGGTCAGGCGGTTCCGCACGAAGGCGCCGCTGCGGCCCAGGGCGCCCATGACGGCCTGCTGGGCGAGCTGTTTGTGGTGCCAGCTCGGCACAGCGCCGGAGAGGACGACGGCGTCGCCCTCGTCCGTGTTTTCCACGGTGCAGAACACCGGCTGGGTGCGGAAGTGGGAGCTGCTCGCAAGCGCCCCGGAGGCCCGGCGATGCAGGTCCTGGGCGAGGTTGGCGTGCGGGCGGTCGAGCAGAAAAGCGGCGGCGGCCATGACGAATTCCGGAGCGGGAGGCGGAACGGTGCGGAGGTGGGTCGAGGGAGGGCGACGCCGGAGCGTGCAAACCCGATTCCAAATCGGGCGAACTCCCTGATGCGTGCGGGGAACGTGGCGTTTTCACCACGTCGCCGGCACGTCTCTGGAACTTAGGTCACGCTGAGCCGTGCGGAGGAGATTGGTTCCTGCAAAACTTTCGCGCGGCCCCGCCCGCCGAACGGGCGGGTCGGCAGGCGCGGTTCCGCCGCCCGGCGGAGGGCTCCCCATCGGTTCCTCCCGTCCCTCGGGGGGCTGACGCCCCGCCGCTCGCCTCGTTCAACCTGTCGCCATGACGACCGCCGCCCCCACCGTCGCCGCGACGGCGTCCTCCCCCCGCCGGGTGCCGTGGCCGGTGGCGGCGGTCTACACGGCGTTTCTCGCCGTGCTGGTGCCGGTCTACTGGGTCTCCTACGGGCCGACGAACTTCCTGTACTTCTGCGACCTAGCCCTGTTCCTGGCGCTGATCAGCGTCTGGACGAACCGGGCCCTGCCGGCGAGCGCCGCGGCGGTGGGCATCCTGGTCCCGCAGGCGGTGTGGGTGGCGGACTTCTTCGTCACGCTGGCCGGCGGGAGACTGCTGGGCATGACGGATTATATGTTCGCGGACACTTCGCCGTTCCTGCGGGGACTGAGCTTCTTCCACTTCTGGCTGCCCTTCCTGCTGGCGTACCTCGTCTGGAAGCTGGGGTACGACCGGCGGGGGCTGGCCGTGTGGACCGTCCTCGCCTGGGCGGCGCTGCTGATCGCCTACTTCCTGCTGCCGGGGCCGGGGGCCGCGGTCGAAAAGGGCACGCCGGTGAACGTGAACTACGTGTTCGGCGCCTCCGAGACGGAACCGCAAACGCTGGTCCCGCCGCTCGTCTGGTTCGGCGGGCTGCTGGTCGGGCTGCCGCTGCTGGTGTTCGTGCCCACGCACTTCGCCCTGCGGGCGTTGTGCGCAGACGCCACGCCGGGAAGCGACGTTTCCGGTCGTCGGCGACCGGCTTAGACTGCCGCCCCCCCAGCCGACACCGACGGACCGACCCCGCTTCCCCACGTCATGACGACCGCCCCCGCGATCCAGTTCTATAACTCCCTGAGCCACGGCCTGGAGCCGTTCGCCCTGCCGACCGATCGGCCGGTCACGATCTACAGCTGCGGGCCGACGGTCTACGACTACGCTCACATCGGCAACTTCCGGTCGTTCCTGTTCGCCGACCTGATCCGCCGCTTTTTGGAGGCCTCCGGCGCCCGGGTGCGTCACGTAATGAATATTACGGACGTCGGTCATATGACCGAGGACACCGGCGAGGACAAAATGGCCCAGGCCGCCAAGAAGCTGGCGGAGAAAAAAAAGGCCGACAAAAAATCGGGGACCGTCGAGGAGGGCCAGGTCGAAGACCCCAGCGACCCGTACCAGATCGCCCGGTTCTACGAGAACGCCTTCCTGCAGGACGCCAAAACGCTGGGCATGAAGCTGGCCGAGGAGCCGGAGAACATCCCCCGGGCGACGGAGAACGTCGACGGGATGCTCTCCATGATCCACGAACTGCTCGCCAGCGGCCACGCCTATAAAAGCGAGGGCGGCGTCGTCTATTACAGCGTGGAGAGCTTCCCGGAGTACGGCAAACTCAGCGGCAACACGCTCGACCAGCTCGTCGCCGGCCAGGGCGGGCGGGTCAGCGAAGACGAGATCGCCGGCAAGCGGCACCCGGCGGACTTCCTGCTCTGGAAGCCGGACACCTCGCACATCATGAAGTGGGACAGCGACCTCGGCACCGGCTATCCGGGCTGGCACATTGAATGTTCCGTGATGGCCCGCCGGCTGCTGGGCGACACGATCGACATTCACACCGGCGGCGAAGACCTCATCTTCCCCCACCACGAGTGCGAAATCGCCCAGACCCGCGGCGCCACCGGCGAGGACCGCTTCGCCCGCTTCTGGATGCACGCCCGCTTCCTGATGGTCGAGGGGGCGAAGATGAGCAAGTCCAAGGGCAACTTCTATACGGTGCGGGACGTGCTCGGCGGGAAGGTCACCGGCCGCGAGGTGCACCCCGGCGTGCTGCGGTACGAGCTGACGAAAAGCCACTACCGGGCCAACATGAACTTCACCGCCAAGGGCCTGTCCGACAGCGCCGCGGCCGTGCGGAAACTGATCGAGTTCAAAGCCAAATTGAAGTCCGACGCCGGCGACGCCGTGGCGGAAGTGGACAACTCCCACCCCGCCGTCGCGGCGTTCCTGGCGGCGTTGGGCGACGACCTCAACATGAGCGGCGCCCTGGGGGCGCTGTTCCCCTGGGTCGGCGGCCCGCACCCGGACCCGGCGGAGAGCCTGGCGGCGTTCGAGATCATGGACGCCGTGCTCTGCACCGACCCGTCCTCCACGACGGCGACCGAGTCCGCCGCGGACGCCGGCGGGTTCGATCCGACGGCGCTGTGCCAGCAGATCGACGAAGCCCGGGCCGCCAAGAACTGGGCCGCCGCCGACGCCGCCCGGGACGAATTGAAAGCCGCCGGCTACGAGGTCCGCAACGATCCCGGCGGCACGATCGCGGTGAAGGAACTGGCGTAGCGGCCTCGGCAGGTCTCCTTCGGCAGGGCAGCCCCGCGTGAGTTTGTTCGCCGTGGGGCGGAGCCCTACGCTGCGCGCGTCCCCCTCAGGAGCGCTTCGTGTCCGTCGACGCCCCGCCACTCGCCGACGCCCCGCCGCCCGCCGGCAAGGCGTCCAGTTACGACGTGGTGCCGTACGTCGATCATTCAGTCTCCGTGGCCCATCCCGGCCGGATGGCAGCGGTGGGCCGGCTGTTCGGCCTGGAGCCGCCCCCCGTCGAGACCGCCCGCGTGCTGGAACTGGGGTGCGCCGCCGGGGCGAACCTGCTGGCACTGGCGAACGTCTATCCCGACGCGACATTTCTGGGGCTCGACCTGTCCCGGGTGCAGATCGACGCCGGCGCCGCGGTCGCCGCACAGTTGGGGCTGACGAACCTCGAACTGCGCTATCAGGATCTGGCGGAGTTCACGCCAGAGGAGCCGTTCGATTATATCCTCTGCCACGGCGTCTTCAGTTGGGTGCCGGACGCGGTCCGGGCGCGGATTCTGGAGATCGTCCGGGAATCGCTCTCCCCGCAGGGGATCGCGTACGTCAGCTACAACGCCCTGCCCGGCTGGCACAGCGGCGGCATGGCCCGGGAGATGATGCTCTATCACCTCGAGGGGCAGGCGGACGCCGCCGATCCCAAGAGCCGCCTCGAACACGCCTGGGGCATTTTGAAATTTATGGCGGAGAACGTCCCCCCGCGCGCCGAGTCCCACCGCGCCGTCCTGAACGCGTTTCATAAAGTCTTCGAGGAGAACGCGGACAGCTACCTGTTCCACGACTTCCTCGAAGACGAGAACCGGCCGTTTTATTTCCACGAGTTCGCCTCGCTGCTGGCGGAGCATGATCTGGCCTATCTGGGCGAGCCGGAGGGCGATTCGCTGGTGGGGTTGGACGTCAGCCCGGAGATCAAACGCACGCTGGCGGCTCTCTCCGACGATCCGCTGCGGCGCGAGCAGTACGGGGACTTCCTGCGGTGCCGCAACTTTCGGCGCTCGCTGATCGTCCGGGGCGAGGCGGCGATCGACCGCGAGTCGCCCGCCTCCCGGATCGACGATCTGTTCGTCCTCTGCCCGCTGCGGGAGGTCCCCGCGGAGGCGGCCGGCGACGACGTCCCGGCGCCGGGCGTGCGGCGGTTTGCGACGCCGGACGGCGACCGCGCCGTCGACACCCCCGACCCGGCGCTGGCGGCGGCGCTGACCCGCCTCGCGGAGCGCTGGCCCGCGGCGATCCCGGTGGGCGCGTTGGTGCGCGAGGCCGTGCAGGAGGCGGGCGGAGACGCCGAAGACCTGCGGAACGGGATCTCCACGCTGTTCGGCCAAAGCCTGCTGAAGCTGTTCAGCGCCCCGCCGCCGCTGGCCAGCGTGCTCTCCGAGCGGCCGGTCGGCGATCCGTTGGCCCGGTTGCGGGCGGCGCACGGCCGCGAGCAGGTGACCTCGCGGCTGCACGTGGAGATTCGCCTGCCGGACCTGGCCCGCTGGGTCCTGCCGCGGCTGGACGGGACGCGGGACGCCGCGGCGCTGGTGGAGGAACTGGCCGAGGGCGCGGTCCGCGGGGAACCGGCGTTGCAGTACGAGGGTCAGCCGGTCGCCGACCTCGCCCTCGCCCGCCGCCTGCTGGAGCCCCAGATCGCGTCGACTCTGGACTGCCTCCGCACCCTCGGCCTGCTGGCGGCGTGACGGGGCGTGACGGGGGCGGTTCGACTCCGACGGTTCGCCGGGGTCAAGCTCCCCTTCACCCCGGTCCCGCGGTCGCACTATAACTAGGGGGCTCCCCGCCCCTCCCGGACGCCGCGCCCGTGGGTTTGCCCGCCGTTCAACGTTCCGCCGACCCCTTCTCCGACGGGGCCGCCTCCGCCGAGCGGGGGCTGGTGCCGTTCGATCGGTTCGCCGCCGCCAACCGGGCCGCCGAGGTGTTGCGGGCCGAGGCGGACGCCCTGCTGGCCCTCGCCAAGAGCCCCCCCGCCGGTCTGCTGGACGCCGCGGACCTGATCGAATCTCGCGGCGGGGGCGTGGTCGTCACAGGGATGGGCAAGGCCGGCCTAGTGGGCCGGAAGATCGCCGCGACGCTGGCCAGCCTGGGCACCCCCGCCTGCGTGCTGCACCCCGGGGAGGCGGTTCACGGAGACCTCGGGATGGTGCGGGACGACGCGACCGTGCTGGCGCTGTCGCACAGCGGGGAGACGGCGGAGGTGACGCAGATTCTCGCCCCGCTGGCCCGCCGGGAGGTGCCGGTGGTGGCCGTCACCGCGCGGGCCGGCAGCACGCTGGGCCGGGCCGCGACGGTGGTCGTGGCGATGGGGCAACTCCGCGAGGCGGACGTGCACAACCTCGCCCCCACGGTGAGCACCTGCGCGATGATGGCGCTGGGCGACGCCCTCGCCGTGCTGCTGAGCGAACGGGCCGAGTTCACCCCGGACCGCTTCGCCGCCTTCCACCCGGCCGGGTCGCTGGGGCGCAAGCTGGCCCGGGTGGACGAGGTGATGCGGACCGGGTCCGCCGTCCGCGTCTTTGCCGACTACGAACCGGTGCGTAAGGTGCTGGTGACCGCCGAGGGCGAACGCCGCACCGGGGCCGTGATGCTGATCGACGACGCCGGCCGCCTGACCGGCCTGTTCACCGACAGCGACCTGGCCCGCCTGCTGGCCCGCCGGGGGGAGCACGAGCTGGACCGCCCGGTCAGCGCCGTGATGACCCGCTCGCCGATCACCGTGGGGGAGCACGTCTCCGTCGGCGAGGCCGTGAGTCTGTTGAAGGGCCGGAAACTCAGCGAGTTGCCGGTCGTCGACGCCTCCGGCCGCCCGGTCGGTCTGGTCGATATCACCGACCTGATCGGTTTGGTTTAGCCGCCCGGCGCCCTCCCGCCTCCGCCCGCCGCCGTCTCGCCCCCGCCCGCCGTGCCGACTCCCGGCCCCGACGCCTCGCCCGCCCCCCCGGCCGCCGAGCCCGCCGTCGGATCTGCAACCGGGTCCGTCGCCGGGCCGCGGTACGGGCCGGCCTCCGGCGCCTGGCGGTTCCTGCTGACGGCCGCGACGGCGCTGGGCCTGTCGGGCCTGTATCTGGCGTACGCCGCGACGGTCACGCCGCTGCTGGAATCCGCCCGGATGAAGGCGGACACCGCCGCCCAGGGCCGGCCGACGGCCATCGTCCCGCCGAAGTCGAACAAACAGTTGGCGGAGGAGTTCCTCCCGCACGTCCCGTTCGCCGCGGAGGCCGCCTATCAGATCGGCTCCGGCAACAGCATGATGTATTGGAACGAGTGGGAGATCGTGCAGCGGGAGGAGGACAAAAGCGCCCTGAAGGTCTCCCCCTTCGCCATGGTGCTGGTGGACGAGGCCGGCACGGACCCGGCGACCGGCGGCAAGATTCCCACCACGATCACCGCGGACACCGCCCTGCTGCGGTTCCGCCAACCGATCTCCGAGGAGATGGTCTCCAGTCCCGGCCGGGTGATCCGGGGGGCGTTCAGCGGCGACGTGCGGATTGACGGCGAGGACGGGCTGCAAGTCGTCGGATCCAACTTTTTCTACTACGAGGGCGACCCGACCAGTAAAGTCTCCACTATCTTGAGCGACGACCCCGTCGAGTTCCGCCACGGCGGCACAGGCCGGGGCGAGGCGCTGACCGGCGGCAACGAGGGCGCCGGCGACGGGGTGGAGATCAAGCTGTTCCGCACCCGCAGCCCCAGCGCCTACGACAACGTCGCCGCCGACGGGCTGGAGGAGATCGCCGTCCGCGGCCCGGTCGCCGTCGTCCTCCGCGGCGGCAGCCTGCCCGGCCTCGACGCCGCCGGCGGCCCCCTCGCCGAAGTCCCGGCCCCGCCCGCCGACGCGGCCGGAGCCGCGGAAGAGGAGAACCGCGAACCCGTCCGGATCACCGCCACCGGGCGGCTGGTCTTCAGTCCGCAGGAGAACACCGCCCTCTTCACCTCCGTGCAGCCCGGCGGCGTGCGGGCCTGGCGGGACCAACCCGCCGACGTCGAACCGCCCTCCCCGGAACAGGCCGGGCCGGACGAACTGATCTCCGACGACCTGCTGGTCACCTTCACCCCGGCCACCGACGAGGCGAAACAGACCGCCGCGGAGACCCGCGCCGCCCGGGAGAACCGCGACTGGGGCGATCGGAAGTTCTACGCCGCCGACGACGACCTTCAGGCGACCGCGGTGATCGCCCACGGCGCCCCGGTGCGGGTGAACTCCCCCGCCCGCCAGATGAAGGCGACCGCCGCCCGTTTGGAACACGACGTCGCCACGGACGTGCTCACCCTCGTCGGCGGCTCGGACTCCCGGGTGGCGGGCCATCGCCCGCTCGGCGGGGCGCAACGCCCGGAGTGGGTGCACGTGACTCTTCCTGACTCCGTGATCCGCTGCCCGCAACTCACCGTGACTCCCCCGGAGGTCCCCGAGGGAGTCGACCCGGAGTCCGTGGACGCTCCGCGGAGAGTCGCCGCCGCCGGCCCCGGCACCCTGCTGCGGACGGACCCGGAAACGGGCGAACTGGCCTCGAAGGTGACCTGGCCCGGCACCCTCGTCACCAGCCGGGATCAGCGGACCGGCCGGGACGTGGTGGTCCTCACCGGCCTGGAGAACCCCAAGCGGGACGCCGCGGGGCACACGGAACTGGCCGATCAGGTGCTCGTGCAGACCTTCACCGAAGGGTCGGACCTCGCGGCGGATCACGTCGTGCTGGAACTCGAAAAGAGCCCCGACGCCGACGAGGCCCTTACTGACGAAGCGGAGGCCGAGGCGACGGCGAAGCCGGGGCTCAACCAGGAACCGAAGCCCGCCGTCGGCTCGCTGACCGAGGCGAACCCGATGGGCGGCTCGGTGCGGCCGGCGAAGGCGATCGCCACCGGCTCGGTGCGGATGAAGGGGCCGGAACTGCTGGCCGGGGCGAAGCGGATTGAGGTCCACTTCACGGACCCGGCGCCCAAACCGACCCCGCCGCCCGGCGCGCAGATTGCCGCTGGGGGGACCGGCGCCGCCGCCGGGGCGAACGCCGCCCCGGCCCCGGCCAAGGATCCGGCCGCCGAGGAGCCTGAGAAGCCCGGGCGGACCTCCAAGTTCTACGCCGACGACGTGGTCGCCACGCTGGTGCGGGCCCGAACCGAGAACGGCGTGGAGGTGGAGGAGGGCTACGTCTCCCACGCCGTCGCCACCGGGCAGGTCGGTCTGTTCCAGGACGCCCCGGCGCCCGCCGAACCCGACGCCCCGCCGGGCGACGCCCGCTACGCCCGGGCCGACCGGGCCGTCGTCACCGGCGCCGGGCCGGGCCAGCAACTGCTCACGCTGTTCGGCAAACCGGGGGACGAGGACTCCCCGCCGATCCCCGCGGAACTCAACGGCAGCGGGTCGGACCTGACCGGGCCGGAGATTCGCTTCGATCCGCAGGCGAACACCGCGGTGGTGGTCGGCGGCGGCTCGCTGGACCTGCCGGTCCGCGGCGGCGGCATGCCCGGACTCACCGGCGACCGCCAGCCCGACCCCGAACCCGAGGACCCCAACGCCCCCACCCGCAAAACGTTACGGGTCGACTGGGGCGAATCGATGACCTTCGACGGCACCGTCGCCACCTTCTACGGCGGCGCCCGCACGATGTTCCACGGCTCCGAGGGCGAGGTCGGCTCCGCGGAGTACACCGAGGACACGATGCGGCTCTACTGCCAACTCATGACCGTCACCCTCTCCGAAAAGGTGGTGTTCGGCTCCTCCCTGCCCGGCGCGGAGAAATCGCCGGCCGATAAGAAAAAGGACGGCGAGGACGGCGGCGCCGAGATCAAGCTCATCACCTGTCACGGCCGGGTGAACCTGCGGGGGCGCCAGGACGCCCCGGACCCCCGCCACCCGGACCCGAAACAGCGTCTGGTCCCGCAGGAGGCCCAGCGGGTCGAGGGCACCTTCGCCCAGTTGGAAGTGCTGTGGCAGACCGGCGACTTCACCGCCCAGGGCGAGGGCGAATTGAAGCTCTGGCGCCGGGACGACCAGACCGCCCCCGCGCCGCAGCAGAACGCCGTCGTCCGCCCGAACGCCGCCGGCCGGCGGCTCCTCGCCATGCCCTGCGAGCTGGTGCACGTGAAGTTCAAGCGGGAGGTCCGCGGCGACCTGAACGGCCCGGACGCGATCTTCCACCCCAACTCCGACAGTCGCGTGGAGGTCGTGAACGGCCCGGTGCGGGACTTCGGCGTGCAACTGCTCGCCGGCCCCACGGCCCCCCTGCCCGCCGGCGCCTCCCGCATGGAGAGCGATCGGCTGGAACTGCGGCACGTCGAACCGGCCGACGGCGCCGACCAGAACGCCCCCAAGACCCGCGAACTGTTCGCCAGCGGCAACGTGGAGATCGACGGCCACGGCGAGGACAGCGGCGGCCGCCCCGGCGGCTGGTTCACCGCCGACGCCCCCCGCGCCACCTACAACGAGGCCAAGGGCCGGCTGGAACTCGCCGGCAGCGCCGACGGCCTCGTCCAGCTGTACCGCTCCGCCACGCAGGACGGCCCCAAGGACCTGATCACCGGCCGCACGGTGATCTACTTCCCCGACACGAACACGATCGACCTGAAGGGCGTCCAGGGCGCCGACGGGCTGCCCTGACGGAGCCGGAGCCGCGATCGGATCTTCGTCGCTCCCCTCGCCCCCTTTTGGGGGAGAGGGGCTGGGGGTGAGGGGGCAGCGACGCCCGATGGCCTTTCACGCCCCGTTCGCTCCCCCGTCGGCCGGTCAGCCACTGCAGAGAGCGAAGGCGTGCGAACCGCGCTTACCCTCACCCCCGGCCCCTCTCCCTGAGGGAGAGGGGAGACATGGCGGTCGAGAGCGGTTGGCCGAACCGTACTAACGCGGCGCCGACTGCGTCCGCAGGTAGCCGATTAAATCCCGCACCTGCGTCTCGGTGAGGGTTTTGAACAGCCCCTCCGGCATCAGCGAGGCGTCGCCGGCTTCGATCTCCAGCACGTCGCCGGCCGGCAGGGTCACGGTGGCGTCGGCGGTGGCGAGGGTCAGCGTGGCGTCGTTCGAGTCGCTGACCACGCCGGTCAGCACGCGGCCGTCGGCCAGCAGCACGGTCGAGACCCGCCACGCCGCCGGCACGATCGCCGAGGGGTCGAACACGTTGCCCAATAAATAATCCAGGTTCCGCCGGTCCGAGCCGGTCAGGTTCGGGCCGAGGTCCCCGCCCTCGCCGTACAGCTTGTGGCAGCGCCCGCAGACGTTTTTGTACGCCTCCCGCCCGGCGCCGAGATCCGGCTCGCCGGCGGCTGCCAGCTTCTCCTTCCACGCTTCAATCTCCGCCAGCTTCTCCTCCGGCGTGGCGCGGGTGGTCCCCCACTGTTCGTCGAGGACGGCGTCGATCTCCGGGTCTTGAAAGGCCCGCAGCGCCCGCACATGCTCCGCGGAAAGCGTTGTAACGCCGAGGCCCGGCAGGGCCTCCGCCAGTTTCTTCCCGTAGCTCGGCCGGCTGACCAGCGTGGCCAGCAGGGCGTCGCGGTCCTCGAGCCGCACCCGCGGCAGGGCGTTCAGCAGCACGGCGGCGGCCTCGTCGCTTTCGAACGCCCCCAACCCGCGGGCCGCGGCGGCGAACACGTTGCGGTCCTCGCCCCGTTGCCGTTTGAGCAGGTCGATCAACACGGGGGCGACGGCCTCGTCGCGGGCCTCCGCCAGCGAGTCGATCGCCGCCACCCGGGCCGCGTCCGAGGCGGAGCGATCCGTCACCACCCCCCGCAGCTCCTCCAACGCCGCCCCGTCTCCGAAGATCACGCCGAGTTTGTTGGCGAGGGCTTTGACCTCCGCATCCGCCGACGCCGCGAAGACGGGTTGCACCTCGGCCCATACCGGCGGCGGGGTGACTTTGCGACGACCCTCTAACGCGGCGAGGGCGCCGGTGAGGACGTCCTGTTGAAACGCGACGGCGTCGTCACCAACCCGAAGCGTCAGCGAGGACGTCGCCGCAGGCGGCGCGGGCTGCGCCCGCGGTCCCTCGCTGACGCTTCGGGTTAGTAGAGCGGCCCGTTCCAACAGCGCCCCGAGGGCCGCCCCATGCGGTTCGCTGGGCAATTCGGACGTAATGCGGCGGGCGGTATATTCCCGGAGTAGCGGGATCTTGGACTCCGCGGCGAACGTGACGGCCTCGGCGGGGAATGCGGCGACGGCGGGCTCGACGCCGTACCAAGTCATCAGGGGCAAGTTGTGGTCGTCGGCGTCTTCGGAACGAGATGCGAGGGCAGCAGCAATGGGCAACCGGTCCGATAGCGGCGCCCGCCTCAATCCGGACGCCGCCACGAGCCGCACCCGCGGCGACGGGCTCCCCCCGCCGACACCAAAGAGTCCCTCAGACGCCCCCTCGATCGAATCGGCAAGTCCAGTGTGATGCAGATCCCGTAGGAGAGTGCAGACGACCGCTTCCTTCCGCTCACCGTCGCCTTTCTCTTTAAGAACTCGACGAATCTGCCCCAGTGCAAAATAGTACGCTTCCTCAGGATTCTCCGCGTCCGATGGACGAGAGATGTCGGCGAGAGCGACGAGCAGACGGCAGTACCGCATCAGTTCAAGCCCGTGCACCTTTCCCAACCGCCAATAAAACAGCTCAGCCAGCGGCGACTCGTCCGCCTCGCCAAAATCCCGGAACACTTGAGTTCCCGGTTCGAGAATCAGCCGCATTGCGTGTCGACGGTGCCATACGTTCGAATGCCAAAGGGCTGCGGCGATTAAATCTGCATCGCTCCAACTCGCCAAATCCACCGTCTCCCCCGCCCGCTCCGGTTTGCCGTACGTGATCTTATAAATCCGGCCGCTGGTGCGGTGGACGCCGTCGTGGTCGTGGCATTCGCCGAGGTCGGTCCAGTCCAGCAGGAAGACGCCGCCGTCCGGGCCGCTTTTCAATTCGACGCCCTTGAACCACGGGCTGTTGGCGAAGGCGAAGTCCGGTTGGTGCGTGATTTTGTAGCCGCTGCCGTGGGGGACGGGGCGGTCGCGGTTGATCCGCCTGCCGTGCGTGTTGCACATATACAGGTCGCCACGGTACTCCTCCGGCCAGTTGTCGCCCTGATAGATCATCGCCCCGGCGTGACTGTGCCCGCCGCCCAAGTCGTCCGCGGTGGCGGCGCCGGCGCTGTCGGGGCGGCTTTCCGTCCAATCGCCGCCGGCGTCCCAGTGGTAGTGGTCGGCGTGCTGGTCGATCAGGCCGTACAGGTGCGGATTAAAATCCTGGCCGAACATCCGCCGGTAGTGGGCGCCGGGGATCAGGTGCCAGGCGTGGCCGATCACGTTGTTGGTGAAGAAGGCGTCGCCGTATTCGTTCCAGTCCAGGCCCCAGGGGTTCGTGGTGCCGGTGGCGACCACCTCGAAGGTGTGCCGGGTGGGGTGGAACCGCCAGATGCCGCAGTTCAGCAGCGTGCGGTTCGCCTCCGGCGTGCCGGGCGCCCCGACGGCGCTGGTCGCGGTGATGCCGTGCCGGCCGTAGAGCCAGCCGTCCGGCCCCCAGGCGAGGCCGTTCACGACGTTGTGGCCGGCGTCGAACGTGAAGCCGTCCAGCATCACGATCGGCTCGGTCCCCGGTTCGCCGTCCGGCACGTCGTCGCGGTTTTCGTCGGGAATGAACGACAGCGTGCCGTCGTTCAATACCCACAGCCCGCCGAAGCCGTATTCGAGGCCCGTCAGCATGAAGCCGCGGTCCCAGAAGACGGTGCGTTGGTCGTGGGCGCCGTCGCCGTCGGCGTCCTCGAAGATGGTGACCCGGTCGCCGTGGTCGACGTCGAACTGGCGGCTCGTATAGGTGAAGCACTCCGCGACCCACAGGCGCCCGCGATCGTCGAAGGTCATCGCGATCGGCTGGGCGACGTCCGGCTCCCCGGCGAACAGCGTGACCTCGAAGCCCTCCGGCGCGCTGAAGGCCTCGGCGGCCTGCTGCGGGGTGTTCGGCTCCGCCCCGTCCGGCTGGGTGTTGCGGATGGGGGGGAAGGCGTGTTCGTGGGCGTCCCCTTCGTCACCGTCACCCGCGAAACCGCAAGCGGGATAGGAACACAGCAGAACGAGCGCGGGGACGAGACGCATCAAGACTCTCCGGGAGGAACGGCCGGAGTGTCGCCGGAGCGTCCGGCCGATCACAAGCTCGCGCGCCGCGTCCTCACAGGCTGGCCCGCAGGGCGTTCAGCTCGTCGGCGACGTCGCTCGGCAGAGCGACGGTGCCGGCGACCTCGGCCTTCAACAATTCCCGGTAGCGGTTCCGCAGGCGGTGCACCGCCGTCTTCACCGCGGCTTCGCTGAGGTTCAATTCGGCGGCGATCTCCGCATAACTCCGCCCGGCGGAGCCGGTCAGGCAGGGCTTGAGAACCTCGAACCGCCCGTCGCCGGCGTGTTCTTCTTCCAAGCGGTCCAGCACGCGGGCCAGCAGTTCCAGGGCCCAGCGGCGTTCATACAGGGCCTCCGGCGTTTCGGCGTGGGACGGCTCCCGGGCGTAGCGGGCGGCGGCATCCGGCGGGGCGAGGGTTAGCGTGCTCACGCCCCCGCCGCGTTTCAGCGCCCCCGTCGCCTCCCGCAACCGGCCGAGGTGCCGGCGGAAGGCGACCTTCAGGAAGGTGCGGAACCGGCCGCGGGCGGCGTCGGCGTCCTTGACCCAGCCGCGGTCCAGCAGCTCCGCAAAGAAGCCCTGCACGGCGTCCGCGGCGTCCGCGTGGGCCAGGCCGGTGCGGCGGGCGAAGGCGTAGAGCGGATACCACGCCCCCTCGCACAGCTCCCCCAGCGCCCGGCGGGCCTCCGAGCCCACCCCGCCGGCGGCCAGCACCACGCTCCACCGCGTCGTGGCGAACTGCCGTGGGGCCGAGAACGGCGTCGGCGAGACGGTCGTCACGGTAGCGGTCCCAGACGAAGAATGCCGTGGGCGTCGGTCTGTTCGTTCGCAAACCGCAGCGGCGGGGCCGTCGGCAGCGGGTCGGGGATCGTCACGCCGATCGTCGCGGCAGGTCCGCCGACAGGGACGGGGAACGTCGCCGACCGGACGACGGTTTGGTCCGGCAGCAGCGTGTTGATGTGCCAGTCCGCCTCGCTCGCGGCGACCTCCGTGCCGTCGGGCTCATACAGCCCGACCCGCACCGGCCAGTTGTGCAGGAACGGGGCGACGCCCCGGTTGGCGAACGTCAGCCGGACCGTCACGTCGCGGCCGGTTCGTTCAATTTCGGCCTCGGTCGCGGCGAAGCGATAGCCCAGCGACTTCGCCCCCGCCTCCGCAGCGGCCCGCACGTCGGGGGGAACGTCCTTTTTGAAGATTGCGGAGCACAGGAGCCAGGAGGCGTGCGTTTGCCGGACGCACTCCGCGAAGTCCTGGGCGCCCTTGGCGGTCTTGTCCGGGTCGAACAGCGCCCGCTGGACCTCCGGGCGGACCTCCCCGCCGATACTGCGGGTTTTCCAGACGTCCTTCGCACCGGCCTGTTCGAGCTTGGTCAGGAAGGCCCACGCGTCCCCGTTCCCGCCGGTCCGGAGGGTGGAGTAGGCGAAGCTGTCGTCGTGGAAGCCGACCGGATAGCGCCGCGTCAGTTCTTCCGGATAACGGGCGACGACCGGCGTTGTTTTGAACGCCTTTTCGTAGGACGCGAGCACGCGGCGCTGCACGTCCTCGGAAGCGAACTGCTCCCCGTTCGGGTAGGTGTGCCACTCGCCCCAGTACCCCAGCAGCCCGACCTGCAAGAACCCGAGCCGCGGGTCGCCGTCGTACCGCTCGCCCAGGGCCGCGACCGTGGTCTCCATCGCCGCGATCAGCCGTTCGTCTTCATAGTCCGGGCTGCGGCCGCCGCCGTGCTCGGAATAGCGCCGCATCTTCAGACCGGCGTCCCGCAGATATTGAGAAACGCCGGACTTCGATTCGTTGGGATAATCCAGATACACCCGCAGGACGAGGCGGCGACCGCGGGAGGCGACGTCCTGCAGGATCGGTTCGAGACCGGCGTCGAACGTAAACGCTCCCGGGCCGGTGGTCAGCTCGGCCAGTCCGACGTATTGGAATTCCAGACTGTGCGGGACGGCGTCCGGGCCGCGATCCCCCCGGTACGGCATCAACCCTTTGAGCGGATTCTCCGCGAACCCGGCGTGCGGCGTGAGCGTCATCGTCCGCGTCGCCGGGGCCTCCGGGGCGAACGCGAGCGCGACCAGCAAAGCGAAGGACACGGACGATCCTGTGCGAGATGGCGGGACCGGGAACGATCCGGCCAGCCTAAACGCCCCAGCCGGCCGGGGCTATGCTCCCGCTCGCCGAGGCGCCGGTTCGCCGGCGCCGTCGGCCGTTCCGCTTCCCTTTCTGCCTGCCCTCATGCTCGCCCCCGTTCTGCTCGCCGCGGCGCTCGCCGCCGGCCCCGCCCCCGCCGACGCCGAAACGGCCGGCGTCCCCGCCCCGCCGACGGACGTGGACACGTCCCCGCTGCCGATCAAGGCCGTGCGGGCCTTCGAGTTCCTCACCTTCGACCGCCCCATCCTGCTGACGCACCCCGGCGACGGCAGCGACCGGGTGATCGTCGTCACCCAGAAGGGGCCGATCTTCCAGTTCCCGAACGACCCGGACGTGGAGGAAGCGACCCCGTTCGGCGATCTCTCCGACCGCGTCGTTTATAACGAGAAGCAGAACGAAGAGGGCCTGCTGGGGCTGGCCTTTCACCCGGAATTCAAAACGAACGGCCGGGTCTTCATTTATTACACCACGACCGACGCCCCGCACACCTCCGTCATCAGCGAGTTCAAAGCGGTCGGCGAGGGCCTCGACCAGCGGCTCGACGCGGACAGCGAGCGGGAGATTTTTCGCCTGCAACAGCCGTATTGGAACCATAACGCCGGGACGATTCTGTTCGGCCCGGACGGCATGTTTTACGTCGCCTTCGGCGACGGCGGAGCCGGCGGCGACCCGCTGGACAACGGCCAGAACGTCGGCACCGTCTTCGGGGCGATGCTGCGGCTGGACGTCGACGCCGAACCGGCCGAGGGCAAAGCCTACGCCGTCCCCGCGGACAACCCGCACGTCGGCAAACCCGGCGCCCTGCCGGAGATCTACGCCCACGGCTTCCGCAACCCCTGGCGGTTCAGCTTCGACGCGAAAACCGGCGCCCTCTGGCTGGCGGACGTCGGCCAGGACAAGTGGGAGGAGATTAACGTCGTCGAGCCCGGCAAGAACTACGGCTGGAGCGTGTTCGAGGGCTTCCACCCCTTCCCCCCCGACCGCAAGCCGGCCTACACCGAGGGCGAGGGCATGACCTTCCCGGTCTGGGAATACGATCACGAAACCGGCAAGTCGATCACTGGCGGCGTGGTCTACCGGGGCTCGAAGGTCCCGGCGCTGCAGGGCAAATACCTATACGGGGACTACGTCAGCGGCCTGCTGTGGGCGTTGGAGCTGGGCCCGGACGGCAAGGCGAAATCCAACCGCCCGCTGACCGGCCATAAACACCCGATGATGAGCTTCGGCGAAGGCCCCGACGGCGAGGCGTACTTCATGACGACCTTCGGTCAACTCTGGACCTTCGCCGCGGAGTGAGCGCAGGCCCCGGCGTTCAACAGCACGCCCAACCGAAGGCGACGACCTGCTTGTGCGTCGGGCACTGCGTCACGTGCCCGACGCCGGAGTCGCCGAACATAAACGGCACGTTCGCCTCGCTGTCGAGTTGAAACAGCAGTTCCATCGCCTCGCCGCACTCCGGGCAGGCGGGGCGCTCCGGGCCCTGCCCCCAGTGCGGCCAGCCGGCGAGCTTGTCGCCGTCAGCGGGGGCAATTCGTTCTGCAATCGCCTTCGCCGTCGCCATTCCCTCCGCACGGAAACCGACCTCCTCGCAGATGACCTCCGTCGGGCGATACGGCACGGCGTTGAAGTGATAATCGGTGACCAACCCGAGGCGTTCGTGCTCCATGCCGTGCGGCCGGTCGACGAGGGGCTCCCAGCCGACGATCCGCTGCGGCGGGAACGTGCCGGGGTTCTCCGCGGCCGGGGCGCCGGCGCCGGCCGGCAGCACGCGGCACAGACTGACGCCCTCTGAATTGAACGGCTCCCAGCCGCCGTCGCAGTCCCCGGTGCAGTAGAACAACTGCACCAGCCCGGAGCCGTAGCGGTCGCCCAGTTCGTCCGGCAAGGCGTCCAGATCGAGTTGCAAGAACAGTTCAAGGGGCTGGCCGCACCCGCCGCAGGCGGGCCAGGCTTCGCCCTCGGCGAGCAGCGGTAGGCCGGCAAACTTGCTGTCGGTCGGCGCCCCGTCGCCTTCCTCGACGGTCGGTCGCCACGCCGGGCGCTCCCGCTTCGCGATCCAGGGGGCGAGGGCGGCGAGGGCTTCGTCGGCGGTCATCGGGGCGGCCTATCGGGGCGAACGGTTCGCCCACGGTGGCCGCGCGGCGCCCCCCGGGCAACAGTTCCCGAGGGCCGGCCCGCGGCCCCTGGTCAGTCGTCCCTGCCGGGCGGGTCGACCTCCTCGTGGCCCAGGGCGCTGTTGATCCAGTAGCGGGTGACGAAGATCATCGACACCAGAATGATCGGGGTGGCGAACAGCACGCCCAACGCCCCGAACAGGATTCCGAGCACCAACTGGCCGGTGATGACCAGCGCCGGCGGCACGCCGGTGCCCTCCCCGATGACGTAGGGGGTGATGACGTAGCTTTCGAGCATCTGCACGCCGATATAGGCCAATAGCACCCACAGCGGGGTCATGCCGCCCTGCTGGACGGCGATCAACATCGGGGGGACGGCGGCCAGCAGCGAGCCAATGTTCGGCACGAACACCAGCAGGGCGGTCAGGAAGGCCAGCGTGAGGGCCAGCGGGATGCCCAGCGCCCACAGGGCCAGACCGGTCAGTGTGCCGGTGATCGCCATCGCCACCAGCCGGGCCTTCGTCCAGGCCCACAGGGCCACGGCGGAGTCGTCCATCACCTCCCGCAGCTTCTCCCTCTGGCGGTCGGGGAACAGGTTGACGGCCCCGTCCCGATACATCGCCGGGCTGATCGCCAGGAACACGCCCGTGAAGAAGATGAACAGGACGTAGATGGCGAAGGTGAACGGGGCGGTGAAGACCCGCTGCGCCGGCGAAGACGACGACCCGGACCCGCCGCCCATCAGCCCGCCGACGAGCGTCATGGGGTCGGGGACGGCGTCCAGCAGCTTGCCCGCCGCCCCGCGGGACTCGCCGCCTTCGCCGCTCCCGCCGCCTTCGCCGCTCCCGCCGCCTTCGCCGCCTTCGCCGCTCTCGCCGGAGGCCGACGAGTCGGGGGCCGGCTCGGCGGGGTCTTCGCCGTTCTTCTCCGCTTCGCTCTCCTGGGCGGCGTCGGCGGTGTCGAGGCCTTGCTGGAGGCGCTCCTCGATCGTGCTGCGGGCGTCGGAGAGGCTGGCGGTCAGTTCGTTGACCCGTCCGCCGATCCGCCAGCCGGCGGTCAGCGTGATGGCCAGCATCGCCGCCACCAGCAGGGTCACGACGATCGCCAGGTTCCACCGCGGCCCCATGTGCGTATACCGCCCCAACCCTTTGGCGCACTGCACCAACGCCGAGCCGAACCAGATCGCCGCGAACACCAGCAGCGCCGCCTCCGGCGCGTAGCAGAGCACCAGAAAGGCGGCGACGACGATGGAGGCGATCGCCGCCGCCTTCCACAACCGCCGCACGTACGGGCTGGGCGACTCGCCGGGGGGGACGGTGTCGTCCATCGCCGCGTTCTCGACCCGCATGGGCTCCTTTCGCCCGCGTCGTCCGTCGGCGGGATCGAACGGCGGCGGGGCGTCGGCAGACATGGCGGGGGAAAGGTGGAAGAATGGGAACGGAGCCTTGGGCAGTTTGGGCAACGCCGCGGCGCCGCGCCACGGGGCCGACCCCGCCCGAGCGGCCCGGTTCCGCCCGGGTTTCCCCCCGCACCACGGGGCCACACTACTCCGCGGGCGACGCCGGCTCCGACGCCGGGGCCCTCCGCGTTCGCCCGTCCCTCGCCCGCCCCCCGCCGTGCCGTCCGCCGCCCCCGTCGTTCCCCTCGTCACCCTGGAGGGCCGCGTCGCGCTCATCACCGGCGCCGGCAGCGGGCTGGGTCGGGCCAGCGCCAAGCGGCTGGCGACCGCGGGGGCGTTCGTCGGCCTGCTGGACCTGGACGCCGACGGCCTGGCGGAGACCGCCGAGGAGATCGAAGCCGCCGGCGGCCGCTGCGCGACGCGGACCGCGGACGTCTCCGACCCGGAGTCGATCCGGCCCGCGATCGAGGGCCTTGCCGAGGCCGCCGGCCGGCTGGACGTGGTCTACGCCAACGCCGGCATCAACGGCGTCTGGGCGCCCCTGGCGGACCTGGAGCCGGACGAATGGGACCAGACGCTCGCGGTGAACCTCAAAGGCACGTTCCTCACCGTCAAGTACGCGCTGCCGTGGCTCAAAAAGCGGGGCGGCAGCGTGGTCGTGTGCGCCAGCGTCAACGGCACGCGGGTGTTCAGCAACACCGGGGCGACCGCCTATAGTTGCAGCAAGGCCGGGCAGTTGGCCTTCGTGAAAATGGTCGCCTTGGAACTGGCGAGCCATCACATCCGGGTGAACGCGATCATCCCCGGGGCGATCATGACGCCGATTTTTAATAAGACCGTCGAGCGGAACATCGAGTCCGAAAAGCCGCACGTCGAATACACCGACGGTCGCATCCCCCTGACCGGCGGCGACCCCGGCGACCCGCGGGACGTGGCCAACGCGGTGCTGTATCTGGCCAGCGATCTGAGTTCGCACGTCACCGGCGCCGAGATCGTCGTCGACGGCGGCGAAAGCCTGTTGCAGGGCTGAACCGGACCGCGTCGGCTCGCACGCTCCCCCCGCTTCGCCGTCGCCGATCGGCGGCGCGCCAAGGGGTTCCGCGTTGACCGTGAGCGGACCAAAGGGCTATCTCGGCAGTCCCTTTCCCCAATCGCACCGGCAAGGACGCCCGCGATGTTGCAGCCCGTTCATGCGCTCAAGCTGTTCGCCCCCGAGTCCGTACCCGCGGACCGGGTGGTTCGCGCGGTGCTGGCGGCCACCCGCCTGACGCCGGGCGACCGGGCGTTGCTCCACGGACCGTACGCCGGGACCTGGGAAGCGGTGCTGGAATATCTGGGCGTGTGCGTGGAACGGGCCGGCGCCCCCGCCGAGGCCCGGAAGAAACTGCTGCGGCCCGGCGGAGCGGCGTACGAGGCGGCGATCTACGTCGGCCCGGCGGAGGGCGCCGACCGCGCCAAGGCCGTCGAGGCCGCCGATCTGGTGCGCCCCGGGCGGAACAGCCTCGCGGTGGTGCACGGGGACGACCTCGCCGCCGTCCCCCCCGCCGACGCCCTCCGCCTGCCGGACCGCCGCGGGTTCGCCCAACCGGCCGGCCCCGGCGGGTGGGTGCTGCACACCGTGCCCGGCAGCGCCTGCTGGCGGGGCGTGCAGGGCGCCGTCGCCCCCGCCGCGATGAAGAAAGCGGCCTGAACCCGATTCAGCGTGCGTACCAGCCCGGGGCGCGAGCCCCGGCCGTGCGTCGCGCTGTCCGAAAGAGACCGCCGATGCTTGCGCATCGGGCTGGCATGGGCCGTTCAATTCGTCAGGGACCGTCGGCGGGGTTGTGACGGCCGGCCGGCGGCAGTACACCCCGACCCCGCCGCGGATTCGCTCCCGTCGCGCTCGCCTCCCCCGCGAGCGGCCCCCCGCCGCCCCCGCTCCGTCCCGCCCGCCCCGCGATGAACTGGCCGCTGCTCTGCCGGTTGCTGGGGCTCCTGGCCATGCTGGTGGGCGGCAGCATGACGCTGTCCCTGCCCTGGGCGTTTCCCTTCGCCGGGCAGGTGGAACACGTCGAAACCCGCGGGGCGATCGGGCTGGTCTCCTCCATCGCCCTGTCCCTGCTGACCGGCGGCGGGCTGTGGTGGTACGGCCGCAACGCCGGCAAGGACACCATCCTGCGGAAGGAGGCGCTGGCGGTCGTCGGGCTGGGCTGGATCCTCGCCGGCGTGCTCGGGGCGCTGCCGCTGTACCTCAGCGGCTCCTACCGGAAATATTATCCCGACGCCCCGGAGCTGAACGTCCGGGTCACGGTCGCGGACGCCCTGTTTGAAAGCGTCAGCGGGTTCAGCACCACCGGGGCCAGCGTGCTGGACGAACTGGAGGACCCCCGGGCGGTCCCCCGCTGCGTGATGTTCTGGCGGAGCTTCACCCACTGGCTCGGCGGGATGGGCATCATCGTGCTGTTCGTGGCGATCCTGGGCCAATTAGGGGCCGGCGGGAAGGCGCTGATGCGCCGGGAGGTCCCCGGGCCGATCAGCGAGGCCGTCCGCCCCCGCGTGCAGGAGCACGCCCTGACGATGTGGCTGATTTACGTCACGCTCTCGGCGATCGCGGCGCTGGTGTATTCGCTGGAGGGGATGAGCCTGTACGACGCCCTGTGCCACAGCTTCGGCACGCTCGCGACCGGCGGGTTCTCCACCTACAACGACAGCGTCGGCCACTTCGGACCGCTGATCCAGTGGACCGTCATTCTCTTTATGTTTCTGGCCGGGGTGAACTTCAGCCTGTATTACCTCGTTTTGCGGGGCACGCCCCGGCTGGGCGAGGGCAAGGTCTGGGGCCGCCTGAAACTGGTGTTCGGCGACCCGGAGTTCCGCGTCTACGTCGCGATCCTGCTGATCGCCACGGGATTGCTGTTCACGTATCTGCTCACCCGGCGGCAGTACGACTCCGTGGTGGAGGAGTTCCGGCACGCGGCGTTTATGTCCGTGGCGATTACCACCACGACCGGCTTCGGCACGGAGGACTACACCCAGTGGGGCGAGTCCGCCAAGGGGCTGATCTTCCTATTAATGTTCTGCGGGGGTTGCTCCGGGAGCACCGCGGGCGGAATTAAAGTGATCCGGTTCATGCTGCTGGCGAAAGTCGTGCGGTTGGAGGTGGAAAAGGCCTTCCGGCCGAACGTCGTCCGCCCGATGAAGCTGTTCGGCCTGCCGGTGGACCGGGACCTGCGGCACGACGTGGTGGTCTATTTCGCGTTGGTGCTCACGCTGTTCGTGGGCGGTTGGTACGCCCTCTGCCTGCTCGAACCGGGGGACCAGTGGGCCGCCCACGACGACGTGCCCGGCGCCCAGGCGGAGAAACTGATCGACTGCGCCAGCGCCGTGGCCAGTTGCCTGAACAACATCGGCCCGGGTCTGGGCAAACTCGGCCCGGCGGAGAACTACAGCGACTTCGCCGCCGGCAGCAAACTCCTGCTGACCGTCCTGATGTTGCTGGGCCGGCTGGAACTGTTCGCCATCCTGGTGCTGTTCGCCCCGCGCTTCTGGCGGGTCAATTAGGGAGTCGCTTCCCCGGTTCGCCGGCGCCGAGAGGCGGCGCGCTTCGGGCCGATCTGGGCCCGGACACGGACCGAACGGCGCCCCCCGGTTCGGTTGTGGCCCGGGGGGCGGACGGAACAGGATCGCGGGTCCCCTCCCCCGCCCGGTTCCGCACGATGTCCGCCCCGGTCCCCCCGTCTCCGCGTGACCTGTCTCCGCGTGATCCGTCCGAGGGCATGCTGCGGCGGGCGGGCGTCGCCGCGGCGCTCGGCGTGCTGGTCGTCGCCGGCCTGACGGTCCTCCGCCCCACGGCGTCCGCCCAGCCGCCGACCCCGGGCGAGAAGGGATTGAACGCCCTTCAGGCGGCCGACGTGCTGGGGGAGGCCCCGCCCGCGGCCGTCGTCCCCGGCCCGCCGCTGACGCTCGGCGGCGCCCCCGCCGACGCCCGCGGCCCGGCCGATCTGCTGCCGGCCGACGGCGCCGTCGCCTTCGTCGCCTGGGCCGGCACGGCCAAGGCCGGCCCCGCCTTCGCCCAGACCGCCGCCCACAAGTCGCTGATCGACAGCGGCCTGCTGCCGACCGTCCGGCGGTCCTTCGGGGCCGTCTGGCAAAAGGGTTTTGAGGAGGCCCGCAAAGCCGTCGAACAGGCCACCGGCGGCGGGGCGGAGCAAGAGATCGACTTTCACTTCGAAGTCGACGAGGAGGATATGAAGGAGGGGGATATCGAGTTCGAAGTGGAGGACCTCCAGTCACCCAAGGACAACGTCGAAGACGGGCCGCAGGAGTTCCAACTGCAGCCGATCGAAGAGAACCTCGACGCCTTCGACGAGGACGTCGTCGTGGAGGACGAGGAGTTCGACGCCCCGAACCCCCGCCCGGAGGCCCTCGCGGCGCTCCAGGCGCTGGGGGACGCGACGCTGAGCGGCGGGGTGACGCTCTCGGTGCACCTGCTGGAAGGTCCGCCGCTGCCGAGCGTGTTCGTCGTGCTGCCGGGCGCCGCGGACGCCGCGGAGGCACTGCTCTCCCAGACGACCGTTGAGGAACGCGAGGCCCTGCAACTCCGGCAGGAGGAGGTGAACGGCGTGAGCGTGACCGTCGGCAACGTGCCCGGCGTGCCGCCCTTTTTTAACTTCGGGCTGTGGCGGGTCGGCCCGCACCTGGTCGGGGCGATCGGCCCGGGCGCCGTGCAGCGGGGCGTGGCGGTGACGACCGGCGACGCGGCCGCCCTCGGCACGCACCCCCTCGCGGAGCACACCCCGGACGACGCCCTGCTCGCCGGCTGGCTGGACTTCGCCACGGTCGTCGATCGCTTCGGCGAGTTCCCCGCCTACGAGGCCGACTGGCGGCCCGGCGGGCAGGTGACGGTGGGCGAACTGCTGACGGCGCTGGGGCTGGACGCCCTCTCCGGCGTGCGGGGTTCGCTCTCCGCCGACGGGGAGGCGCTGCGGTCCGAGGGCGAATGGCTGCTACGGGGCGAACCCCGCGGGCTGCTGGCGGCGCTCGATCCGGCGCCGATGTCGCTGGCCGATCTCCCCCCGCTGCCGGCGGAGGTGAAGTCGTTCGGGGCGTGCTCGGTGGACTTTGCCACGCTGTACGACGGCCTGATCGACGCCGCCGGCGCCCTCGCGGAGTTGCAACGCCCCGACAGCCGGGAGCGGGCCATGCTGGAGAACGCCCCAGCGGTGCTGAACGACCTCGCCGGGTTCGACGTGCGGGCCGCGTTGTTGGAGCCGCTCGGTTCCGTGGCCGCGGTCTATTCGGATCCCCACGACGGCGGGCTGTTCGGGCTGGGCGGGGTCGTGGCGATCGCCGTGGAGGACGCCGCGACGCTGAAGGCCGGGCTGGCGACGGTCGCGGACCGGGCGCTGACCAACCTGCCGCCGGACGCTGGCGAGCAGGTTCGCATCACCGCCTATCAACAGTCCGGCGTGGACGTGACGACCGTCTCGATCGCCGGCATGTTCCGCCCGAGTCTGGCGGTGACGGACGAGTGGATTGTGTTCGCCCCCACGCCGCAGGCCGTCGCCGCGTTCCTGCTGCGGGCCGACGGCACGCTGCCTACCTGGGGACCGACCGGCCGCTGGGAGGCGCCGTTCGGGCGGGTTCCGGCGGAGTTCACCTCGCTGTCGGCGAGCGACCCCCGGCCGGCGGCGGCGTTCCTGAACAACCTGATCGGCACGCTGCTGCCGCCGATCAATCACTTCGCCGGCGGCCCGGCGGACGCGATCCTGCCGCCGTCGGAACTGGTTACCGGGCCGCTGTTCCCCAACGTGAAATGGGCGACGAACACCGGCGAGGGCGTGCAGGGCGTGGGCTACGCCTCCCTGCCGACGCCGATGGCGATGGGCGGCGGCGGATCGGTGGCGACGCCGGCGATCCTCGCCTCGCTGCTCCTCCCCGCGGTCCAGCAGGCCCGCGAGGCGGCCCGGCGGATGGAGTCGATGAACAACCTCAAGCAGTTGGGCCTCGCCGCCCATAATTATCACACGGTCTTCGACACCCTCCCCCGCGGCACGGCGGAGGGCACGAACCTGCCGCCGGAGCGCCGGCTCAGCTGGGTCGTCGCCCTGCTGCCGTATTTGGAGGAAGGGGCGCTGGCGGAGCGGCTCGACCCGACGCAGGCCTGGGACGCCGGCCCGAACGCACAGGTCGCCCGCACGGCGCTGCCGTGGATGGTGAACCCCAGCGATCCGAACGGGGCGACGACGGACGAGGGCTACGCCGTGACGCATTACGTCGGCGTCGCCGGCGTCGGCCCGAACGCCGCGGCTGCCAAGCGCCACACGGCGAAGACCGGCATCTTCGGCTACGACCGGACCACGAAGTTCGCGGACGTGACCGACGGGCTGTCGAACACCCTGATGTACGGCAGCGTGCAGTCGAACGTCGGCCCGTGGGCGCAGGGCGGCCCCTCTACCGTGCGGGCCTTCACCCAGCAGCCCTCCATCGGCGGCCCGGACGGCTTCGGCGGCTACCACGCCGGCGGCACGGACTTCCTCACCGCCGACGGGGCCGCCTACTTCATCTCGGAGAACATCGACCCGCAGGTGCTCGAAGCCCTCGCAACCGCCCGCGGCGGGGAAGACGTCGACTGGGACGAGGTGGAATGAGCCTATGACGCTTGCGGTTTCGCTGGGGGCGACGAGTTCTCTGGCCCCCGCGAAACCGCAAGCGATCCTCGCGCCTCTTACATCACGCCCTTCAGCGCGTCGAGGATCGCTCCCGCGTCGTTGGCGACGGGGATCGGGGCGTTGGCATAGGCCCGGTCGCCGCGGTGGTAGTTCACCGTGGCGTCCGGGTCTTTCAATTCGTGCCCGGTGAGGATGCCGACGACGCGGTCGCTGGGGGCGATCACGCCTTGCGCCCGCAACGCCTTAATGCCGGCGACGCTGGCGGCGCTGGCCGGTTCGCAGCCGAACCCGCCGGCGCCGACCTGGGCCTTGGCGTCGAGGATCTCCGGGTCGTGGGCCTCGCGGACGACGCCGTCGGTCGCGTCCAGCGCCCGCAGGCACTTATAGAGGTTCACCGGGCGGTTGATCTGAATGGCGCTGGCGAGGGTGTCGGCCCGGCGGTTTTCGGCGTCCATCTCGCCGTAGAACTTGCCGACCAGTTCCTCGTCCGGTTCGCCGCCGTTCCACCGCAGGCCGTCGTGCTCCCACAGGCGATACAGCGTATTCGCCCCGGCCGCGTTGATGATCGCCAGCCGCGGCAGGCGGTCGATCAGGTTCAGCTTCTTCAATTCGATCAGCGCCTTGCCGAACGCCGAACTGTTCCCGAGGTTCCCGCCGGGCACGACGATCCAGTCCGGGACCTCCCAGTTCATGCCTTCGAGGATGCGATAAATAATCGTCTTCTGCCCTTCCAGCCGGAAGGGATTGACGGAGTTGCACAGATAGATATTGGCGTCGCGGCAGACCTCGCGGACGCGCATCAGGGCGTCGTCGAAGTCGCCTTCAATTTGCAACGTGACGGCACCGTAGTCCAGCGCCTGGGAGAGCTTGCCGAAGGCAATCTTGCCGCTGCCGACGAACACCACGCACTTAAAATGCCCGCCGGCGCCGGCGTAGAGGGCCAGGCTGGCGCTGGTGTTCCCCGTGCTGGCGCAGGCGGCGAGCTTCGCCCCCACCATGCGGGCGTGGGTGCTGGCGGCGGTCATGCCGTTGTCTTTAAAACTGCCGCTGGGGTTCAGCCCCTCGTATTGCAGATGCAGGCAGCCGTCGTTCAGTCCGCAATATTTGGCGACGGAATCGCTGCGGCGGAGCATCGTCTGGCCCTCGCCGACGGTGACGATCATCTCCTCCGGGGCGAAGGGCAGCAGTTCGCGGAACCGCCACACGCCGGAGTAATCCAGCGGGTTGTTGCGGGTCGCCCAGCGCTTCTCGAACCACTTCAGCGAGGACGGCACCGGCACGCGGTCCCAGTCGTATTCGATATCCAGCAGCCCGCCGAGCGGTTTGCAGGTCGGCAGGACCTCGGTGAGGTCGAACTCGCTGGCGTCGGCGGGGGCGGCGGGCGTCTGGTAGGCGAGGGGGGACAACGGGGGGCGTCGGGCGAGGGGAAGGACGGGGGCCGGACGCGACGGTCGCGCCAAGCGGCCGGACGATACCCTGACGCGGCGTCGTCCGGCACCGCACTCCAATCGCCCCGCGCCGCGGCCGGCGGGGGCGGGGCGTCGCCACGGGGCGAACCGGGCGACAGGGGCCATCAATATTCTGTGCAGGGTCTTGACTTGCCGAGGCGCCGCGGTGTGATGAGGCGATCGACTTGGGCGGACGGATCTGACCGGGATCCCGCGCTTCCCGCGGACTCAGCCAGGACTGACGCTCCGACGGGACCTCCGAACGTGAGCGAGACGACGCGACGGGCTTCGCAGAGGCCGACGATCCCGGTTCCGAATCTGCCGCCGCTGCCGGCGACGCCCACGGGCCCCTGCCGGGTGGTCCCGCCGCGGCTGCCGGCGCTGCCGATGCCGCCCCTCCCGAAGAATCCGGTGGAGGCCATGATGCCGGCAGGGGGCATGCCGGCCCTCCCCAAGACGCCCCCCAAGACCCCCTGGGTCGCCAGTCGAAACCCGTCCGCACACATCGTGCAGCAGCAGTACGTCGAGACTCGCTCCGACGAAATAGAAGCGAACCGCCTGCCCGGCCGGGCGGTGGCGCTGGCCGTGTTGGAAGCGGAAATCCTGAGGAATATGCCCGAGCGGAAACGCCCCAGTTCCGTCCCGTTCAAGGAACTGTGGCGGGTCTACCGGGAGATCGAGCGCAACCTGCAAACGGCGGAACTGACCGTCAATTTCAAGTGCGAGACGTGGTTCACGAACCCGAACCCGTACGACACCTATACCCAGATGTACCAGCGAGCCATCGAAGGCGGCAGGATGGTCCTGCGCAATACGGACCAGAACGACGCGGACCTGCGCGGATTCGCGGACAACATGGTGACCTTCCCGAAAAGTTGGACGGGGGACACGCCCCCTCAGCGCGGCCTTAAGCCCGGACGGCAAAGCCCCGCTCGAATCCGGAAACAGATGGACACCGGCGACCTGATCCCGATCCATAGCGGGGACGAACTCCCCGCGTTTCTCGCCGGCAATCCCCACTTCAACCCGCATACCAAGCAGGCCTTTCTGGCGCTGAACTACGGGCGACGTCCCCACGGCTCGGCCATCAACTACGGCCACAGTTACTTCGTGGTCAAAAACGAACTGAAGCCGACCTGCTTCTACTATGCGCAAGACACGTTCATGCGGGCCGGGAAAGGGGTCGACGCCGGAGCGATCCAGGTCCCCTATAATAACTTAGGGGCGCTCCTCGAAGCGGGCGGCAGCCCCTTCCTGCGGGAGTCGATCTTCAAATCCTGCTACTGCGGAGAAAGGCTGAAGGACGCGGTCTCCACCGAGTGCAAGTATTACCTGATCGAGGCGCACCGGTTCGGCGAGCTCACGTTCGGCGAGCACGTCGAACATATGGCCATCTCGCGGATCAACCTCACGGACCAGACGCTTTGGCCGCAGATCGTGGCGAACGCGAAGGAGTTTACCCGGAGAAACGACATCAAACTGTACCAGATCGAATAACGCCGCGGCCGGCGAACGACGCGGCGGCCCGTTCCCCGTCCTCGCGGGCCTCACGTAATTTCAGAGCCGGCCCGCATCGCCGCCGGGGAAAGGGGACCGGGGGCCGTCAGTCGGGTTCGTCGACCCGGCCGAGGTGCACCACGCCGTCGCCGCGGTGCACTAGCGGGTTGTTGGCCCGGGCGATCACCACGCCGTCAAACGGGGCCCGGAGGGAGCTGCGGTTGCGCCCGAAGGCGTCGGCGATACCGCCCAGCCGATCGCCCTCCGCCACCCGCTCCCCGAGGCCGGCGATGGGGCGGAAGATGCCGCTCCGCTTGGCCCGCACCCAGGCCGACGAGGGCACCCGGATCGACGGCTCCGACGTGTCCGGTCGCTTCGCCCGCGCCTCGGCGCTGCGGGGCGGCAGCATGTCCAACGCCCGCAGCACGTTCATCACGCCGCGCACGCCGATTTTGATGCAATCCCCGTTGAACCGCTGCGGCTCGCCGGCCTCGTACAGCAGCACCGGCTTGCCTAGTGCCGTGGCCGCCCCCCGCAGACTGCCGTCGCGGACGGCGGAGTGCATCGTGACCGGGGCATGGAACGCCTCGGCCAATCGCAGCGTTTCGGCGTCCTCGAGGTTCGCCCGGATCTGGGGGAGGTTGAACCGATGATCGCTGCCGGTGTGCAGATCGAGGCCGACGTCGGCGTGGGCGACGATCTCCGTCATCAACAGGCGGGCCAGTTGCGACGCCAGCGACCCGCCCGCCGAGCCGGGAAAGGAACGGTTCAGGTCGCGGCGGTCCGGCAGGTAACGGCTGCGGGCGTTGAAGCCGAACACGTTGACGATCGGTACCGCCAGCACCGTGCCCCGCAGCGTCTCGCAGGTGAGTTTCCCCAGCACCCGACGGATGACTTCCACGCCGTTCAATTCGTCGCCGTGAATGGCGGCGGTCAGCCAGACGCTCGGCCCGGGGCGGGCTCCGCGGACCACCTCCACCGGCACGCTGAGCCACGTTTCCGTCGCCAACCGGCCGACGGGGATCTGGACGTGCGTGCGGGCGCCGGCGGGGCACACGGTCCCGCCGACGGTGATCGGCGGCTCCGCCCGGCCGTCCGGGACGACCGGCACGTCCGTCTGCACGGTGACGTCCTCGGGCCCCAGATCGCCGGCGAGGTCGTCCGGGTGCGGGGCTTCGCCGTCCGGCGGGGAGGCGTCTCGGTCCTCGGCTCGCCCCGTCGTCATCTGGGTCGGCGTCCGCCGAGGTAACTTTGGGCGGGGTCGACCACGAAGCGGCCCCGCAGAGCCTCGCGGCCCAGCAGCATGCGGAAGCCCATTGCGTCCCGGTTGGCGAGCGTCAGTTCCAACGGGAAGCGTTTCCCGCAGACGACCGCGTGGGTGAGGATCACCGGGCGCTCCTGAATGACGCCGTTGCTGCTTTTGACCTCCCGCACGCCCAGCAGTTCCGCCTCGCAGAGCACCGAGCGCTTGGAGGACTTCTGCCGGGGGTGCAGGGTGAACCGGACGAGGTCCACGCCGTCGCGTTCGAAAATCTCCACGTCGAAGGCGTGCACGCTGCTGGTGCGGGCCCCGGTGTCGACCTTCGCCTTGAGCAGCGGGCTGCTCAGCGGGTCGGCGGCCTGTCGGGGGTCGGCGGGCAACTCCGGCAGGGCGACCCACTCCCGCCAGCCGACGGCCGGCCGGGCGGCGGGCTTCGGGGCGCCGGGCCGGGCCGCCGACGTGGCGGCGGGAGCGGCGGCGGGGTCGCGGGCGGGGCCGGACGCCGCCGGAACGGGGGGGAGAGCAGGGTCGATCATGCCGTCCGAAAGGATATCGTGCCGAGCAGGCGATTGTCGCGGGCGGGGGGACGCGACTACAGTGGAGATCCCGCCGGCGCTCGCTGATCCGTTGGACGCCCGCCCGCGGGCGGTCCGACGCGTCACGATCGCCCTTTCCGCGGCACGGACGTCGCTCCCGCCCCCGCTCCCTCGCGTCCCGCCGGACGCGTGCGGAAACTCTTCTAAGGCGCTTCCCGTGCTCTGCTGCCCCGCCGTCCGCCGTTCCCTGTTCGTCGGCCTTGCGCTGGTCGCCGGCCTGACCGTCGGCGCCGCCGCCGTGGTGAGCCCGGCCGCCGCGGGTCCCCACGACGATCAGAAACTCGATACCGTGCTCGATCACAAGGTGCAGAACTTGGACGGGGCCGAGGTCGACCTCGCCCAGTACCGGGGCAAGGTGGTGCTGATCGTGAACGTCGCCAGCCAGTGCGGCTTCACCAAGCAGTACAAGCCGCTGGAGAAGATCTACGAACGCTACCGCGACGAGGGCTTCGTGATCCTCGGCTTCCCCTGCAACCAGTTCGGCGGGCAGGAGCCCGGCAGCCCCGCGGAGATCGCCGCCTTCTGCGAGAAGAACTACGGCGTGCAGTTCCCGTTGATGGGCAAGGTCGAGGTGAAGGGCGACAACGCCTCGCCGCTCTACCAGGAACTGACCGCCGAAGGCACGACCGCCGACCCCGGCCCGGTGAAGTGGAACTTCGAGAAGTTCCTCGTCGGCCGCGACGGCCGGGTGATCGAGCGGTTCCGCAGCCAGGCCTCGCCGGACAGCAAGCCGGTAGTTGCCGCGATCAAGGCGGCGCTGAAGGCCGAAGTCCCCGCCGACGCCGCTGACGCCGAAGCCCCCGAGACCGCCGCCGCGGAGTGAGACGGCGGCCGCCCCGCCCGGCCCGGCCGCCGGCCGATCGTTCGGCCGCGGAAGGGGGGCGGAGCGAATCACCCTTGTCGTCAAGGCCCGCACAACCCGCGAATCGCCGGACGGACTTGCCGGTTCTTCGCGGCCGCGACGATTTCCGCCCGAACCTTGCGGCGGAGTCCGAGGTGTAAGACGCTCCTGATCAGCCGAATCTGCGAGACTGCCCCTTGACAAGAGGCCATCTCGACGTTCTGCTGAAAGGAACAGTGATCGGTGATGCGTCCCCCGCCCCCACGGCGGAGCGCATCATCGCGGCCCCACCAGGCCGACTGCCCCCCTCACCCCACCGCGGCCGCGATCGTCCTCGTCGGCCCGGCCCCGCCCCCGACGGAGTTCGCAAATGTCTCTCTCCCGTGCACGCCGGTGCGCCGGCCCGTCCCGCCGTGACTTCCTGCAGGTCGGCGCCATCGGAGGCCTGGGGCTGACTTTGCCCGGCTTCCTGGGGATGCAGGCCGCCGCCCGGGCCGATCAGGTCCACTTCGAGACCGTCGAAGGCCCGGCGAAGGGCGTCATCTACATCTACCTGCCCGGCGGTCTGGCCCAGCAGGAGAGCTGGGACCCGAAGCCGCTGGCCCCCGCGGAGTACCGCGGCCCGCTGGGCTCGATCAAGACGAAGGTGCCGGGCGCGGAGTTCGGGGCGACGTTCCCGAAGATGGCTTCGATCGTCGACAAGTGCGTCGTGCTGCGTGGGTTCACGCACGGCGAAGCCGCCCACGAACGCGGCACGCACAACATGTTCACCGGCTACCGCCCCAGCCCGGCGCTGAAGTTCCCCTCGATGGGCAGCGTGGTCGCCCACGAGTTCGAACCGAAGAACAACCTGCCGCAGTACGTCTGCGTGCCCGGCCAGCCGAACGAGTTCGCCGGCACCGGTTATCTGTCGAGCAGCTACGCCCCCTTCACCGTCGGCGGCGACCCCGCCAGCAGCGGCTTCAAGGTGCGTGACCTCAGCCTGCCGGGCGGCGTGGACGAAGCCCGCTTCACCCGTCGTCGCCGGCTGCTGGACGCCGTCAACGATCACTTCGCCGCGACCGAGTCGGCCGACAGCCTCGACGCCGTCGGCACCTTCTACGACCGGGCCTACGGCCTGATCGGCAACCCGAAGGCCCGCGAAGCCTTCGATCTGGATAAGGAAGACGACAAGACCCGCGACCGTTACGGCCGCAACCAGGCCGGCGCCCGCATGCTGCTGGCCCGTCGCCTCGTCGAAGCCGGCAGCCGGTTCGTGACCCTCACCTACGGCGGGTGGGACATGCACGACAAGATCGCGGACGGCATCAAGCGGAACGGCCCGGAACTGGACCAGGCCCTTTCCACGCTGATCAACGACCTGGACGAACGTGGGCTGCTGGACAGCACGCTGGTCTGCGTCGGCACCGAGTTCGGCCGCACCCCGAAGATCAACGCCACCGCCGGCCGCGATCACTGGGCCAAGGTCTTCAGCGTGCTGATGGCCGGCGGCGGTCTGAAGCGGGGCGTGATCCACGGCAGCAGCGACGCGACCGCCTCCGAGCCGGACACCGACCCGGTGACCGTGATGGACTGGGCCGCCACCGTGTACGACCGCCTCGGCATCAAGGCGGAGAAGGAACTGATGGCGCCCGGCGGCCGGCCGATCGAGATCGTCGACGGCGGCTCCCCGATCCAAGCGATCCTCGCCTAGGTTCGTGTCGGACCGGGTGGGTTTCCGCCCGGTCAGGCCCGTCGGCGTCCGGTGGACGCCGCCCTTTATCATCGCAGCGTCGCCGGCCCCCGCTGGGGGGGCCGGCGATCGACGCCCCCTCTGTACCTTTTCCTCAAGCCGGGAGCCGCCCCGTGCGTGCCCGCTCCGCCGCGCTCGTGGCGTTGTCCGCGACGCTGTTCGCCGCCGACGTCGTTCCGACCGCAACGCCCCACCAGGCCTTCGCCGCCGACCCGCAGCTCACCGTCGTTCTGCCCCGCGGGGCGCGACGGGGGACCGAGGCGACCTTCACCTTTGAAGGCAATCGCCTGCAGGACGCGGCGGAAGTGCTGTTCTACGAGCCCGGGGTCTTTGAGGTGAAGGCCATTACGCCGGACGAGAAGCAGGGCGACAAAAAGGTGGCCGTCACCATGCAGATCGCCCCGGACGCCCGCGTCGGCGAGCACGTCGTGCAACTGCGGTGCGCCAACGGCGTGTCGGAGTTCCATACGATTTACGTCGGCTCCCTGCCCGAGGTGGCGGAGGCCGACCCCAAGGAGGCCCCGAACACCGACCCGGCGAACGCCGAGCCGCTCTCCAAGGACCTCTTTGAAGAGGCCGGCGGCGTGACGGTGACGGGCCGGATCGACAACGAGGATCTCGACCACTACTCCATCGATCTGGCCGCCGGGCAGGTGCTCAGCGTAGAGGTCGAGGGGATGCGACTGGCGTCCTCGGAGACCACCAACATGGACCCGGCGATCGAGGTGCTGGACCTGGAGGGCCGCGAGCTGGTCGCCTCGGACGACACCCCGCTGACGAACGCCGACCCCGTCCTGCGGTTCACGCCCGCCGAAGCCGGCACCTATCTGCTGCGGATTCGGGACGCGGAGTTCAAGGGGAGCGGCCGCGGCTACTACCGGATGCACGTCGGTCTGCGGCCGGAGGCGTTCCCCCGGCCGCTGGCGGTCTACCCGGCCGGCGGCCCAGTGGGCGAGGAGGTGGAGGTGACGTTCATCGGCGATCCGCACGGGTCGTTCCGGCAGAAGGTGACGCCGGTCGCCGGCCTCACCAGCGATCAGACCGGCCAGGTGTACGCGGTGCGTGACGGCGCTTCGAGCCCCTCGGCGTTGCCGTTCCGGGCCTCGGAGTTCCCGAACGTGCTGGAAGCCGAACCGAACGACGACCGGACCGCCGCCACCCGCGCCCCCGGCGTGGAGGCGTATCTCGCCGCGGTCGAGGCCGCCAAGGAGAAGGCGAAGGCCGACGGCGGGGACGCCGCCGCGATCAAGAAGGCGGGCGAATCCGTCAAACCGGACGCCTTCGCCGGCCTCGCGTTCAACGGCGTGCTGGAGCAGGACGGGGATCACGATCACTTCGCGTTCATCGGCCGGAAGGGCCAGAACCTGCGGTTCGACGTCTTCGGCACGCGGATCGGTTCCCCGATCGACGCGGAGCTGCGGATCCTCGACGCGAACGGCCGGAACTTGAAGAGCGGCGCCGACCGCGTCGGTCTGGACCCCCGGGAGGACTTCGCCCTGCCGGAGGACGGCTTGTACGTCGTGGCGGTGCACGACCAGCTCGAGCGCGGCGGGGAGAACTTCGTGTACCGCGTGGAAGTCAGCCCGCCGGTGCGGACGCCGACGCTCTCCATCCCCCGCAACGGCCGCTACGGCCAGGGCCGGCAACGGGTCGTGATTCCCCGCGGCGGGCACTTCGCCACCCGGGTGACGATCTCCCGCGACGGCCTGGGCGGCGAGTTGGCGATCGACGCCGCCGACCTGCCCGAGGGCGTGACCGTCACCGCCCCGAAGGTGCCGGACAACCAGTCCACCTGGCCGGTGCTGTTCAGCGCCGCCGAGGACGCCCCGCTGGGCGGCCTGCTGGCGGACCTGCGGGCCTTCCCCGCCGACAAGCCGGAGATCCTGAAGGCCGGGCCGGATCAGCGGGCGTCCTACGCCTCCTCGATCATCGCGGCCGATTTGGTGCGGTACAACAATCAGGGCACGCTGTGGGAGGTGGAAGCCCCCGCGGTCGCCGTCGCCGTGACCGAGAAGCTGCCGTTCTCGATCGAGGTCCTGCCGCCGGCGACGGCGCTGGTCCGCAACGGCGTGCTGGAGTTGAAGATCAAGGTGCACCGCGACGAAGGCTTCGACGGGGAGATCAAGCTGGAGTTCCCCCAGCGGACGCCCGGGATCGGCTGCGATTACCAGCGGACGGTGAAGAAGGAAGAGGACACCGCGGTCTACCCCCTCAACGCCAACGCCAGCGCGGCGCTGGGCAAGTTCCCGTTCTTCGTGCTGGCCTTCGCCGCCCTGCCGAACGAGTTGAACGGCGTCGCGTACGGCGGCGGCACCGGTCTGTGCTCCAGCGAACTGGTGGACATCGAGGTCACCGAGACCCCCTTCACTCTGAAGCTGGCGAAGGGTGCCGTGCAACAGACGACGTCGACGGCGATCACCGCCGAACTGGAGAACGCGGACTTCAAAGGGACCGCCACCGTCACGCTGAAGGGCCTGCCGGACGGTCTGAACTGCGAGCCGGTCGAGGTGACCGCGGAGATGGAGTCGTTCGTGTTCGAGATCGCGGCGACGGAAACGGCGCCGATCGGCACCCGCAAGGGGTTGCTCGCCGAGGTGGTGCTGCCGAATGTGGACGAGAACGGGAAGCCGACGGAGGACGCCCGCGTCTTCACCGCCGCCACCACCGATCTGCGGGTGGACGCCGCCCCGAAGAAGCCTGAGCCCAAGACGACTGAAGCCGAGCCGAAAGTGGCGAAGGCTCCCGAGAAACCGAAGCCGCTGAGCCGGCTCGAACGCCTTCGCCGCGAGGCCGCCGGCCTCCCGACCGACTCCTCTGAAGGAGACACGAACCGATGACCCCCCTCTTCCTCGCCGCCGCCCTGCTGGCGACCTCCCCCGTCTCCTACGTACCGGGGCCCAACGCGCTCGAGCCGGACTCGAAGGAGTCCGCCGGCTCCAAACCGACGGCCGTGCAGCTGGACGTGTACCCGCCCGCGGTGCACCTCTCCACGGCTCGTGATCGCCAGAGCGTGATCGCGGTGCTGACGCTGTCGGACGGCACGACCCGGGACGTCACCGCCGAGACGACCTTCAAAGCCGCCGACGAATCGTTCGCCAAGGCGAGCGTCGGCGAGGACGGGGCGTTGACCTACCACCCCGCCGCCGACGGGACCACCACGCTGACCGCGAGCTACGACGGTAAGTCCGTCGAGGTCCCGCTGAGCGTCGTGGACTCCGGCGCCAGCCCGCCGGTGGGCTTCCGCAACGACGTGATGCCCATCTTCGCCCGGGCCGGGTGCAACATGGGCTCCTGCCACGGGGCGGCCCGCGGCAAGGACGGGTTCCGCATGGGCCTGTTCGGCTACGACCCCGTGGGCGACCACTTCCGCATCACGCGGGAGCAGGCCGGCCGTCGGATCAACCTCGGCGTGCCGGAGCACAGCCTGCTGTTCGAAAAGAGCATCGGCGCGGTCTCCCACACCGGCGGCAAGCTGTTCGAGGCGGACAGCGAGTACGCCCGCCTGATCCTGGACTGGATCGCCGCCGGGGCGATCGACGACGGCGCTAAGGAGAACTGGAAAGAGGGCGAGACCGGCCCGCCGGCCTGCGTGTCGCTGGAGCTGTACCCGCCCTCGATCGCCCTGACCGGCGAGGGGTCCGATCAGCGGATGGTGGCCCGCGCCACCTACGCCGACGGCACCGACCGCGACGTGACCCACCTCGTCGCCTGGAACACCAGCAACCCCACCGCCGCCGCGATCACGCCGGAGGGCGCCGTCACCGCCGGCGCCGTGAACGGCACCGGCGGCGCGGAAGCGTTCATCACCGCCCGTTTCGACGTGCACACCGTGGGCGTGCCCGCGATCGTGCTGCCGAAGAACGTGGAGTTTGAGTTCCCGGACGTCGAGCCGGCCAACTACATCGACGAGGCGATCTACACCAAGCTCGCCACGCTGCGGATCGCCCCCAGCGAACTGTGCAGCGACGAGGAGTTCGTCCGCCGGGCCTACCTGGACCTGGTGGGCGTCGTCCCGCCGGCCGAGGCGACCCGGGAGTTCATCGAGAACACCGACCCCTCCAAGCGGGCGGCGCTGGTCGACTCGCTGCTGGATAAGCCCGCGTTCGCGGACATCTGGGTGATGAAGTGGGCCGAGCTGCTGACGATCCGCACGGCCAACAACGTCCTCAGCGGCAAGGAAGCGGTCCTGTACCACCGCTGGCTCAAGGAGCAGGTCGACGGGAACGTCCCGGTGGACGAGATGGTTCGCGAACTGCTGGCCAGCAGCGGCGGGACCTTCGACACCCCCGCCACGAACTATTACCGCACCGAACGCGACACGCTGAAGGTCGCGGAGAACGTCGCCCAGGTGTTCATGGGCATGCGGATCCAGTGCGCCCAGTGTCACAACCACCCGTTCGACCGCTGGACGATGGAGGACTACTACGGGTTCGCCGCGTTCTTCGCCCAGGTGAGCACCAAGAACTCCGACGACCCCCGCGAGCGGATCGTCTACAACCGCGGCGGCGGCGAGGTGAAGCACCCGCTGACCAACGAGAACATGGCGCCGAAGTTCCTGGGCGGCATCCAGCCGGACTTCCAGGCAGACGAACGCTTTAAGGGACGCGACCGCCGCGAGGTGCTGGCGAAGTGGCTGACCTCCGAGGAGAACCCCTACTTCGCCCGGAACATCGTCAACCTGGTGTGGGCCCACTTCACCGGCCGCGGCATCGTGGAGCCGGTGGACGACGTGCGGGTCTCCAACCCGCCCGCCAACGAGGCCCTGCTGGACGCCCTCGCCCAGCGGTTCATCGAGAGCGGCTACGACCTGAAGGGCCTCGTGCGGGACATCTGCGCCAGCCGGACCTATCAGCTGGCGACGCGGACGAACCCCACCAACGTGGGCGATACCGCGAACTTCGCCTCCGCGAAGCTCCGCCGGATGCGGGCCGAGGTTCTGCTGGACAGCATCAACGCCGTCACGGAGAGCCCGGAGAAGTTCAACGGCCTGCCGCTGGGCAGCCGGGCGGTGGAGATCGCCGACGGCAATACCAGCACCTACTTCCTGACGACCTTCGGCCGGGCCAGCCGGGAAACCGTCTGTAGTTGCGAGGTGCGGGTCGAACCGAACCTCGCCCAGGCCCTGCACCTGCTCAATGGCAACACGGTGCACGACAAGGTGCAGCGGGGCAAAGTTGTGGAGACCCTGCTGAAGGGCGTGGAAGGCAAGGACGGCGCGGAAAGCGTCCCGCCGATGGAGCCGGTCGAGGTGCTGGAGGAGATCACCCTCCGCTGCCTCGCCCGTCAGCCGACCGACGCGGAGAAGAAGGCCCTCGAGGAGGCGCTGGCCGCCGGCGAAGCGCCGCAGGCCGTGCTGGAAGACTACTTCTGGGCCGTGCTGAACAGCCGCGAGTTCCTGTTCAACCACTGAGCCGGACGCACCGTCACGCCGAGGGTCTGCGGACCCTCGGCGTGATTTCTTAGATCAAGCGCATTTTCGACCTCAACGACCCGCCCCATGACCTCCCGCCTCGCCCCGTTCGCCGCGGTTTTGCTGGCCTGTTCCCTCCCCCTGTCGGCCGTCGGCGCCGACGAGGAGAAGAAGGACGAGAAGCCGCTGACCTACGACGAAGACGTCCTGCCCGTGCTGCGGGCGAACTGCGTCGGCTGTCATAACGCCGAAAAGCAGGAGGGCGGCCTGAACATGAGCCAGTTCGCCGCCCTGATGCAGGGCGGCGGCAGCGGCGAGGTGGTGACCCCCGGCGACGGGGAGTTCAGCTACCTCTATATGCTCGCCGCCCACCAGGCCGAGCCGAAGATGCCCCCCAACGGGGCGAAGATGGCCGACGCCGACCTGGCGATCCTCAAAAAGTGGATCGACACCGGCGCCCGCGAGAACGCCGGCTCCAAGGTGAAGATCAAGCCGAAGGAGGACCTGTCGCTGGGCGCCGCCCCGATCGGCCGCCCCGAGGGGCCGCCGCCGATGCCGCCCAACCCCTACGACGCCGCCGCCTACGAGGGCGAACTGAAGCCGCTCTCCGTGGAGGCGATTCCCGTCGAGGGCCGCGTCGCCGGGCGGGCGGACGCCGTCACCGCGATGGCCGCCAGCCAGTGGGCGCCGCTGGTGGCGGTCGCCGGCGAGGGGCAGGTCCTCCTGTTCCACGCCGACTCCCTCCAGCCGGTGGGCGTGCTGCCCTTCCCCGAGGGCCGGCCGATGTCGCTGAAGTTCAGCACCAACGGCCGCCTGCTGATCGCCGGCGGCGGTCGCGGCGCCTACCGCGGGCTGGCCGTCGTCTGGGACGTGACCACCGGAGACCGCGTCGCGGAGATCGGCGACGAGCCGGACTCCGTGCTCTGCGCCGACATCTCCCCGGACCAGTCGCTGGTCGTGATCGGCACCACCAACAAGAAGGCGAAGGTGTACGCCGTCGCCACCGGCGAGTTGGTTTACATGGTCGAGAAAGCCACGGACTGGGTCACGTCGGTCGGCTTCAGCCCGGACGGCGTGCTGCTGGCCGTGGGCGACCGCGTCGGCGGCCTGAGCCTCTGGGAAGCCTCCAGCGGCCTGCTGTACTCGGACCTGCGGGGCCATAGCGACGCGATCACCGACGTCAGCTGGCGGGCCGACTCCAACCTGCTGGCCTCCGCCAGCCTGGACGACACCGTGCACCTCTGGAACCCGGAGGACGGCGCCCTGGTGCGGAAGGTCGACATCAAGGTCAACGGCGTGGAGTCCGCCGCCTTCGCCGCGGACGGCACCTTCGCCACCGCCGGCCGCAACGGCGAGGCGATGCTCTGGGACCTGGGCGGCAAGCAGCTCAAGAAGTTCCCGAAACGGCCGGACTTCGCCCTCTCCGTGGCGATCGCCGACGAGGCGGTCCCGGGTCCGGACGGCAAACCGCAGCCGCGGATCTTCGTCGGCGACTGGACGGGCGTCGTGGCGGTGTTCAAGCCGGACAGCGACCAATTGCTCGCGGAGTTCTCCCCGAACCCGCCCGCCCTGACGGAGCGACTGGCCGCCGCCGAGGCGAAGGTCCAAGAACTGACCGCCGCCGCCGAGGCCGTCGCCAAACGCAAGGCGGAGGCCGCCGCGGCGCTGGAGCGGGCCCGCGAGGCGAAAAAGACGACCGCCGAGAAGGTCGCCGCGATCGACAAGCAGCGGAACGAGGCGACCCAGATGCAGAAGTCGCTCGCGGACGCCCACGGCAAGGCGAAGAAGTCGCTCGCCGACGCCCAGGCCGCCGCCCAGAAGGCGACGCAGGAGGCGGCGAAGGCCGCCGAGGCCGCCAAGGCGAGCCAGATGCAGATCGCCGCGGCGGAGAAGGCCGTTCAAACCGCCGAGAGCGAGACGTCCAAGGCCGTCTCGGAAGCTGAGAATGCCCTGACCGACGCCGAGAAGGCCCTCGCCGAGGCGGAGGAAGCCGTCAAGGCGGCGAACGAGGAGCAGGCCGACGCCGCCCGCAAGACGGCCGAGGCGGCTCGGAAGAAGCTCGACGAGGCGAAGAAGACCGCCGAGGAGGCTCGGAAGTCGGCCGAGGTCAAGATGGAGGAGGCCCGTAAAGCCGTCGAGGAGTTGAAGAAGAAGGGCGAGGAAACCGACGCCGCCGCCGAAAAGGCGACGGCCGCCGCCAAGACCGCCGAGGACGCCGTCAAAGCGGCCGACGCCGAGACGAAGCGGCTCGCCGCCGAACTCGCCGTCGCCGAGGAGACGGTGAAACGGCTGCCGAAGGAGTTGGAGGAGGCCAAGAAGGCCGCCGACGCCGCCGACAAGGCCGTCGCCCCCGCCGAGGAGAAGAAGAAGGAAGCGGACGCCCTCGCCGATCCCGCCGCCGAGCGTGACGCGGCCGCGGCCCGTCTGGCCGGCCTCAAGGTCGCAATCGAGCGGATGACCAAGGCCGAGTAAGGATTAACGTTCGTTGATTCCACCCGACGGGGGGTGGGGGACGTTCCGGGTTCGCCGGAATCGTCCCCCGCCCCCCGTCGCAATTGGGAACGGGGGGTCTAGGAATGGGCGGAGCCGATGAACGTTTTGAACGTTTTTCTCCGCTCCGCTGTCACTCCACTCTCTCAAGGATCTCCTGATGCGTTCGTTCGCCAAGCTGTTCACCGTCGCCGCCGCCGCCGGCTGCGTCGGGCTGCTCACCGCCGCCGCCCCGGCTCCGGTCGCCCCGGTCGCTCTCGACCATCACGAGGAGGGGGCCTCGAAGAACATCGTCGAGACGGCCCAGGCCGCGGGCAGCTTCAAGACGCTGCTGACCGCCGCCAAGGAAGCGGGCCTCGCCGAGGCCCTCTCCGCCAAGGACGCGAACTTGACCGTCTTCGCCCCCACCGACGAAGCCTTCGCCAAGCTGCCCGAGGGCGCCCTCGAAGGGCTGCTGAAGGACAAGGAAGCCCTGAAGAGCGTCCTGCTGTATCACGTCGTCAAAGGCAAGGTGAAGGCCGAGGACGTGGTCGGCCTAGACGGTCAGAAGGTCGAAACCCTCTCCGGCAAGAAGGTGAACGTGAAGGTCAAGGACGGCGTCGTGATGCTGAATAAATCGAAGGTGGTGAAGGCCGACGTGATGGCCTCCAACGGCGTGATTCACGTCATCGATACCGTGCTGATGCCCCCGAAGGGTAAGGCCAAGGACGCGAAATAGTCCCGGCGTCGTTTCCGCCGCGGGCTTCCGCGGCCGGAACGAATCCGACTCCGACCGAGCCCCGCGGGGCCGGCTCTCCCCCACGCGGGGCGGGGCCGGCCCCGCGGTCTTTGGTACAATGCCTGCCCCGTTTCCCGTTTGCAGCCGCCCCGCCGTGCCCGACTCGACTTCCGCCCCCGGCCCGGACGCCACCCCGGAAGAACTGGCCGACGCCCTGCGGGACGACGACGCCGCCCCCGAAGCCGCCCGGCGGCTGGGCGAGCTGGGCGCCGGGGCGCGGTCGGTGGTGCCGGCGCTGGCGGCGGCGTTGCACTCGGCCCGTCCCAAGCCGGTGCGGCTCGCCGCCGCCCGGGCGTTGGAAGCGTTGCGGGATGAGGCGGAGGCGGCGTACGTCGCCCTGGAGCGGGCCAGCGCCAGCGACGACGACGAGGTCGCCGGCGCCGCCCGCTCCGCCCTTAACTCGATCGGCGGCGGCGAATACACCTGAGGCGAACCCGGCCCGCTGGTCCCGCCTCGGCGGAGCGCGGCGCCCGGCGAAACTTCCCGGTTCGCCCCGTCCCGGCGTGCGGAAAGCCGCCGTACCGCGGTCGCGGCCGGTCTGATTTGCTGGGCAGCATGAACGCTGCCCCGCAGATCCCCACGCTCCCCCTCAACGACGGCCGGGCGATCCCGCAACTCGGCTTCGGCACCTGGCAGGTCGAACAGCCGGACGCCGCCCGCGTCGTCGGCGAGGCCTTGAAGGCCGGCTACCGTCACGTCGACACCGCCCAGATGTACGGCAACGAACGGGGCGTCGGCGAGGCGATGCGGCGCAGCGGCCTGGACCGCGAGGCGATCTACCTCACCAGCAAGCTGTCCAACGACAACCACCAGCCGGACGACGCCCGCCGCTCCTTCGAGCAGTCCCTGCAGGATCTGCAAACCGATTACGTCGACCTGTTCCTGATCCACTGGCCGCTGCCGACGCGGTACGGCGGGGATTTCGTGTCGACGTGGCGGGTTCTGGAGGAGTTCCATCGGGAGGGCCGGGCCCGGTCGATCGGCGTGTCGAACTTCCGTCCGCAGGATCTGGACAAGCTCGCCGCCCACTGCGAGGTCACGCCGGCCGTGAATCAGATCGAGGCCCACCCCTACTTCACGAACGACGAGGTGCGGGCCGCCAGCCGCAAGCGGGGAATGCTGATCGAGGCCTGGAGCCCGCTGGCCCGCGGCGGCGAACTGATCGAGGACCCCGCCGTGACCGGCATCGCCGCGGCCGTGGACCGCACGCCGGCCCAGGTCGTGCTGCGGTGGCACGTTCAGCGGGGGGACGTCATCTTCCCGAAGTCCTCTCACGCCGAGCGGATGCGGGAGAACCTCCGCCTGTTCGACTTCGAACTGAGCGACGAGCAAATGGCGACGCTGACGGCCCTCGACCAGGGCGAACCCGGCCGCGTCGGCCCCAACCCGGACACTTTCGAGGGCTGAGCGGTTTGGAGGGCTGAGCGGTGCCGCGAACGGCCGGCCGATATCGTGCGGGGATGAACGACGCCGATTTGCCCGCCGATCTGGAGTTCGATCCCGAACCCGACGACGCTGCGGCGCGGCTCTCGAACCGTCAGGCCTACAACGTCGTGACGGACACCGTCACCGGCGTGAACGTGCGCTGGCAGGACAACCTCGCCGGGTGCCTGGGCGTGATCGTCGGTCTGCCGTTGGGGGCGCTGCTCGGCTGGGCCTTCGGCGGACGGGACGCCGGCCTGTGGGCGGCGGTCGGCGGCCTCGGGGGCGTGTTCGGCGGACTGGCGCTCAGCGGCGTGGGGGTGATGATCCTCCGAGGCGTCGGCCACCTCCGTGGCCGGCACGACTGAGCCCCCGCCCGCGCTGAACAGGATTCCGATGGCCGGCTACTTCCTTTATTCGCTGGACGGCGACGCCTTCACGCAACTTGTGACGGCCCCCACCGACGCCCAGGCCCGGGCGCTGGCGGAGCCGCTGCTCGCCGAAAATCGCGGCGAACTCGCCCGGGTCGGCTGGCCGACGGACCTCGACGAACTGACGGCGTTCGTCAAAGCCCGGCTGGCCGCGGCCGACTGGTACGGGGATCTCTCCGACGAGCAGGCGGAGCTGTGGGACGCCGTGGTCTGGTCGTTCCGCAGCGAACCGGGCGCGGCCTGCGGGTTGGGGTTTGAATGCACCGACTACGAAAGCATCTACTGGGACTGCGCGGAGTTCTGCGAGGAGCACGGCGCCCCGGCGCTGGGCGAGCCGGCGTTCGGCAACCGCGGCTTCCGCTGCCCGCCGTCGGAACCCGGGCTGGGCGGCTACGACCGCATGTACAGGCTCTATCTGCCGGCGGAGGTCGCGGCGCTGCACGAACAACTGCGGGCCGTCGAACCGCATGCCGCCGCTCTGTCGGACCGCGATCCGGAGGACGACGAGGACGAATCCCTCGGCGGGCAGTTCTTCCTGGGCCTGTACGGCCCCGTCGCCGACGCCCGCGCCCGCGGCCGGGCGCTGTTCGTGCAGACGGACACCTGACCGCTCGCCCGGCGCCGTCACTCCGCCGGTTCGACGTACCACAACGTCGCCCCACCGTCGCTCGCCCCGCCGTCGCCCAACTCGTCCCAGCCCCGCAGGGGGAAGTCCGGCGGAGCGAGGGCCTCCGACAGCGTGAGACTCTCCAGCGCCGGCCAGTCGATCACCGGGTCCGCCGCCGCCGCGGTGACCCGCGTGCCGGCAAGGTTCAGAACCGTCAGCGACGTGAACCGGGCGAGGTGCGGCAGAGCGGCGTCCGTCACCCGCGTGCCGGACAGGTCCAGGTGATCCAGGTTCGGGCAACGCTCGGCGAGTCTGCGGACCGTCTCGTCCGTCACGGCGGTGTCCGTCAGACTCAGCCAACGGAGGGTTGGGCGCTTCGGGAGGGTGCGGATTCCGGCGTCAGTGACCGCGGCGCCGCGAAGGGTGAGCGATTGCAGTCGCTCGCAGGCGACGACCGAGGCGAGATCGTCGTCGTCGAAGTCGGTCTCGTCGGCGAAGACGCTGGTCAGGCCCGGGTGGCCGGCGAACGGCCGGAACTGTCCCGCGACGCCCTCCGCCCCGCCCACGCTGAGGCTCAGTAGGGCCGGGACCTTGGCAAACCCCGCCAACCCGCCCGGCGGGATGGAGCACCCCTGAAGGCCCACCACCAGATAGCCGCCGCGGGCCGCCAGCACGTCGAGGGCGCCGGGAGCGAACGCGCAGTTCCAGTAGCCCACGGAGACGTCGTCTTCGATCGCGACCAGCCGCCGTGCGTCCGCGACGCTGACTGACACATCGTTCAGATCGACGCTCCGCACGTGCGGCATCCGCTCCGCTCGGTCGAGCGCGTCGGAGAGCGGTTCCGGTTCCGGCCAGGATTCGTCTCGTTCTCGCTCGGAAGAGTGATGTTGAACGTAGCCCGGGCAGTTAATTTGAATATACACCGGCGTCCGCCAAACCGCCGCGTTTGTCGGCAGCGGGGCCCAGCGACGGCGGTCCTCGGGGATGTAGTGCCCCCACTCCACGTAATGCCCCCGCCGTTCCGCCAGCAATCCGGCGGCCCCGGCGGAGAGGTGCGGCCAGGCGATCCAGCCTAGCAGCCCCGCGATCAGTCCGGCGAAGGCGAGTGCCCCCTTCCGGCGACGCAGCACCGACGCAAACCGCCGGAATCCCGGCGGGGGCGACGGATCGCTTGGCAGGCGACGGAGGCGGAGGGCGAGGACGCGAGACACGGCACCCACCCTACGCCGCCGCCCCGCTACAGCGCCCGCTTGGATTTGCGGCCCTTTTGAAAGCTTTCCACGACCATGTTGCCGAGGTCGTCCGCGTTGCAGTAGGCGGCGACGCCGCCGGTGACCTGGGCCATCTGCTGCACGAAGTTCACCAGGCCGAGATAGAAATAATCCTCGACCAGCGCGAACGAACTAATATGAATGCCCTCATTGGCGCAGCGCTTCGCCTCCTTCAGCGTCGCCATGGCGCTGCGGGGGCTGGGGGGGTAGATCAGTTGGATGCTGCGATCCTCGACGTGGGCGGTCGGTTCGCCGTCGGTGATCACGATGATCTGCCGGTTCGCGGTCGGCTGCTTCTTTAAAATGCGGCGGGCGAACTGCAAGCCGGCGTGGATATTCGTGAAGTGCTCCGGCACGAAGCCCGGCGGGCGGTCCAGCGGGATCGTCATCCGCACCTGCGGATCGTAGATGCTGACCGGCTTGGGGGCGCTATAGAGTAGTTCCTTCTCGCTCAGCGGGCTGGCGTAGGTGTAGAAGCCGACCGTCTTGAGGAAGTCGCCCTGATATTTCCCGCGGACCAGCCCCTGCAGAGCCATCGCCACCTTCTTGGCCTGACCGTATTTGCCGTAGCGGGACATGGAGCCGCTCATATCGAGCAGCACGACCGTGGCGCAGGCGGTCTGATATTCGCTGTCGTGCACGACGAAGTCCCCTTCCGCGATCTCCACCGGCGTGCCGCCGCCGGTGCGGACCATCGCGTTCTTCATCGTCTCGTGCAGGTTCAGATTCGAGACGGGATCGCCGTATTCATAGGCTTTCGTCTCCTCGTGCACCGTCTGGCCGGCGCCGCGGTGGCGGGTCTCGTGCTTGCCGAGTTTGTCCTTGCCGCGGGCGTCGAACAGTTCTTCCAACGCCTTGCTCTCAACGCGTTTAATCCCCTTGGGGGTCACGCGATATTTGCCGTCGGCGTCCTTTTCAATCAGGCCGCGTTTGACGAGCATCTCCGTGACCTCCGGGTTCTCCTGTTCCCAGCGGTCGAGGTTCTCCAGGACCTCCTCGCCGAAGTCGGTGAGGTATTCGGAAAGCTGATCGAAGACCGCGTCCGCGGATTGCGGGCTGAACTCCTCAGACCCGTCGAAGGGGCGATATTCGTAGTTCGGCACGGGGGCGGTCGGGCGGAGGGGCGGTGCGAGGGGGCGGCGGAGCGGGGATTATTCGCGGAAGCCGGGCGGCGGCCGGTCGGCGCCGCCGCGGAGGCGGTCCCGGGCCAGGGCGGCGGCGCCGGAGAGGGCCCCGATCAGGCCGCCGCCGAACACGCACCAGCCGGTGTAGCGGGCGGCCCGGGCGTGCCAGTTGTTCTCGCCGGGCCGTTCGGGTTCGCCGGGGGCGGGTTTCTCGATGGCGACGCCGGCTGGCAGCCCGGCGACGTCGCCGACCGCGAGGTTCATCGCCCCGAACGTCCCCCCCAGCGCCCCGCCGAGCAGCAGGCCGCGGACGACCTTCGCCTTCCGCGGCGCCGTCACCGGCGGGCCGGGCGGCCGGGTGGGTTCGACAGACCGGGACGGGTCGGCGGAGGTGGTGGAGTCGGGCATCGGTGGGGATTGTACGGGCGGCGCCCCGAGCGGACAGACGCCGCCTCGCCGCGGGTCCCCCCTCGCCGCGGGTGCCGCCTTGCCGCGTGGCGCCGCCTTGCCGCGTGGCGCGGGTCGTCCATGATGCCGCACCCCTCCCGTCGCTCCGCTTCCCAAACCCCGAGGCCGCCGTGCGTTCGCTCCCCCTCCCGCTGGCCGCGTTGGTCGCCGCCGCGTTCAGTCCGCTCGCCTTGGCGGACGACTGGCCGCAGTGGCTCGGCCCGCAGCGGGACGGCGTGTATCGGGAGAGCGGCGTGGCGACGGACTTCTCGAAGAGCCCGCCCAAAGAGTTGTGGCGCGTGCCGGTCGGCGGCGGCTACGCCGGCCCGGCGGTCGCCGGCGGGCGGGTGTTCGTGCCGGACTTCGTGCTGAACGACGCCGGCGCCTTCCCGGAGAACCAGTTTTCCAACCCGGACCTCCCCGGCCGCGAACGCGTGCTGTGCCTGGACGCCGCCACCGGTGAGACCGTCTGGGAATACGCCCCGCAGGTCACCTACCGCATTCAATACCCCGCCGGCCCGCGGGTCACGCCGACGGTGGAGCTGGAGGGCGACGGCCCCGCGGGCCGGGTCTATTTCCTCGGGGGGATGGGGGATCTGGTCTGCCTCGACGCGGCGACCGGGAAGAAGGCGTGGGGTTATAACGTAACGGAGAAGTACGGCGCCCAGCAGCCGATCTGGGGGTTCGCCTCGCACCCGCTGGTCGACGGGGAGAATCTGTACGTGATCGCCGGCCCGGCCGACGGGCCGCTGCTGTGCGTGAATAAAGCCACCGGCGAGTTGAAGTGGAAGGCCTGCACCGCCGAGGACGAGTGCGGCTACGCCCCCCCCGTCATGTACGAGCGCGCCGGCAAGAAAATGCTGCTGGCCTGGACCGCCGAGAGCGTCAACGCCGTCGACCCCGCGACCGGCAAGGTCCACTGGAGCGTGCCGGCGGCGGTGAGTTTTAATATGTCCATCGCCCACCCGATCCCGGCGACGGTCGACGGGGCGCATTACCTGTACTGCATGTCCCACGACCCGACGGCGGTCGTGATGCTCAAACTCGCCGACGACCCCACGGCCAAGCCGGAGGTCCTCTGGCGGGGCGACCAGCGCACCGGGATGAACGGCGTGATGAACACCCCGGTCTTCGACGCCTCCGCGGGGGAGGAAGGCTTATTGTTCAGCCCGGACCGCAACGGCGTCTTCGTCGCCGCCGACCCGCTGACCGGCGAGCAGGTCGCCGAGGACCGGCAGTTCTTCGGCTCCGCAACCACCTGGGGCACGATCTTCACCACCCCGCTGGGCGACACCGGCGCCGTCCTCTTCGCCGTGGAGACCGGCGAACTCCAGTCCGGGTCGCTGTCCGACGAGGGGGCCGAGGTGAACGGTTCGGCGAAGGTGCTGGAACCGACCCAGATCGCCGGCAACCGCCGCGTCCTCTGGGTGCACCCGGCCTACGCGATGAAAAGCGCCTTCTGGCGGAACGACAAGGAACTGGTGCGGGTCGATTTGGCAGAGTGAGGCGCCGGCGAACTCCCCTCTCCCCCCTTTTGAGGGAGAGGGGTCGGGGGTGAGGGGGCAGTGATTGACGAATGCCGTTTAAGGCCCGTCTCGCTCTCCCACAGATGTCTCACCCCAGAGAGCGGGGGCCTGCGAACCGTTCGTCCCCCTCACCCCCGGCCCCTCTCCCTCGAGGGAGAGGGGGGAAAGAGAGCGCCCTCACACCGTGCAGAGCTGCACGGCCTCGGTCAGGCTCTTCACCGGGTCGTTTTTGGGGATGAACTCGTGGGCGAAGTAGCCGTCGAAGCCGGTTTCGGCGATCGCTTCGGCGATGGGGCGGTATTGCAGCTCCTGCGTGCCGTCCAGTTCGTTTCGGCCCGGGTTGCCGGCGGTGTGGTAGTGGCCGAAGGCGTCCTTGTGGGTCTTGATCGTGCGAATAATATCGCCCTCCATGATCTGCATGTGATAAATATCGTACAGCAGTTTAAAGTTGTCGCTGGCGACCTTATCGACCAGCTTCACGCCCCATTCGCTGGTGTCGCACATATAGTCCGGGTGGTTCACCTTGGAGTTGAGCAGCTCCATCTGAATCACGACGTCGTGCTTCTCGGCGAGCGGGACGATCTGCTCCAAGGCTTTGGCGCAGTTTTCGAGGCCCGTATTGCGGTCCATGCCACGGGCGTTGCCGGAGAAGGTGATCACGTTCCGCCAGCCCTCGGCGGCGGTCGCCTTGATGCTCTCCTCCAGCGCCGCGAGGCAGGCGTCGTGGAACTTCGGTTCGCACAGCCCGTCGGTCAGGGCGTGGGAGCCGGTCATGGTGCAGACCATGCCGTGCTTTTTGAGGGTCTCGAAGTCCTGCCCCGGCTTGAGCAGGTCCACGCCCACCAGACCTAATTCTTTGCCGAGCGTGCACAGTTCGTCGAGGCTCATCTCCCGGAAGCACCATTTGCAGACCGACTGCTTGAGCCGGCCCCCTTTGGCGGAGGTCGGCGCCGCGCCCTCCTGAGGAGCGGCGAACGCCGGACCGGCGGCGAGGGCGCCGGCCGCGGCGGCGCCGGCGGCAAGGGCGGAGCGGCGGGAGAAAGCGGGCGAGGGCATCACGGCATTCCGATGGGTAAAGGAAGACGCCGATTGTTCGCCCCCCGCCGACCCGCCGCAACGCGGGGCGGACCGGCCCCGGCAGACGTTCAACGTGCGCGGCCGTTCAGAACCCAGCGCCCCCACGCCCCGGCGAGCGATAAATACAGCCCGCCCCAGCAGAGCCCGGCGGTTCCGAGGCCGGCGAGGCGTTCGTCGATCGGGGCGAACCAGGGCGGGTCGTTGCGGGCGATCCAGACCTCCGCGGCCCACGGCCAGCCGGCGGCGGCGATCAACAGACCGAGCGGAATGAGCCACAAGCAGGCCCGCCGCGATCGCACCCGGCCGGACAGCCACCACCCCAGCCCCGCCGATAGTCCCGACAGCCCGCCGCCGACCGCATACCCGACCCACCGCTCCCCGGCCAACAGGGCGCTCAGCACGCCGAGGTAACTCGCGACCGGCCCGGTCCAGCCGACCGCCGCCGCCGTCCAGGCGAACCGGTACACGGCGTTCATCCCTGCCCCGCCGGTTCGTCCGGGCGTCGGTGCAGAACCCAGCGCCCCCAGGCGCCGGCGAGGAACAGGGCGGCGCTGCCGCCGGCCGTCACGCCGCACAGCGCCGCCAGGAGGAACTCCAACAGCCCGGCCAACATCTCCGAGTCGATCTCGCGTGCGATCTGCTGCTCCCGATGCCAATACAGCGCCCCGCCGGCCAGCAGCGCCGCCGCGATCCCGCCCCACAGCAGCATGCGCCGATGGGCGAGGCGGGAGCGGGCGGTGCGGATTGAGGCCCAGATCGCCCCGAAGACGGCCGGCCCGGCGGCGAGGGCGGCGCCGAACCACGCCCCGAACGTCTCGCGGCCGTTGAAGGCGTTCCCCACCGTCTCGCTGCCGATCGCCGACAGGGGCGCTGTCCACAGCAAGGCCGCGGCGATCCACAGCAGGCCGTACACGACCCCCGCGAGCCGGCGCCGGAGGCGTCGGCCGCGGCTCGTCGGCTCCGACAAATCAAAAAGCCCGTCCGCGGGGGCGGGCGGGCGGGGTTCGATCGGGAAGGCGGCGGACATCGCCCGGCGAGCTTAGCCGGCCGGGCCGCGACAGGTCACGCGGCGTACGCTCACTCGGCGTCGGCCGGCTTCTCGGCCGCGGGCGTGCCGGCGGCCGGCTTCTTGCCGGCGTCGCCGGTCGGGTCGGTCGTCTTCCGGAGGCGGAACAGCAGGTCCTTCGCCCCGGTTTTGAACCGCGTCGGCCGCTCGTCGGAGAGCGAATAAATCAGGATCAGCCCGGCGATCTCCGGCTCGGCGTTCTCCTGCCCCTCCTTCGGCTTTTTCATCTGCACGCGGATCAACGCCGGGGCCTTCGAGCCCTGGTCCGGGATCGTGCTGATCAGGTCGGCGAACCAGACGCCGTCCTTGTTTTTCAGCTTCAAATTCTTCGCCGGCATCAGCTTATACGTGCTGGCGTAGAGGTTCTTGCTGTCCTTATCGACGACGGCGAAGGTGTCCGCGGTGATGACCACGCTGTTGTCCTTCAAACGGTCCGGCGGGACCTGTTCGCCGAACTTCTCGCCGGCCGCGATCTTGTAGGAGCCGCGGAGGTCCGGGACCTTCGTCTCCCCGTCCTCCGCCTGGGGGGCGGCGAGCAGGGGAGCGGCGGACAGCAGGGCCGCGAAGGCCGCGGCGGGGGCGAGCAGGGCACGCATCAGGACGACTCCGGGGCAGTGGGCTGGGGAGCGAGGGGTGATCCCGGAAGTCTCCCCAGTTTTCCCCGGGGGCGTCAGCGGGGTTCGCCGAGCGCCGGAATGGGGGCCGCCCCGCGGTCGACGGGTCCGTCGGCGTTCACCCAGCGGTCCGGGTTCTCGGCGAAGGCGTCGCGAGTGCGGGGGCTGCGGAACAGGAACAGCCGCCCGCCGTACAGCACGGCGTGCTCCACCCGGCCCGGGACGGAGAAGCCCTCCGCGGCGGCGAGCACCACGTCCTCGCCCTCGGCGACCGGCAGGTACCGCTCCGGGTCCAGCAGAAACGCCGCCCGAGCCACCGGGGAGGAAAACTTATAGGTCTTCCCGCCGAACCGCGTGACCACCCGCGGATCCGCCTCGGTCAGCCGCCGGTCGTCCCGCACCGCGACCGGACAGAACTGCCCGAACGCCGCCGGCAGTTCCACCGCCGGCGCCGCGACCACCGGGACGGCCGCCGCGGCCGGCGGCGCCGCCGCAACCCGAGCTGCGGCGGCCGGTTTGGACTGCGGCTCCGGCGCCGGGGCAAGCTCCGAAACCGGGGCGAATTCCAGATAGGCCCGTCCCGGCCGGGCGGCCGGTGAGGGCGTCAGGGCCAACGACGCCCGGCCGGCCGGCGCCGAATCGGCGACCCGGCGGGCGAACGAATCCGTCTCAAAGAACTCTGCATCGTCGAACCGCGGCCCGGACGGCCCCGCGGGGGGCGCCCCCTCGGCCTGTTGTTCCGCGGCCAAGATCTCCTCGTGATCGAACAGACCGAACGGGCGTTCCTCCGCGGCGGGGTCCGCCGACGGCCCCTCGGCTTCGCTCGGTTCGTCTTCAATCTGCACGTCGAACAGCACCACCGCGATCGGCTTCCCGTCCGGGCCGACCGGGTTGAGATCCCCTGCCGGCTCCGACGTCGGCTCCGGAGCCGCAGGCGCGGCGACGGCCGAACTCGGCGTCGCCTCGGCGGTCGCGAGCGGGTGCGGCATCGGCTGCGGCGCGGGTGCGCGCTCCGGCAGCGGCTCCGGCTTGGGCAGCGCGGCAGGCTGGGGGGTCTCGACCGGCGCCGGGGCGGGGGTGGGACGGGCGAAGGGAGCGATCGGCTCCAGCGCCTCGGGCAGCGGGCCGAACAGCGGGCCGTCCGTGGGTTCGACGGCCGCCGGCGGGACGACCGTCGGGGCGACCGGCGGGGCGGGCGCCTCGGGTTCCGGTTCGGGCGCGGACGGTTCGGCGGCGAAGGGGTCGACCCAGTCCGGCGGCGGCGTGACCTGCGGCGGGGGCGGGGCGACGGCGCCGTCCGAGAGCCGACGAACCTCCGGCGTCGACTCCGCGGTCGCGGCGGCGTCCGCGGCGGGCGGCGGGGCCGGCGCCGAGGGAGCGGCGGGGGCGTCCCCGTCCGCAGACGCCGACGCCGCGCTCGCCCCGGCGGCGAGCAGCAACGCGGCGGCCCGTCGCGCCACGACGGATTGCCACGCGGCAGCGGAGCGGCGGGGGCGAAGGGGGCGCAGCACGGCAATTCTCCGGGGGGCGGGGGCGGTTCCAGGTGCGGCGCCCCGCCTCCCTCTTCGGTCGTTCTCGCCCCCGACCGGCAGGCGAGTTTGCCGATTACGCCGATTCCGCCGCCGCGACCGCCCCGGGCGAGGAGTCGGGGCCGCCCCGATTCGATCGCCTCCCCCGTCGGCTACCGTGCGTCGTTCCTTCGCCCCCCGGTTCTCGCCCCCGGCTCCGATGTCCGACCCGCTGTCCGACGACGCCTCCCCGGCCGCCAAGTCCGCCCTCAACTGGACCGTGCTGGCGCTGCTCGGGGCGGGGCTGCTGATCCTCGTCATCCTCGTCGCCGCCCTGCTGTTCCGGCAGGACGACCCGCGGTTCGAGGTGGAAGGCGTCGACGGCGACCTGCAGGGGGCGCCCGCCCGGCAGGCCTCGCTGAACGCCGGCTGGCTCGCCCCGGCCGCCGACGCCGGCTCCGCCGTCCTCATCCCCCAGGCCTTCGGCGGCTGGGACCTGGAGACCAGCGACCGGAACGCGAACAACCCCGCCTTCGGCCTGACCCGCGAGGGCTACCACGGCCGCTACACCCGGGCCGGCGCCGCCGTCGCCGCGGACCTGTATGTCTACCCCGGCCAAGAGGACGACGCCGCCGTGTTGCAGAGCGTGCGGGAACGGCTCAGCGATCCGGCCCGCTTCGGCGACGTGCGGTTCAGCGAGCCGGAACTCGTCCCGGGGGCGAAGACGCTGCGGTTCGACATGACCCCGCAGCCGGAGGGCGGCGAGAACGACGGCGTGCCGGAGTCCCACGGCCTGATGGCGGCGGTGGACGGCTGGCTGCTGTTCGCCCGCAGCGAGAATGAAAGCGACCTGCTCCCCTTCCTCGCCGCCTATATGCGGGCCGTCGAAGCCGACGGCGCCGGCGAGGCCCCCCCCGAACCGGCCCCCGGCGACCGCACCGAGGCCCTCGCCGACGACGGCGCCGAGATCGCCGACTGAACGCCGTCGCGCACGAGAGCGATCGCTAATCGACGCCGCTTCCGGGGAACCGGCGGGCCCCCGCCGGTTCCCCGCGGCCGTCGACGCATAAGCGGTATCTTTTTCGACGGGAGACGTTATTGTCGCTCGGGACCGTTTTTTCAGGCCCGATCGGGGCCGTAGCGGTCCGTCGTCTCGTCGTTTCTCGAAACCGCTTTACCGATCATGTCCCACGCCCCCCGAGCGGCGCGTCCGCGCGTCCGCGCCGGTTTCACGCTGATTGAACTACTGGTAGTAATTGCGATTATCGCAATCCTGGTCAGCCTGCTGCTCCCCGCCGTGCAGCAGGCCCGCGAAGCCGCCCGGCGGAGCCAGTGCCAGAACAACCTCAAGCAACTGGGGCTGGCGGCCCATAATTATCACAGCACCTACAAGGTGTTTCCGATGGGCGCCGGCGGGACGACCAAAAACCCGCCCGCGACCCAGCGCCAGCTCCACATGGACGGCTGGATGAGCTTCCTGCCCCCGCTGGCGCCGTTTCTGGACGAAACCGCCCTGTGGAACCAGATGAGCAAGCCGCTCAGCCAGAAGATTGATTCCAGCGGCAACGTCGTCCCGCTCGATTCCTCCGAGCTGCCGTGGCCGCCGTTCGGCCGCTTCGAGCAATCGAGCTACCCGCCCAGCCGCTACCAGATCACGACCCTGCTCTGCCCGACGGACGGCTCCCCCCCGAACTCCAGCGGGTTCGGCGAGACCAACTACGCCGGGAACCTTGGGGACAACGTCACCGGGGTTTACGACACCACGTCTTCCCAAGCCCGCGGGATGTTTATGCGGCTGCGGAACCTAGCTCTGCGGGACGCCCGCGACGGGACGGTGAACACGCTGCTGTTCGCCGAGATCGGCCGGTCTGACGACCGCAGCTACCAGGGCGGGCTTTGGCGGAATACGCCGGACTCCGGGTTCGACGAGAACACCGGCTGGGCGAACATCCAGGCCTGCGTCGAGGCGACCGAGAACCCGGACAACCCCGGCTTCTATCCCGCCGGCAGCAATTACTGGAACGACCGCGGCCGGGAGTGGATGTACGCGGTGGGTCGCTACAACGGCTTCACCACGATCCTGCCGCCCAACGGCCCCAGTTGCAGTCATAACGGGAGCTCCCGCGAGAACTCCTTCGTGACCGCCGGCAGCTATCACACCGGCGGCATTCAGGTGACGATGGTGGACGGCAGCGTGCGGTTCCTCTCGGAAACCATCAACGCCACCACCAACCCGCCCCTGGCCACCGGCACGGCGAATGTGACCGCCGGCAAGAGCCCCTACGGCGTGTGGGGCGCCCTCGGCACCCGGGCCGGCGGCGAGGTCGTCGACGACTTCTGAGCCGCAGCGCCGTCCTGATTGAAGCGTACGAACGCCCCCTCCGGTCCGCCGGCGGGGGCGTCGTCTATGGGCCGCTCGCCGACGCCCGCGGCAGACCGCCGCCCTGCTGCGCGTGCCGGGCCAGTTCGGCGGCGAGCGACTGACGAACCCGCCGCTGCTCGTCCGTCAGCGGTTCGGTCAGTTCCTCCTCCGCCGGGTCCAGCGGGTCGCCGGCGTCGAAGAACCGGCCGTCGGCGTACAGCCGGTAGCGGCCGTCCCGGGCGAAGGCCCCGGCCTGCTGGTTGATGCGGGCGTTGTGCCGCGGGTCGTACCAGACGAACGCCGCCGTCCGGGGGGGCTTGACGGGCGAGCCGTCCGCGGCGAAAGGGCTCGCGCCGTCTCCGCCGTTCTCCCCCGACGAGGGCGGGACCGGCACGCCGGCCAGCGTGCAGACGGTCGGCAGCAGATCGGAGAAGTCGACCGGCCGATCAGCCGTCGCCCCCGCCGGCACGCGGCTCGGCAGGGAGACGATCAGCGGCACCCACGTCCCGCGGTCGTTCAACAAGCCCTTCCCGCCGCGGTACGGGCCGTGCGGCGTCGGGCAGACGACGGACGGATGCGTGCCGTTGTCGCCGCAGAACAGGATCGCCGTGTTCTCCCGCAGCCCGGCCGCCTCCAGCCCGGCGACGATCCGGCCGACCAGCCGGTCCGTATAGCGGACCATCTCCGGGAAATGTTTGGGATCGGCCTGCGCCTTCCCCGTCGGCGGCCCGGTCTCCGGCGTTTGGAGGAACGGGTCGTGGGTGAGGACCATCGGGTAATAGGCAAGGAACGGCCGGTCGTCGTCCCGGGCCGCGAACTCCAGCAGGGCGTCGCCGAACAGGTCCGGGCCGTACTCGTCCCGGGCGGAGCGGCGGATCGCGCCGCCGGTTTCCAGCTTCGGGTTCCAGTACCGCGGCCCCTTGTCGCCGTGCCCGGGGCGCCTAGAAAGCTGCCAAAGGAGGTGTTCGTCGAACCCCCAGTCGGCCGGGTCGATCGCGTCCGGCCGGTCCGGGCCGTCGCCGGAGAGCTGCCATTTGCCGAACACGCCGGTGCGAAAGCCGGCCTCGCGGAAGACGTCGCCGATCGTCCGCTCCTCCGGCGGGAGGAAGCCGAACTCGACGTAGTTTCGATAATTATACTTCCCCGTCATCAGCACGACCCGGCTGGGCGTGCACAGCGGCTGGCTGAAGCACCGCGTGAACCGCGTCCCGCCGGCCGCCAGCGCGTCCAGATGCGGCGTCGGCGGGGCGGCCGGGTTGTAGCAGGAGAGCCACTCCGCCCCGAGGTCGTCCGCCATGATCAGCACGACGTTCGTCGGCCGCCGCTCCGGCGACACATCGAGCGACGGGCCCCCGCCGACCGCGGCCAGCAGGGCGAGGGCGAAGGACATCGGCGGGTCTCGAACGGGCGGGCGCGAGCCCGGCCGGCCTCAGTGGTGGTAGTGGAAGCCGGCCCGGCGCTGGCGGTTATAGCGTTCCAGGGCGTCCTCGATAATCGGCTTGGCGACGTCCACGGACTGGATCTCGTCCACCTCGACCGCCTTGCCCTCCAGCTGTTTATAATCCTGGAAGAAGCGGCGGATCATGCTCAGCCGGTGCGGGGGCAGCTCGGCGGCGTCGGTGTAGGGGTTATATTCCGGGTCGTCGGTGGCCACGGCGATGACCTTGTGGTCCTTCTTGCCGGCGTCGATCATCGTCATGATGCCGATCACCCGGCTGTTCACGATCGTCAACGGGTCCACGGCCTCCTTGCAGAGCACCAGCACGTCGAGGGGGTCGTCGTCCTCGGCGAGGGTCTGCGGGACGAAGCCGTAGTTCGCCGGGTAGTAGACCGCCGAGTACAGCATCCGGTCCAGCCGGAGCAGGCCCGTCTCCTTGTCGAGCTCGTACTTGACCGAGGACCCCATTGGGATCTCCACGATCGTCTGAAAGGCGGTCGGCAGATTTTCGCCGGGGGAGACGTCGTGCCAGGGGTGCATAGCCAACGGTCAGCAGAGGTAAAAGCGAGCGGCGGACGGGCGAGCCGCCCCAGCATAACCCAGAGCCGCCCCCGGAAGGCGACCGCAACCGCCCCGAACCGGCGCCCGGGCCCCGCGGCGCCGGCGAAATCCGCTCAGGAGGACGTCCACCGCCCCCCGCCCCCTCCCCGCCGGGGTCCCGGCGGCGGTACGCTGGGAGGCGTCGCGGCGCCCCGCCCCGCACTACCCCGCTGGCCGACCGCCGTTCTCCCCGTCCGTCGCTCACGCCCGTGCCTGCCACGCGTCCCCTGCCCGCAACGCGTTCCGCCGCCCGCACGCCGCCGGCGCTACCGGAGCGGTATCGGCCGCTCGAGCGGATCGGCGTCGGCGGCATCGGCGAGGTCTGGCGGGCGACCGACCTGAATCTGGAACGCGATCTCGCCGTCAAAGTGCTGCGGGCCGATCGCCGCACCCCCGATCACGCCGCCCGGCTGGTCCGCGAGGCGCTGCTCACCGGCCGCCTGCAACACCCGGGCGTCCCGCCGGTCGTGGAACGGGGCGAGAGCCTCGACGACGCGGCGGCCAGTCCGTTCTTCGCCATGAAGCTGGTCGGCGGGCGGACCCTGCGGCAGATGTTGCGGGGCAAGCCGCGGCCCGATCAGGCCCGCTTGCTGGGCGTGTTCCGGCAGGTCTGCGAGGCGGTCGGCTTCGCCCACGCCAACGGCGTGATTCACCGGGACATCAAGCCGGCCAACGTGATGGTCGGCGATCACGGCGAGGTCCAGGTGATGGACTGGGGCATGGCCCGCCTGCTGAAGGAACCGGACGACGAATCGTCCCTGCTCTCCAGCTTCTCCGAGCAATGGACGGCCCCCACCCCGCCGACCCCCGCCCTGCAGGAGTCCGGCCCCGCGGAGCCCAGCGTCCACGCCCACGGCGACGAAACCGTTCTCACCCCCGGCCTGACGGCGACTGACGACGACAACGCCGACGAGTTCAACGACGGCGGGCCACACACTCTCGGGCCGAGCGACTCCTATACCGACGCCCCCTCCGGCGACAAAAGCACGACCCGCACGCCGGGGACCGGCCCGACCGTCGCTGACGCGATGGCGACGATGACCGTGGCCGGCTTCGGCTTCGGCACGCCGGCCTACATGCCGCCGGAACAGGCCCGCGGGGAGACGGACCGCATCGACGCCCGCAGCGACGTGTTCGGCCTGGGGGCGGTGCTGTGCGTGATTCTCACCCGGCAGGCTCCGTTCGAGGCGGGCGACGCGCTGGACAGCCTGCGGAAGGCCGCCGCGGCGGACCTCGGCCCGGCGTTCGCCTGGCTGGACGCCTGCGGGGCGGACGCCCCGCTGACGGACCTCTGCCGCCGCTGCCTGAGCCCCGACCCCGCCGACCGCCCGGCGAACGGCGCCGCCGTGGCGGACGCGATCCGCGACTACGAGAACGGCGTCCGCGAGAAACTGGAACAGGAGCGGGCCGACCGGGCCGCCGCCGAGGTGCGGGTCGTCGAGGAACGCAAGCGGCGCCGGGTCGGCGTCGCGGCGCTGGCGGCGCTACTGGTGGCCGGCGTCGCCGGCACCCTGTGGTACGACGCGGCGGACCGCCTGGGCGTGGTGCGGGAAGAGCGAGCCGTGGCCCAGGCGGCCCGCATCCAGGCGGTCAAGGCCCGGCAGGAAGAGGAGAGCGCCCGGATCGAAGCCGAAGCGGCCCGCCGGGCGGCGGTCCGTGCCGAGGGGGACTCAGAACGGCGCCGCCTCCTGGCCGAGGCCGCCCAGCGGGTCGCCGCCGCGGCGGAGACGAGAGCCCGGGCCGCCGCCGCGCAGTCGGAGGCAGCCGCCAAAACGGCGGAGCAGGAACGTCTGCAGGCGGAGATGCGGCGGGACGAGGCGGTTCAAGCCGTCGCCCTGGCCGAGAAGGGGAAAGCGGAAGCCCTCGCCGCCGCGGAGGCGGCCCGGCAGGAACGCGAGGCCCTCGCCGCCGCGGAGACCGCCGCGGAGGTGCGTCGGCTGGTGGATCAGGCCACGGTGCGGCGGGACGCCGGCCAGTACGCCGCCGCCGCCGACCTGCTGGACGCCGCCGCCCGCCTCGCCCCGACGGCCGACGAGCAGCTTTCGCCGAACCTGCTGCGGGACGCCCGCCGGCACCTGACGGTCGCCGCGGACCTGGAAAACGCCCGCCTGCCCCGCGCCGGCGCCGACGCCTCGCAAGACGCCGGTCAGCCCCGCAACGTCGTCGCGGCGCCCGACGCCGGGGACCGCTTCGCCGCGATCTTCGACGCCTACGGCCTGGACGTACTCGGCGGAGCACCGGAAACGAGCGGCCGGGCGGTCGCAGCCAGCCCGGTTGCCCCGGCGCTGCTGGCAGGGCTGGACGAGTGGGCGCGGGCGGCCGCGAAGGCGGGGGACGCGGACGCCTCCCGTCGCCTGCGGGCCGTCGCCGCCGCCGCCGACCCGACCCCGCTCCGCGAGGCCCTCGCCGCCGGGGAATCCGGCCGGGTGACCCGGCTGCTCTTGACGGAGGTGTCGCCCCGGGAGGTGCCCCCGCAGACCGCGGCGCTGGTGGCGCATCTGCTCGCCGCGGACGAGTCGCCCCGGGTGCAGGCGGCGGCGACGCTCTGGCTGGACGTGTCCATCGACGTGCACCCCGGCGACTACTGGCTGCGGCGCCTGCGGGCGGAGTTCGCCGGGGAGGGCGCCGCGGAGTCGCGGCGGCGGGTCGAATCGCTGCTGGTCGCCGCGGCCCTGCGGCCGGACGCGGTGGAAGGACGCTTCGCCCTCGCCCTGGCGCTGGAGGACGCCGACCGCCAATCGGAGGCCGCCGCGGAGTACCGCCAGGTGGCCGAGGCGGCCGGGGCGACGGAGGCTGCGTTCGCCCGCGTTGCGACGCGGCGTCTGGCGGCGCTGAACCTGCCCGCCCCGGGCACCCCGGTGGCCCAGGCCGTCCCGAATCCGGCGGCGCTTCCCGCACGCTCGTCGACCAAATCGTTCATCGTTCCGGCGCCTGAACTCCCCCTCCAGGAATCCAACACGGACGACGAGGCGCCGACGCTCTCCGGTTGGGCGCAAGCCGCCGGCTTAGGCGAGCAGGACCTGCCGCCCGCACCCGAAACGCCGTAGCCCGGCGAAACGACAGCCCGAGGCGCAAACCGAGGCCGGGTGACGTTGGCTATATCGCGCCGCCTCGGCTCGCGCCTCGGGCTGCCATTGCTTCCCCCGGGTGACCGGAAGTCAGCCGAACAGCGCCGCCTCGACAGTCAGGCCGGGGCCGAAGCCCACGGCGACGACCGGGCCGTCGGACGCCTTCGCCCCCGCCAATCCGCGGGCGGACCGCAGTCGGTCCAGCAAGAACAGGATCGTGGGGCTGGACAGGTTGCCCACCTCAGCCAGCAGGGCGCGGGACGGGTCCAGTTCGCGTTCCCCCAGCCCCAGCGCCTCGGCGGCGGCGTCGAGGATCGCCGGGCCGCCGGGGTGCACCGCCCAAGTGCCCACCTCGGCCCGGGTCAGGCCGAACGTGCTGAGCCACTCGTCCATCCAGCCGGCGAGGTGGGCCCGGATCGCCACCGGCACGGCCAGTTCGAGCGTCATCAGGAAGCCGGCGTCGCCCACCCGCCAGGTCATCGCGTCGGCGGTGTCCGCCAGCACGACCGACCCGCTGCCGAGCAATCGATACGGAGCGGTCGCAGTCTTCGGTTCGTCCGAGACACCCGCCGTCGGGGGGTCCGGGCGGAAGTCGGCGCCGGTACAGAGCATGGCGGCGGCCCCGTCGGCGAACAGGGCGTTGGCGATCACCTGCCCGGAGTCCGCCACCGGGTCCGGCGTGTATTGATGGTGCAGGCTGCACAGTTCCACCGCGGTCAGCAGCACCGCGGCGGAGGGGTCGGCGGCGCACAGCGCCCCGGCGACCCGCAGGCCGTTCAGGGCGGCGTGACAGCCCATGAACCCCACATGCGTACGTCCCACCGAGCGCGGCAGGCCGAGGTCCTCGATCAGGGCGCAATCCACGCCGGGGGCGGCGAACCCGGTGCAACTGACCGTCACCGACTGCGTGACGCGGCCGGGGTGAACGCCGGCGTCCGCCAGCGCCGCGGCGGCGGCCCGCACGGCCAGCGGGCCGGCGTGCTTCTCGTAGGCAATGATGCGGTCGCCGGTGGTGGGCGCCCCGGCGTGCGTGCCGGGGCCGGGGGGATAGAAGGGCACGCGATCCGGCTCCGTGCCGGAGCTGTCGGGGTCGACCAGCACAAGGTGCCGCTTCTTCACCCCGACCTTGCGATACAGCGCCGCGATCCGGCGGCGCCCGGCCTCCCCGTCGGGCCCGGCCGGCGGCCCGGTGCGGCCGGCGAGCACGCCGGTGTCCCCCTGTTCGATCCACCCGGCAGGCAGGGCGGTGCCGATCCCCGACACGGTGCAACTCAGGGGGGACGGCGACATACGGCAGAGCCGGGAGCGGAACGCGGAACGGAGGCCCAGCTTACGCCTCCGCCGACCATTTGGGCGCCTCCGCTCCGTTCGGCGGATCGGTTCGCGTCGGTTCGCTCCGATCAAAGGTTTTCGAAACGACTTTGCGGCGTTCGCCTCGCCTTGCCCCGACCCGAGCCGACTCCGAGGCCCGGCAATTCGGTTAGAATCGGCGCCGATCGATCCGTCGCCGCCCCGCTCCCCCAGGCCCGCCATGCACGCCCCGCCCCCCCGCCGCCGCCCGGCGAGCCGGTCCGGCTTCACGCTGATCGAACTGGTCGTGGTGGTTCTGATCGTACTAATTCTGATCTCCCTGTTGTTGCCGAACGTCGAACAGGCCCGCGAAGCGGCCCGCCGGAGCCAGTGCCAGAACAACCTGAAACAGCTCGGGCTGGCGATGCACAATTATCATGCCACCCATAAGCTGTTCCCCACGCAGGGCGGCGGCACGAGCGCGGCCGGCGAGGAGGGAAATGCGGAGGAACTGTCGGCGTTCGTGGCACTGACGCCGTATATCGATGCGTCTCGCCACTGGAACGTCATTGCACAACGTTTGGCTGAGAATGCCGACGGCTCCCCCCGCACCCCGCCCTGGCCGGCGATGGGGCCGGAGCCGGGGAACCGCAATTACGGGCCGTGGCAGACGCAGAACTCCGTGTTCCTCTGCCCCTCCGACCCGGCCGGCCCCGCCAACACCGGCGGACCGGAGGACGTGATGGCGGATACGAACTATGCCTTCAACGCTGGCGACAACGCCGCCGGCGGCTACGGCGCGGTGGAGGTCGAGGGCGGCGGCCGTCCGGCGGCCCGCGGGGCGTTCGTGTTTCGGGAGTGGATCGCGCTGGACGACTTCGCCGACGGAACCGCGACCACGCTGCTGTTCGCCGAGATCGGCCGCGGCGACGGGGGGCGGTCCTATCAGGGCTACGCCCTGCGGAACGCCGGCGCCGCAAAGCCCCCGCTGGAATACGACGACGAACGCGGCGTGCTGAACCCCTCCGCCTGCCTCGCCGCGGCCGGCAACGTGAGCGAACCGCAAACCTACCCGACGGCGGCCGCCCTGCACGCCCGCGGGAGTCGGTGGAACGACGCGGGCGGCGTCTACACCGGGTTCAACGCGATCCTGCCGCCCAACGGCCCGAGCTGCCTGCTGACGAACGACCCCCGCAGCCCGGGGCTGCTCTCCGCCGGCTCCTTCCACACGGGCGGGGTGCAGGTCGGGATGGTCGACGGCAGCGTGACCTTCATCAGCGAAACGATCGACGCCGGCGACCCGGGCGCCGCGGGCGTGACGGACGGCGAAAGCCCCTACGGTGTGTGGGGCGCCCTGAGCACCCGGGCCGGCGGCGACACGGTCGACGTCGACCAGTACTGAGCCAGCCCCGGCTCAGCGGCGGGTCAGACGCACCGCGGGGGCGCGGGTGCCGGCGACGCGGACGGCGCCGTCGTCGATCTCCACCTCTTCCAACACCGCCCGGTTGGCGTCCCGGGCATTGAGGGTGACGATCAGCGCCGGCGGGGCGCTCGCGTCCTCGCCGGGGGCCAGGTCCCACTCGTGATCCACGTGGTACTTCTCCAGAAACTTGGAGACGTGCGGGGCGAACGTGCGGGGGTCCAGCGGGAACAGCCCGGCCATCAGCCCCTCGACGTGCAGGGCCACCTGGTTCGGGCCCCGCATCTCCGGCCGCAGGGCGAGGCTGACCACGCCGTCGAACTTGGAACTGGTCAGGCGGAAGCCCAGCCGCACCAACCCCGGGCGGGTGAGGTCCACCCGCGGGTCCGACACGCCGCCGGGGATCTGATCGCCGAAGCGTTCCGGCAGGCCCTCGGCGAGCCAGCCGTTCACCTCGTCCTGGGTGAAGCGCTGCTCCCAGGAGTTGCCGTACTCCATGTCCCGGGCCAGCTCGACGGTGCGGTCGGCGAAGGCCTCGGCCTGCTCCCGCAGCTCGGCGGGGGGCGTTTCCTCGAGGGCCTCGGTGTAGAAGTCCGGCGTGCCGTCGGCGAGGTACCAGACCGCCAGACCCGCCGCCGTCAACGCCCCCAGCACGAAGCCCACCAGCAGCGTGAGGATCGTCCCCCCGAACGACCGGCGGCGGGCCGTGCCGGACCGCTCGGCGGAGGACGAATCGGCAGACGCCGAGAAGGCGGCCGGGGTCGCGGTGGACACGGCGGAGGCTCCCGTCATGGGAATCGCAGCCCGAGTCGCAGCGGGCCAGGGAGCGGCCCGGCGGCGCGCGACGGGACGCGGGGATGGGAATCCAACGGTAAATCACCCCGGCAGTGTGGTCAACGGCGGTTCGGCACGCCCTTCGCAGGCGAAGCGCCCCTGGTCATCCCCTGTTTTTCCGGGGGGTTTGTCGCGGGCCGCTTCCGGTTCGGACCTCACCAGCCCGAAGCGTCAGCGAGGGTTCGCCGGTCCGAACGCCACCCGCTGCGCGGGCGGGGCCCTCGCTGACGCTTCGGGTTGGTGGGGGGAACCCAAATCAGCCCGGCGGCCGGGCGCTGCGGGCGATCAGTTTCGCCAGGTCGCCGGCGCCCTGCAGTTGGCGGACGGTTCGGCGGTGGTTCGAACCGGTCGTGCCGGGGTCGTAGCCGTGGTGGTGGTCCGTCAGCCGCAGGGCCTCCCGCACGTCCTCCAAGGTCAGCCGGTCGCGGCCGTCGGCGAGGGCCCGCCAGCGGGCCAGCGTGAGCGTCAGCGGGAAGGTCAGGGCGAGGGCGAAGAAGCCGTCCGTCAGCGGCCAGCCGTCGAACGCCGGGCCGCAGAACGCCAACCCGTCCAGCTTCACCCGGACGAAGCGGGCGAACAGTTCGTCGGCCCCCGGCGGCAGCGGGCCGGCGGCCTCCGCCAGCCGGGCGACCGGCACCGGCCCGGCCCACAACCCGGGCGGGGTGAGCCCCGCCGCGGACACCAGCTTCGTCGCCCCCCAGACCCGCCGCAGCCGGGGCAGCAACCCGCCGGCGGCCGCGGCGGCGGTGTCCTTGTGGGCGTACTTCGCCAGCGCCCCGCGGAAGGCCAGCTCCCCGGCCCGGGTGGGCGGGTCGTATTCCTGCAGATCGGCCGGCAGCTCCTCCGCGGCGGCGTTCGAGACCAGATCGAGGAACTCCCCTAACCGCCGCCCGCTGATGGCGGCGAAGTCCGACCGGTCCACCAGCGCCGCGATATAAACCGCCCGCAGCAGGGCCGGGGCGAAGGGGCCGGCCTCTGTAAAGCAGGCCGTCAGCGCCCCGCGAATGCGATCGAAGTCCGCCCAGCCGACCGCCTGCGACCGCGACAGCCGCGGCGGCTCGCCCCCTTTGTAACCGGCCGGCAGCACGTCGTGGGCGAGGGTGCGGATCTCCGCGGCGTTCTCCGTCACCGCCGCCCCGCCGTTGGCCGTCACGGTGGGGCAGCTGAACCGCAGACTGACCGTCGCCCCCTTTTTCGAGGGGTGAAAGGCGTACGGATAGACCCGACAGGCCAGCGGCTTGGTCGCCTCGCCGAACTCCTTGTGCACCGCGCACAGCCCGTCCGGCCGCAGGAAGGCGCAGGCGCCGTCCGGGGCGTGGTTCAACCGGAACCGGGCCCGCCGCTTGAACGCCGCCGGCAGCCACTTGGCCGACACGAACCGCGACCCGGCGCCCAGCGGCACGACCGGCTCCACGCCGCCGGGGGCGTTCGCCGCGGTCCAGCCCTGCTCGGCCAGGCGGTCGCGTTCCTCGTCGGTGATTTCGATCTGGTGTTCCCGACAGCACCCCGCGCAGGACCGGCAGGTCCAGTGCTGAATCGTCGGGAGTTGAAGGGGAACGGCCAACGGCGGACGGCACGCGGGAACGAGGCGGGAACGCCATTCACCCTACGGCGGAAGACCCGCCGGGCAATGTCCCGGGGGTCCGATCGCCGTCCCCCCTTGCCCCCTTTTGGGGGAGAGGGGTCGGGGGTGAGGGGGCAGCGGCGCCCGATCGCCGTTCAAGGGGCCGCTCGCTCACCGTTCGACCGCCGCCTCACTGCATGAGCGGGAGCGGGTGAACCCTTCGTCACCCTCACCCCCGGCCCCTCTCCCTAAGGGAGAGGGGGGCAAGACGATCGCCGCCCTCACCAGGCGAAGCGGTCGGCGTCGCCGGCAGCCCGTAGGTCGCCGGTGGTCGTCTCGTAGATCCAGCCGTGGGCGGCGTCCGCGGGGGGCGCGGACGGCATCTTGTCGACGACCAGCACGTCGCTGCGGCCGGTGAGCGGGTTTTCCGGGAACGCGTCGCCCACGAGATACGGCCCGAACACGTGATCGCCGCCCTCGCCCACGTTCCCCGCCCGGTCGGTCCGGCGGGTGAGTTGGTCCAGCAGCGGCCCGGTCACGCCCGGCAGGGTGTTGTCATGCTGCACGCGGTACAGCTCGATCTGCCCGCGGAGCACGTACAGCCGCTCGCGGAGCTGTTCGTCCTGCCCGGTCGCCGCGTCCGGGTGCAGTTGCGGCAGAACCGTGACTGCCAGCAGGGCGATCAGCGCGACGGCGATCAGCCCCTCGATCATCGTGAACCCGCCCCGCCCCGCCGGCGTCGGGCGGACGGAGGGCGAAGCGGCGGGCGATCCAGAACAGGTCATGGCGGGAAGATCAGGGGGACGGGGCGCGGCCGGCTCCTCCGGGAGGCCGCCGGAACGATGCCCGCCGCGGGGCGGTCGGCAAATCAGAACCGGCCGGGGACCGAACGATCCCCGCTCGCCGGGCCGGCGTCGGCCGCACGGCCGGGCGCGGACGGTAGGATCGGGCCCCGAATCCCGCCGCGCGCGGCGGATTCTCGCCGCTCCTCCCTGAACGACGCGACGGTCAGTTCGCCTCGGCCGGGGCGCTCGTCGCTTGCAGCCGCTTGAGGGCGGCGGTCAGCGCGGCGACCTTTTCCGGGCGGTCGTCGTACCGATTATCCCGCTCCCCGGGGTCCGTGGCAAGATTGTATAACTGCCCGACCGGCTCTCCCGGCTGCGGCCGCTCGATCTTCGGCTTGCTGAAGCCCCCGCTGCCCCGCCAGGGGATCAGTTTCCAGCGGCCCTCGGCGTCGTCCAGCCGGACGAAGTCCCGCTCCCCCGTCGCCTCCAGCAGCGCCTCGGTCCGGGGGGCCGTTGACGTCTGCCCGCTCCAGACCGGCCACTGGTTCACCCCGTCCGGGGCGGCCCCGGCGGGCAGGTCCACCCCGCAGGCGGCGGCGAGCGTCGGCAGCAGATCTGTGTGCAGCGTCAGGGCGTCGCTCGTCCCCCCCGCCACCCCAAGCCCGGCAACCCCCGGCCCGGCGACGAAGAACGGCACGCGGTGCCCGCCCTCCCAGGCGTCCCCCTTCATCCCCCGGTACGGCCCGGCACTGGCGTGGCCGTATTGCGCTTCGTCCTCGTCGTACCAGACCGGGCCGTTGTCGCTGGTGAACACGACGAGGGTGTTTTCCGTCATGCCGGCTTCGTCCAACGCCGCCAGGATCGTGCCGACGGCGGCGTCCGTCTCGTGGACGAACTGCCCGTAGAGGCCCACCCCGCCCTGATAGTCGGCGGGATCGCCTTTCACCGCCCACGGCGTGTGCGGCGAGGCGAGGGTGACGTACAGCATAAACGGCTCGCCCATTTTCGTGGGGTTCGTCACCGCCGCCACGGCGGCGTCGCGGAAGGCTGGCAGAACCTTCTGATGCTCGAACGCGGGGGCGCTCCCGCCGGCCCGCCAGAAGTTCCCCTGAATCGGGCTCCACCCCGGCGAGGCGGAGTCCGCAACATGCCGGCTCGGCGGGTCGACCGCGGCGCGATGATGGAGGAAGTAGTACGGCGGGATATCGAGGCTCGCCGGGATGCCGAAGTAGTCCGCGAACCCGCGGTCCACCGGCCCGCCGCGGTGTTCTCCGGTCCGTTCTTCGCTCAGCGGCTTCCCGTCCGGCCCCTCAAAGCCGAGGTGCCACTTGCCGACCATCGCCGTGCGGTAGCCGGCGTCGGCGAAGACGCTGCCCAGCGTGGGCGTGCCCTCCGGGATCTGCGGGCGTTCGTTCCAATCCCACGGGCGGCCGCGGCGGGAATAGCGGCCCGTTAAGAGGGAGTACCGCGTCGGCGTGCACCACGCCGCGGGGCTGTGGGCGTCCGTCAGCCGCAGGCCGCGGGCGGCCAGTTCGTCCAGGTGCGGCGTGGGGATCTTCGAATCTGGGTTGTTCGCCCCGAGGTCGCCCCAGCCCATGTCGTCCGCGAGGATCACCACCACGTTCGGCCGGGCGTCGGCGGGCCGATCGGCGGCCGGTTGTTGGGCGGCCGGTCCGGCCGGATCGGCGGGGGCGAGAACCGCGGCGGCGAGTAGAACGAACAGCGACATCGGCGAAACTTCCAGTCGGGACGAGCCGGCCGACTATGATCGCCCCGCCCCCCGATTCCCACCGTTTCCACCCGAGCCCCCCGCCGCTCCCCGTCCGTTCATGCACGTCGCGATCGTCACCGCCGGCGGCGCCGGGATGTTCTGCGGCAGTTGTTTGCAGGACAACGCCCTCGCCCGCGCCCTCATGGCCAGCGGCGAGGAGGTCTCCCTGATCCCCACATATACTCCCCTGACTCTCGACACGAAGGACGAATCGTTGCTGGGCCCGGGCCGCGGGCGGGTGTTCCTCGGCGGCATCAACCTGTACCTCGAACACCAGTCGAAGCTGTGGGGCCGGCTGCCGCGGTGGTTCGTGCGGTTCCTCGACAGCCGCTGGGCGCTGAAGCTCAGTTCCAAGCTGGGCGTCTCCAATGACGCCGCGAACCTCGGGCCGCTGACGATCGATTTATTACGCGGCGAGTTAGGCCCCCAGCGGCGGGGCATTGAGGAATTGGTGGACTGGATCGTGAACCGGCTCAAACCGGACGCGGTGGTGTTCAGCAACGCCCTGCTGGTCGGCCCGGTGCGGGAGCTGCGCAAAAGCTTCGACGGCCCCATCTGGTGCACGCTGCAGGGGGACGACATCTTTCTGAACGCCCTGCGGGAACCGCACCAGTCCGCGGCGCTGGCGATGATCTCCGACCGGGCCGGCGACGACTGCCACGGCTTCACCGGGTTCCTCACCCACAGCGAGTACTACGCCGACCACATGGCGGACACCCTCGCCCTGCCCCGCGACCGCTTCCGCACCCTGCCGCTGTTATTGGAGCCGAACGGCTTTCCGGAGGCGCCGCCCGCGGAGCGGCCGAACGAGGGGCCGTTCACCGTCGGTTATTTCGCCCGCATCTGCCCGGAAAAAGGGCTGCACAACCTCGTCGAGGCGATGGAGCTGCTCCGCGAACGCCGGCCGGAGGTGCAGTGGGCGCTGCTGGCGGGGGGATATCTTGGCCCGCGGGATCAACGGTATTTTCGGGGGTTGAAAAAGCGGACGAAGTCGTGGGGAAACGGGTTTGAATACGCCGGGGCCCCGAACACGCTGGCGGAGAAGGCGTCGATTCTTCAGCGATTCGACGTGCTCAGCGTGCCGACGGTTTATCGGGAGCCCAAGGGCCTGCCGGTCCTGGAGGGCTGGGCCTGCGGCGTGCCCTGCGTGCAGCCGGCCCACGGCGCGTTTCCGGAGTTATTGCACGGCGTGCCGGGCGGCGTGCTGGTTCCGCCCGGCGACGCCCGCGCCCTCGCCGCCGCCCTGGAAGCGCTGCACGACGACCCCGACCGTCGCCGGGCGCTGGGCGCCGCGGGGCACGCCGGCGTGCGGGCCGTGCACGGCCCGACGGCGGTCGCGGAGCGGTTCAAGGCAATCCTGAACGCCCCCGTCCCCGGCAAGCGGATCGCCAATCGGCCGGGCGCCGGATGACGCGGTTCCGGGTGACGAAGGCGCAACTCGCCGCCGCGGAGAACGGCACGACGCCGGACGTGCTCGCCCCCGGCGTGCGACTGCTGTTCTGCGGCATTAATCCGTCCCTCTATAGCGTCGTGACGGGCTGCCACTTCGCCCGCCCCGGCAACCGCTTCTGGCCCGCCCTGCACGACGGCGGCTTCACCCCGCGGCTGTTTCACCCCTCCGAGAACGAGGAGTTGTTAACGTACGGCTGCGGGATCACGAACCTCGCCCCCCGCGGCACCCGCCGGGCGGACGAATTGAGCCGGGACGAACTGGAGGAGGGGGCGGAGGAGCTGGCGGCGAAGGTCGAAGCGAACGGCGTGCGGACGGTGGCGTTCCTCGGCGTGACCGCCTATCGCACCGCCTTCGCAGAGCCGGGAGCCGTGATCGGCCGGCAGGAGCGGACCGTCGGCGGGGCGGACGTCTGGGTCTTGCCGAACCCCAGCGGGTTGAACGCCCATTATCAACGCCCGGACTTCGCCCGCCTGTTCGGCGAACTGCGGGCGGCGGTCTTCGGCACGGCCGGGGCCGAGGGCCGATGAATTCCGAGACCGAATTGACCGAGGCGACGCCGCTCATCATCGAACTGGCGAGCGCCCTGCACCGCTTCGGCGCCCCGGCTCACGAGCTGGAAGAATTGATGACCGAAACGGCGACGGCCCTCGGCGTCGCCGCCCAGTATTTCGCCGCCCCGACCTCGATCTCGTTCGGCTTCGGCGAACCGCGGGAGCATCGCACGACGATGATCCGCGTCTCCCCCGGGGAGGTGGATCTGGCCAAGCTCCGCGATTTATACGTCCTGCAGGCGTCGATCGCCTCCGGGGCGACCGACGCCGCCGCGGGACGGACCGCCGTGCGGGCGATCGTGGAGCGACCGCCGCGGTTCGGCCCGGCGTGGACCGTGCCGGCGACCGGGCTGGTCGGCGTCACCGCCGCCCCGTTCTTCGGCGGCGGCGCCCCCGAGGCGGCCCTCGCCGGGGCGCTGGCCCTGCTGGTCGGCACGCTGGCCTGGCTCAGCTCCAAGCGGCCCGGCCTGCAACGTCTCCTCCTTCCCGGCAGCAGCGTGCTCGTCTCCGCCGCGGCGATCGGCGCCGCGGTCCTGCTGCCGGACCTCGCCGCCGCGATCGTGACGGTCAGCGCTCTGATTCTGTTCATCCCCGGGCTCACGTTGACGATCGCGATGAACGAACTGGCCGCCCAGAACCTCGTCTCCGGCTCCGCCCGGTTCGCGGGGGCGGTGGCCCAACTCATGATGATCGGCTTCGGGGTGGAGTTAGGCCGCAGCCTCGTCGCCCTGGTCGCCGAGCCCGCGGCGCCGGGGCCGGAGGCGGGGCTGGGCGACGCGGTGGTCGCCGGCAGCCTGTTCGTCGCCTCGCTGGCCTTCACCGTGTTGTTTCAGGCGCGGGCGCGGGACTTCGGCTGGATCTGCGTGGCGGCGTTCGTGGCTTTTTTTGGGGCCCGGCTGGGCGTGGCGCTGCTCGGCCCGCTGGCGGGGCCGTCGGTGGCGGCGTTCGCCGTGGGGGCCTTCAGCAACGCCGTCGGCCGCTGGCGCCGGCGGCCGGCGCTGGTCACCTTGCTGCCGGGGCTCCTCCTACTGGTGCCGGGCAGCGTGGGGTTTAACAGCGTCACGCAATTGCTCGACCACGACGAGATGCGGTCGTTTCAATCCGTGTTCAATACGCTGCTGATCGCCGCGGCGATCGTGACGGGCCTGCTGTTCGCCAACGTCGCCGTCGCCCAACGGCCGGGGACGGGGGAGCGGTTGAGTTAGGGTCTCTTGTGAGCCCGAAGCGCAAGCGAGGTTCGGAGCCGTCCACTCTCACTTGCGCTTCGGGCTCACCATGAAGCCTCACGCCAGAATCTCTTCCACCGGGTTCGCCTCCGGGTCGGCGAGGCGGATCGGGCGGCCGACGTTGCTGAGGTTGTCCCGCCACGGGTCCACGCCCGCGGCCCGGCAGAGGGTGGCGGCGAAGTCCGCGGCGCTGATCGGCCGGTCCGTCACCTCCATCCCCGCCTCGTCCGTGGCGCCCACCACGGAGCCGCCGACGATCCCGCCGCCGCACATCACCGCGTTCCAGGCCATCGGGAAATGGTCGCGGCCGCCCTGCGGATTGATCGTCGGCGTGCGGCCGAACTCGCCCATCCAGACGACCAGCGTGTCGCCCAGACCGCGGTCGTTCAGGTCGTCCAGCAGCGTGCTCCACGCCGGGTCCAACACCCCGCAGAGCCCCTTCACCGCTTCGAAGTTGTCGGCGTGGGTGTCCCAGGCGAAGGCTTCGCCGCCGGTCACGCCGTTGAGGCTCACCTCCACGAAGGGCACGCCCCGCTCCACCAGTCGGCGGGCCAGCAGGCAGCCCTGCCCGAAGGGGCTGCGGCCGTATTTGTCCTTCAGCGCCGCCGGTTCCTTCTCCAGATCGAACGCCCCCGCGGCGGCGCCGCCCATCATGCGGACGGCCTTTTCGTAGGCGGTCCGGCGGCCCACGAGGGCAGCGTCCGGACGGTTCGTGGCGAAGGAGGACTCGAAATTCGACAACAATTCGAGTCGCCGCTGCATCCGCTCCCCGCCGGCGCCGCGGGGCGGGGCGAGGTTACGAACCGTCAACGCGTTCCCGCCCGTCGCATTGGGGTCGCCGGCCCCCTCGCCGACGACCAGCGGGGCGAACTCCGGCCCGAGGAACCCGCTGCCGAACGCCGCCGGGTTCGCCAGCCGGAACGGGGCGACGGAGATATAGCCCGGCAGATCGGTCTCGGCCCGGTCGGGCCGGGCGGCTAACTCCTTGGAGATCGCCGCCCCCAGCGTGGGGTAGTCGATCGCCCCGCCGGGCCGGTAGCCGGTGCGGGCCAGATAGGTCGCCCGGCCGTGGTCCCCCTCCGGGGTGGAGAGGGTCCGCAGGATCGCGCAGCGGTCCAGCCGCTGGGCGATGCCGGGCAAGTGCTCGGCAATCTGCACGCCGGGCACGGCGGTGTCGATCGCCTTGAACTCCCCGCCGTTCTCGTGGTTCGGCTTGGGATCGAAGGTATCGAGCTGGCTCGGCCCGCCGGTCATCCAGAGCAGAATGACGGACCGCGGCGGCGTCTGATCACCTGCCGCCGCGGCGAGCGCCGGCAGCCAGCCGGACATCGACGCCCCCGCCGCGCTCGCGGCGAACGCTTGCAGGGCCCGGCGGCGGGAGAGGACGGACATCAAAAAGCTCGTTAGTGGTTTGTGCTGAATTCGCTGCTGTTCAGCAGCGTCCAAAACAGGTCCGCCAGCGCCTCGGCCTCGTCGTCGGCGGCGTGGACGTAGGCGTTTAGTTCCTCCCGTTCCGCGGGGTAGGGCTGGCGGGAGAGCGTCGCCAGGAACAGGGCGTCCAGGCGGCCGTCGCGGTCGAGGTAGGGGGCGGAGAGGGCCGCGGCGAAGGTGCGGCTGCGGCGGAGGTCCACGCTCTCGGCGACCAGCCCGCCGTTCATCAGGCTGAGCGCCTGCAGGATGCTGGTGCGGCGGTCGGCGGGGCGTTCGGAGTCGTCCCGGAAGGTATTCAAAAACTCCGCCCGGGCGTCCTCCTGCATGATGAACGGGTTGCCGCCGTCGGTCGGGTCGAAGGGCGTGAACCGCCCCGTCGCCCGCTCCAGACTGTCGTATAACACCGCCGCCGGCAGCGGTTTGACGGGGTAGCGGGCGAACAGATCGCCCGGCGGGTCGCTCTCGTGCTTGGACGACAGCCCGTAGGCGTCGCTCAGCGCCAGGCCGGTCAGTAGCGTTTTGAGGTCGTAGCCGGAGGCGACGAACTGCTCGGCCAGTTTGTCTAATAACTCCGGGTGCGAGGGCGGGTTCAACTCGCCGAAGTCGTCCACCGGGTCGACGATCCCGCGGCCGAACAGCAGGCCCCACAGCCGGTTCACCGCGACCCGGGCGAACAGGTCGTTCTCCGGCGCGACGAGCCGTTCGGCGAGAGCGCTCCGCGGGCTCTGGCCGGGGATGAGGACCGGGGCGGAGCCGTCGAGGTAGGTCGCCGGCACTTCCGTCACGCCGCTTTTGAGCGTCACCTCCGGCGGAATTTGGAGCACGGTGGCGTCGGTGCGTTCCCGCAACTCGCCCAGCCGGCCGCCGCGGTCCGTGTCCCGTTCCAGCCCGCCGAAGAAGGCGGCGAACCGCCAGAACTCCTCCTGCTTCCAGTGGTCGAAGGGATGATCGTGACACTCCGCACACTCCAGCCGGGTGCCCAGGAACGCCCGGGTGGTCGCCGCGGCGAGTTCCTCCGGCTTCGTCTCCCGAGCCGTATAAAAGGCCTGCGGCCCGGCGGAGCCGGTTTGCGGGCCGAAGGGCGTCGCCTCCATGTCCGCGGCGGCCAGTTCGGCGGTGAGCAGTTCCCGGGCGAAGTCGTCGTAGGGGCGGTTCTCGAGGAGGGCGTTCCGCAGCCAGGCTTCGAACCCGGGGCGCTGGAAGGCGGCCTGCTGGTCGCGGGTCAGTTCCGGCACCAGCGCGTCCCGCCAGACGGCGGTGAAGTGCGTGACGTACCCGGGCCCGTTCAGCAGCCCCTCGACCACGGCCCGCTTTGCCGCGTCGTCGGCCCCGAACGGGTGCGCGTCCACGAAGTCCCGCACCGCCGAGGCGGTGGGGATGCGGCCGGTGAGGTCCAGGTGCACCCGGCGGAACCAGGCCTCGTCCGTCGCCGGTTCGGCCGGCGTGACGCCCTCCAGCGCCCAGGCGACGACGAAGTGTTCGTCGACCGTCGCCGCGATCGCCGCCGCAGCGTCGCCCGGTTCCGCTTCGCCCCCCGCGACGGGGCTCAGAACCAGCAAGCAGGCGGCGAGCGGCGCGATCACGGCGGGGCGAGCGTTCGGGACGGGATTCACAGTGTACCAATGCGACCGCGCCCCGTGGGGGCGCAGGAAAACGTCGGTCGGCGCAGCGGCGAACCCGACCGCGGGGCGCCAGCCCCGCGGTCGGGTCGCGGATCGAATTGTCGCCTGGGGTTCTCGCAGCACGCAGTTCGGTCGCCGCCCCGCCCGACGGATCGTCGGCCCGGCCGGTGTACGCCGGGGCAGGAGTGGAGAAGGTGGAATACGGGCTCCGGCGCCCCGGTTCACGGGAAACAGGGGCCGGGCTTCGGAACGACCGCCCGCCGTGCCCGGGGCCGCTCAGGCGGACGCCTAAGGACTCTCCCGGGGGAAGGCGGGGCGGGGTCGGCGTCCGTGCCGACGGGCGGGGTGGCGGTTCGCACCGGCCGGTCGCGGGCCGACCGGTGCGGGGGCGAACTCCGCGGCGTCCGTCACCAACGTCGGCCGCGTCGCCCGCCCCGCGAGGACGCCGGCGGCCGCCTGCGTCCGGTGCGGGCGGGGCGGTCGGCCCCTCACCCTACGGGGGGTCGGGACCTGTTTTTCCCGAACCGATTGCGCCGCAGAGACTTCCGCGAACGAACCGCGACCCCGCCGGGCGACTTGCCCCCGCGGGGCGGGCGGGTCCGGGAACCGACGGAGTGACCGCCGCGGGTCGTTCCGCCGGCAGGGCGAAGGCGACGAAGGCGTCGCCGGGGTTATTTCCGGCGACGCCGCGGCCGCTCGCACCGGCGAAAGGTCTTCACGCACCAGAGCTTGTCGTCGTCCCGACGAACCGCGACGGGGCGGGGCCCGTAGTCGCCCGCGATGCAGATCGTCAGCGAGTCGCCGTCGATTTCGTAAAGGCAACGGGTGATCAAACTTTCCAGCCCCTCAATCCAGAAGTTTAATCCCGGACCGAAGTCGGAGCGGACCCGTTCGAACGGACCTTCCGAAGGCCGCCGATCCAGTAAATCGACGCGGTAGCGGCCGTCGTCCGTGAACTCGACGTATTCGCCCGGCAGCCCTCCAATTAAGCTGACGGTTCGTCCCTCGATCATGTCGGTCGCTTCGACACGCCAGCAGCCGACGAGGGACGCGTCGTTCGAGAACTCGGCAGGCATCTGGGTCAGGGCCGATAAGGCGGCGGTTCATTCTTGGGGGAGGGCGAAGGCGACGAAGGCGTCGCCGGCGGGGGTGCCGAGTTTGCCGGCCCCGCCGGCGGCGACGGCGACGTACTGCCGGCCGTTCACCGCGTAGGTGCAGGGCGTCGCGTAGCCGCCCGCGGGCAGCTGGGCGCTCCAGAGCTCCTCCCCGGTCGCGGCGTCGAAGGCGCGAATTCGCTCGTCCTTCGTGCCGGCGATGAACACCAGCCCGCCGGCGGTGACGATCGGGCCGCCGAAGTTCTCCGTGCCGGTCTGCGGCACGCCGCGGGCGGTCAGTTCCGGGAACTCCCCCAGCGGAACCTGCCAGGCGAACTCGCCGGAGTTGAGGTCGATCGCCGTCAACAACCCCCACGGCGGGGCGATTGCGGGGTAGCCCTCGTGATCCCGGAACTGATCGTACCCCGCGTGCCCATAGCGATAACGGTTATTTGTGGAGGCCGGAACGAGCTGCATAATGTTCGGCACGTTCGTCGAATTGACGATCAAATATTGACGCGTCGGGTCGAACGCCGCCCCGGACCAGTTCGCCCCGCCGTGGGTGCCGGGGGTGACGATCGTGCCCTGCAAACTCGGCGGGGCGTTGCCCGGGCCGTGGCGGAACCTCTTGAGCTGTTCGAGGGCCGACTCCCGGTTCGCCTCGCCGATGTTCGTCAGGTTCGACTCGTCCAGATGCCGGGCGGCGAAAGGCGGGGGTTTGACGGGCGTCGGCTGGGTCGGCCACGCCTGCTCGCCGGGGACGTCGGAGGGCGGGACGGGGCGTTCTTCAATGTCGAACAGCGGTTCGCCGGTCTCCCGGTTGAACAGGAACAGGTGCCCGGTCTTGGTCACCTGGGCGGCGGCGTCGACGGATTGGCCGTCCCGTTCGACCGTCGTCAGCACCGGCGGAGTGGGGAGGTCGTGGTCCCAGAGATCGTGGTGCAGCGTTTGGAAGTGCCATTTCCGCTCCCCGGTGCGGGCGTCGAGGGCCAGCACGCAGTTGGCGAACAGGTTCTCCCCGTGCCGATCGCCGCCGTAGAAGTCGAACGCCGCCGACCCGGTGCCGCAGAAGACCAGACCCCGCGTCACGTCGACGTTCGCCCCGCCCCAGGCGTTCGCTCCGCCTCGGTTCTGCCAGGAGTCGCCGGCCCAGGTGTCGTTCCCGAACTCGCCCGGGGCCGGCACGGTGCGGAAGGCCCATAGTTGGGCCCCGGTGCGGACGTCGAAGGCCCGCACGTCGCCCGGCGCCGCGACGCCCGGCCCCTCGCCGTTGGAGACGCCCAGGATGACCACATCCTCATAAATCGCCGGCGCCGAGGTCGGCCCGTACGGCAACTGCCGGGCCGCCGGCGGCAGTTCGGCCCGCAGATCGCGGACGCCGCCCTCGCCGAACGCCGGGTCGAGCTTTCCGGTGCGGGCGTCCAGCGAGAACAACCGCCCGTCGGCGGTGCCGTGCAGGATCCGGCGCTCGCCGTCCGGTTCGCCGTCCGACCACCAGGCGACGCCGCGGTTCACCCCGCCGGAGGTGGGCTGAAAGGGGTACGGATGATCGCGGAGCGGGTCGAAGCTCCAGCGCTCCTCCCCCGTCGCCGCGTCCAGCGCCGCCACCCGCAGGTAATTCGTGGTGACGTACATTACGCCGTCCACCACCACCGGCGTGCACTCGATCGTCTTACCGGGCCGATCGGCCAGCTCGCCGGTGTGCCAGGTCCACGCCGGTTCCAGCCGCCCGACGTTGGAGCGGTCGATCTGATCGAGTTCCGAGAACCGCATCCCCCCGCGATCCCCGCCCACGGCGGGCCAATCGGCTGGCTCGGCCAAGGGATCGGCGGCCGGCACGATGAGGCCGACCAGAAGCAGCGGGGCGAGAGCGTTCATCGGCGGGCGGGGCGCGGGCGGAACCGGACGGGGCGCCCATGCTGGGCGGGAGGCACCGGATCCTCAACCGCGGCCGGCACTACTGGCGTTTCGACTGTGAGAACGCCGCGAAATTCAAAACGAGTTTCGCCCGACTCATCTACGTCGCACTGTCTTTATAGTCCCACTGCACTGGCAGGACGCAGTGTGACCCGCCCGTCCTCAGAGGCGACAAGCGTATCAAACTACAAGTAGACTTCACCAGCGACCGCTTGCGTCGCGGCGACACCTAAGACCTTTGCGTCGGAGAAGAAAGCAGTGAGGCACGACTTCAGCGAAGCCACCAAACTTCTCTTGGCGAAGAGAACTGGCACGATGTGCTGCAATCCCTCTTGCTGCGCGTCGACGTACGGTCCGAACGACGCGTCTGACAAATCCACCAATAAGGGTGTCGCGGCACACATTACAGCGGCCGCAGTGGGCGGTCCGCGATTCAATCCACTGCTAACCACTGAACAAAGAAAGCATCACTCAAATGGGATCTGGCTGTGCCAGAGTTGCGCTCGCCTGATCGACGTGGACGAGAAAGAATACACCGCCGAGCTATTATTATCATGGAAGACTAAAGGCGAAGACCGGGCACGCAGAGCATTAGTCAATCCATCATCGCTTAACGCTGGCCCAAATTTCGCGGAGACGATAGCCCTAGTATACGTGCAACGAGACTCCTTGCCGTACGACCCACCCGCCGGGCTGCACATACCGGCAGGCCACGTCCCCTACCAGAAAATCTTACCCGTCCCAGTCAGCGTTCCGTACCCAATCCGGGATCCCTACATTTACGTCAACTACGGCCCAGCCGGAACAATCCCGCCTGGAATGTGCCTCATCACGACCGCGTGTCTAAATCAGGGGACCGGCGTCGATGAAAACGTAAAGATCGATGTGACGTTCAACTCAGACGCCATTCGCAGACATGACCTGCTGGGTCAAAACCGGATTGCGTGCATTGACGGTGGAAGGAATGGATCCTGGTCAGCTTCGTTTCTCATTCCCGACCTTTTGCCGAACGAGTGTCGGCACGCCATCGTGGGTGCTCGTGATGAGCCATTCGATGTAAAGGTTTACTCCCAGAACTCCGGGAGGGGAGTCGACATATTCAGGTTCGATATCGTCGGCGATGGATGGGATACGCAACCGTTCGAAGATTCACCTTGGGCGAGTGCGAGGTAGCCACTTGCCCCGGGGTGCCACGCTCCCAGCGGCCGGTGCGGCGGACGCGGAGCCGGACGGGGTGAGCGTGCGGTGCGAAGGTCGACCGTTCTCTCAGGTCAGTCCACCTCGTTCCGTATTGGCGGCACGCCGGCGCCCCGCCTGTTTTCCGCCTTACGAACTGCGATCGCCGACGCTCTCGAACTTCGCCTGATACGCCGGGTGATTCGTCCCCATCACGCGGTCCCAGAAGTTGAAATAGAGCCCGTAGTTGGAACGGAACTTCTCGTGGTGCTGGGAGTGGTGCGTCGAGGTGTTCAGAACGAAGCCCAGCGGCGACCGCACGAACCAGCGGGGGAACAGCTCGTAGCCGCAGTGGCCATAGACGTTGAATGCGATTTGCCAGAGCATGAACGCGGCGAAGACGGACGGGTGTGACGGGATCGTGAACACGATCAGCGGTCCGATCCCGGCCTGAACGAGCGCCTCCCAGGGACTGAAGGCGTAGGCCGCCCAGGGGGTCGGACTAGTCGACAGATGATGCGTGTGATGAAGCCGGCGATAGAACCGGCCGTGGTGCATGAGGCGGTGGGTCCAATAAAAATAGGCGTCGTGCAGGAACACCATCAGCAGAAAGCTGACGGCCAACCACCACCACCCGTATTTGTCGAGGTCGTTATAGAGCAGCGTCCAGCCGGACAGCTCCGCGAACACGACCAAGGTCGTCACCAGCCCGAAGATCGCGATGCTGCGTACGGAATGCAGAAGTTCCCGAGCGATTTGCCGGGAGTTCGGCTCCTGGGACGCGACGCGACGATGCCGCAGTCGAGTTCTCAGCGCCAAATAGAGAACGGCCCAAACCAATGAGGCCAGTAGGAGATACCAGACCAATTCCCCCGTGGACACGTTGACGCCGGCGCTGAAGGACCTGGAGAGCTTTCGATCGAACATCGGCGGAATCCTGTTCCTTGGTCCGTGTGTGCGAGGGCGTGCGGGCGGGGCGCCGGCGGCACACAGTACACGCCGCGCAGGAACGAAGCCGGGCGCTCTCGCGTCCGGCTTCGTTCATCTCCACTCAGTGAATCCGCACTCACGCCGCGGCGCGGGCGATCCATTCGCCGACGAGGTCGCGGAACTGCCGCAGGCGGGCGCTTTCGCGGGCCTCCCGCTCCACGGAGCGGTTGCGGGTCGGGCGCTCCGGCTGCCAACTGCCGCGGGCGTCGGCGGCGTACCAGACCGGCTCCGTGTGCTGCACCGGGGTGCAGGGGGCCGTCGCGGCGAGGGCCCAGCAGCCAGTCTCGGCGGCGAACTCCGCCAAACGGGACAGCTCGTCGGCCGTCGCGGCGTCGCACAGCACGCCGCCGGCGTGGGGGTTCTGACCCTCCGCCTGAGACCCGCGGGCGTGCAGGGAGCCGGTACGGGTCAGGGTGTGGAGCACCTCGCCGAAGGCCGCCCCGCGGGCGTCAACCACCCGCAGGCGGTCGCCGTGGGTGCGAAGCCGGTCGGCGGCCTCGTCGGCCAGCCAGGGCTTGGCGGTGTAGTGGTGGTCGGCGTCGCGGCCGGCCAGTCGGGCGTCCACCTCGCCGGCGGTCAGGCCGTGGCCGCCGTTCAAACGGGCCGTCAGGTGAGCGATCAGCATCGCCGTGAAGGCGCCGGGGGAGGCGTCCCGCAGGATCACCGTCAGCGGGGCGTGGTCGCAGCGGTCCAGGGCGTCCGCGACCCGGTCGCAGACCATCGCCAGGCTGGCGGCGGGGTCGGCGGCGGTCAGGGCGGTGAGGGAGCCC